>CBHWEO010000087.1:0-18404 GCA_966112955.1 uncultured Duganella sp. | reverse complement strand
CCCCCACATAAACACGCCTGTGGTGTGCCCCCCCCGCGCTGGCCCCGCATTTGTACTCCTGGCTGCCGGGCCAACCACAAAAAAGACCGCCCGGGGGCGGGCTTACCGTCCCGGCGCGCTCACCGCAGAACGGTAGCCGATGCGGAAGCCGCCCCAGTGCTTGCCGTTGACGTAGATCGGCGCCGACAGGTCGTGCATCACTTCGCCCGTGTCGCGCTTGTAGGTCTGCAGCAGGTAAGGCTTGGTGTTGGCGCCGCAGCGCTTGCCGGTGCGGTCGTTGAAGATGCGCTTGGTGCGGTTGTTGACCAGGTCGGTGGCGTAGTCGCCGGTCAGCGGTTGCGCGAATTTCTTGTTGTGGGTCGGGAAGTAGCCATTGTTGTCGACCGCGCCGGCAAAGGCCAACTGCGGCATGGACGCCAGCAGTGCTTCCTGCAGCGGTGGCAGCACGCGGTCGGTGAACTGGTCGAAGGCGCTGCGGTGCTTGACCGGGTTGGTGTCCGGGATCGGGATGTAGCGGCGGTCGAACAAGGCCGCTTCGCTGATCTCGCCCTTGGCGATGGCTTTCTCGAACAGGGCGCCGACATCCCTGGCGGCCTGCTGTGCAACGGCGCGGATCGCGTCGTGCGGCGTGGCCGCGTTGCTTTCCGTGATGGCTTCGAACAGGGATTCGGCGCGTTCCGCCAGCGCCTGCGCGGAGCTGGCCGCGCGCGGCAATTCCGTCTGCATGCCCAGCATGCCGTCGCGGATATGTCCGATGGCCTCGGCGATGAAGCGGGTCGATTCCACGTGCTCGCGCGACGCCACGGCGATCTTGTGGATCTCGCCATGCGATTCCGCCGCGCAGCGCTCGATGGTGCTGAAGCTGGTGTGCACGCGCTCCACGTCCACCGCCGCTAGCGCTACCTTATCGGTAAGGACCGCCATGCCGGCCGACGCGCGTTCCGCCTCGGCCAGGATGGCCTTGACCATGGTGCCGATGTCGGCGGTCGCTTCCGCCGTGCGCTGGGCCAGCTGGCGCACCTCGCCGGCCACCACGGCGAAGCCGCGCCCGTGTTCGCCGGCGCGCGCCGCTTCGATGGCCGCGTTCAGCGCCAGCAAGTTGGTGCGCGACGCGATTTCCGTGATCACCGCCGTGATGCCGTGGATGCTGCGCGACTTTTCCTGCAAGACCTGCATCAGTTGCGAAGCCTCTTGCGCATTGCCGCGCGCTTCACTGATCTGCTTGAGGCCCTGGTCCACCGCGCCGCGCCCAGCAACGCTCTCGCTGCGCACCATGGTGGCGACTTCCGCCGCGCGTTCCGCATTGGCGGCGATTTCTTCCGTGTTGCGGGCCGTGGAGGCGGAGCGCGTGGCAATCTCGTTGGTCGACTCGACGTCGCCGGTGATGCGGTTCCTGATCGAATCGACGAAGTAGGAAGTCTCGGCGGCGCCGATCATGATGGTGTCGATTTCCTCGCCCACCTTTTCGGCCAGCGCGTTATCGTCCTTGCCGCCGCGGCGCGCCAGCAGCAGGCCGGCAGCGGCGCCGCCCAGTGCCGCCACCGTCGCCAGCGCGAACGGTCCCAGCGCGCCCCCGGCGGCACTGGCGGCCCAATACACGGCCATGGCGCCGCCCATGCCGGCCAGGGTGGCCGAGGCGGCGCTGACGAGGGTTTGGACGTGCGCCGGCTGGGACGCCCGGCGGCGCACGCTGTCTCCAATATAGTTATTCATGGCAATGCCGCAGTCTTGTGTGCGTGGTGCTGGTCTCTACCCTCATTATCAGCCTGATACTTACGACAGGCTTACGATACTGTAATTTCCGTTGCCGCAGCTATAATAAAAAATGCCGTCCAGCTTGCACTGGACGGCATTTTTGCCATGGCACGCCGAGGGCTTAGAAGCGCCAGTTCAGCGAAGCGGCGTAGGTACGGCCCAGCTGGCTGAAGTGCGAGCCATCGTAGGTCACCATGTCGTAGCGGCCGTTGAAGGTGATCAGGTTGCGCTGGATGGCGACCTGGTTGGCATCCTTCAGGATCTTCTCGCCTTCCGCGTTCAGGGCGCGGAATTCCCACTCAGGCGTGGTATTGAACACGTTGTTGACGTTGAACGACAGGGTCAGGTTCGGCATCAGGTTGTAGTTGACGGCGAAGTCGGTGACGTTCTTGGTCTTGAACTTAGTCTCCAGGTTGGTATCCATGCCGGCCTGGCGGAAGCGGGTCGGGCCGAACACGGTGTTGTTGACCGACAGGTTCAGCTTCTTGTAATCCCAGTCGGCGCCCAGGATGGTCTTGAACTTCGGACGCGAGGTGAACATCAGCGCTTCCTGGGTCGGATCCAGCACGGACTGGCCGGCCGCCGCCACGATGGCCGGGTTGTGCACTTCACCGTCGCGTTCGTTCTTGCGGGTGTAGTTACCGGACAGGTTCAGGGTCAGCTTGCCGTCGGCCAGCGGGATGTTCTTACGCGACAGCACGTAGTCCAGGCCTTCGGTCTGGGTCTTCACCGCGTTCACGAAGAAGGACACCGAAACGATGCCGTTGGCGGCCAGGATCTTGTCCAGCTGCGCGGTCGGATCGCCGGTCGGCACGATTTCCTTGCCCAGCACGATGCGGTCCTTGACCTTGATGTTGTAGTAGTCCAGGGTCACGCTGGTGCTGTCGTCAGGCTTCAGGCCCAGGCCCAGGGTGATGTTGTCGGACTTCTCGGCTTTCAGCTTCGGCACGCCCAGCGCGGCAGCTTGCGCCGACACGTTGTTCACCAGGCCGGACACCTGGATGCCGCCGCCCGCCACGAAGGAGTACTGCGCCTTCTGGGTGTAGATCTGCGCCAGCGACGGTGCGCGGAAGCCCTTCGAGGCCGAAGCGCGCAGGGTCACCCAGTCGTTGGCCTTGTAACGGGTGGACAGCTTCCACACGAAGGCCGAACCGAAGTCGGTGTACTTCTCCCAGCGGCCGGTGCCGTCGATCAGGAAGTCCTTGGTGATGTCCCAGGTCGAGCCGGCGTACAGGCCGTAGTTGGAGCGCGAAGCCGGGAAGGAGTTGTCCGGGTGGTTACCGGCGAAGGAGTCGGCGCCGGTGCCCTGCCACGATGCCTGGTCGCCCGCCTTGGTTTCGAATTTCTCGTGGCGCAGTTCGGTACCGGCGTAGAAGTTGACGGTATCGGTCAGCTGCCGGGAGATGTCGCCGTTGAACACATAGTGCTCGAACTTCACGCCGCCGGCGTGGAAGTGGGTCGGCGAGGAAGCGCCCATGCTGCGGTTGACGGAATGGTCGACATCGTATTTCTGCTCGTTGCCGCCGTAGGTCAGGCTGAAGTCTGTGGTCCAGCCGGCCAGGTCCATCTTGATGCCGCCGGTGGCGTTGTAATCGTCCAGCGTGCCGTCGAAGGTCGGCTGGTAACCTTCGTACGGGGAACCGGCCGGGTGCAGCAGGCCGTAGTCGGTCGGGCGCCAGTACGGGGTACGGTAGTTGGCGAAGGAGTTGACCTTCTTGTTCACGTAGGCCGCGTTGGCATACAGCGCCATGCCATCGCCGATCTCGTAGCGGGTGTTGAACAAGCCCTTGTAGGCCTTGGTCTTCGGCGAGCCGTTGATGTTGCGCGCGTCAGGGTATTTCGACAGGAAGGCTTGCACGTCGGCCAGCGGGGCGCCGAAGTCGCCCGCCTCGCCCACGGCGCTGACCTTGCCGGAACGGCTGGACAGGTTCACGCGCGACACGTCGAGGGTGTAGTTGAAGAAGCCGCGGTCGCCGCCCAGCGGCACGCCCTGGTTGACGCTCAGGCCACCCATGCCGCCATCGTGTTCGTGGGTGATGCCGGTGCGCGCGGTGACGGAACCGCCTTCCGCATTGTCCTTCAGGATGATGTTGACCACGCCGGCAATCGCGTCCGAACCGTATTGGGCGGAGGCGCCGTCGCGCAGCACTTCGATGCGCTTGATCGCATCGGCCGGGATGGCGGAAATGTCGGAACCGGATTCGCCGCGGCCTGGCGAGGTCTGGGTGTAGACCAGCGAGCTCATGTTCTTGCGCTTGCCGTTGATCAGGATCAGCACGCGGCTCGGGCCCATGTTACGGATTTCGTAAGGGTCCAGCAGGGAAGTGGCGTCGTTGACCGGGGTCTGTACGGTGTTGAAGGAAGGGACACGGAACTGCATCGACTTGTCCAGGGTAACCTGGCCGGTCTTGGTCAGTTCGCGCGAGCTCAGTACGTCGATCGGTACTGGCGTATCCACCATGGTGCGCTGGGCACCGCGGCTGCCGGTCGAGACAATGACCACCTTCTGGATCTCATCGGTGGTGCTGTCTGCCGCTTGCTGCGCCTGGATCGGGGCGGCTTCTTGCGCCTGCGCGTGGGCTTGGCCCAGCAACACGAAGGGGCTGGCGGACAACATCAATGCTGCAATCGGAAAATGTTTATTCATGTATTTCTCTCTTCCATACAGATTTAAAAAGAATCAAGCGCAATGTATATGCAACGTTTTCATACGTCCATTATTTCCAGTTATGCATGCGTAAATACAACATCGATGGATCTTTTTTAGGAAGTCAGGGTTTTGTAAGGCATCCCGTAAATGCGCCGTGATAATCTTTGTGGCATGAGCTATAAAAGCCTCTGCGTCCTGCTGGCTTTGCTGACCGGCATGGCGGCCCACGCCGCCAAAGCGCCGCCACTGCGCCTGTGCGTGGAAGACGTCGACCAACGGCCTTGGAGCACCCCGGGCGGAAAAGGGCTGAACTTCGAATTGTTAAGGCGCGTCGAATCCCACCTGAATGAACAATTTATTTATTCGCCAAAGCCCTGGAAACGTTGCATTAACGAATTAAAACTTGGCCAAGTGGATGCCGTTGTCGGCGCTGCCGATTCGATTGACCGCCGCGCGTGGTCCCGTATTCCCCAATTACCCGATGGCCGCGAAGATCCGGCGCGCGCCTTATTTGAAGACGCGGCCCTGGTATTCCTGCGCGTGGGCGGCCAGGGCAGCTGGGATGGCCAGGAATTGGTGGCCCCCGGCAAGCTGGTCATCGTCCAGTCGGGCTACCTGGTGGCCCAGCAATTGCGCGAGAAGGGCTATGTCGCCCACGATTCCGTCAAGGCCGCTGCCGATGCGCTGCGCATGCTGGCCAACGGCAGCTACGACGTGGCCATCCTGCAAGGCCTGGAAGCCAGCAAGCTGGTGCGCGAGGATGCCCGCTTCAAAGGCCGCATCCGGCAGGCCGACCTGCCCTACACCACGGTGCACCTGCACCTGATGGTGGCGCGCGGCACCTACGACCGCGACCCGCAGCGCATCGAAGCGATCTGGCAAGCGATCGGCAATGTGCGCCACTCCAAGGAATATCGCCAGCTGGAGGAGGCCGAAGGCGTCAAACATTTTCATTGAGGAAATTTTATGGTTAAATAAAAGACATGAATTCCCTCCTTGACGGCCGCCTGTCCCTGACCACGCCCGAAGGCGTGCGCCTGCAGCTCACGCCGGCCGGCCCCGTGGTGCGGGCCTATGCCTGGGCCATCGACTTTGCCGCCTGGAGTTTCGGCGCCGGCGCCGTAGTGTCGCTGCTGGCCGCCATCCTGCCTTCCCAAAAACTGTTCAACGGTGTGTCGGCGCTGTTGTTCTTCTTCGCCTATTGGGCCTACCCGGTGCTGTGCGAGGTCTATGCCGGCGGCCGCACGCTGGGCAAGTTCGTGGTCGGCCTGCAGGTGCTGCGCGCCGACGGCTTGCCGGTGCGCTGGCGCGAATCCGTGCTGCGCAACCTGCTGCTGGCGGCCGACTTCCTGCCCATGCTGTATGCGACCGGGCTGCTGTCGATGCTGTGCGACCGCCAGTTCCGCCGCCTGGGCGACATGGTGGCCGGTTCTCAGGTGGTGTACCGCGACAAACCGCCGAAACGCGCGGCGGTGGCGGAAGCGGCGCCGCTGCCCCTGCCCTTCCCGCTGACACCGGACCAGCAGCGCGCCCTGGCCGACCTGTTTGCGCGCGAAAGCCGGCTGCCGTACGGGCGCATGCTGGAACTGGCCGATATCGCCGAGCCGCTGACGGGGCGCGCCGGCGAAGCTTCGCTGGAACGCTTGCGCGGCATGGCGGCGGGACTGGTGCGATGAAGCAGGCGCAATTCGAAGCTGCTTACGGTCCGCTGTGGAGCGAGATCGACAACCTGCTGGGCAAGCAGGCCGCCGGCCGCGAAGCCCTGCCCGAACAATACCGCCGCCTGTGCCAGTGCCTGGCGCTGGCCAGCCAGCGCGGCTACTCGCCGCAGCTGGTGTCCTACCTGCACGGGCTGGTGGCGCGCTGCCACCATGCGCTGTACGGCGTGGCGGCCGAGCGCCCCACGGTGCTGCTGCACTGGCTGCGGCTGGACTTGCCGCGCCGCGTGCGCGCCGAATGGAAGCTGTTGCTGCTGGTGCTGTTCTGCCTGCTGGGCCCGGCCATCGCCATCGGCGTGCTGGTGGCGCTGGACGCCCACAATGCCTACCTGTTCGCCTCGCCGGAAGACCTGGCGCGCATGCACCAGATGTATGCGCCATCGGCCATCAAGGCCGGCCGCGGCGGCAGCGAAGGCGACCTGCAAATGTTCGGCCACTACATCTGGAACAATGTCTCGATCGGCTTCCGCACCTTCGCCGGCGGCATTTTCGGCGGCGTGCCGGCCCTGCTGAGCGTGCTGTTCAACGGCATGCAGATGGGCGTGGTGGCCGCCTGGCTCAGCCTGGACCCGGCCACCCGCGGCAATTTCTGGTCCTTCGTGGTGACCCATTCCAGCTTCGAGCTGACCGGCCTGGTGCTGTCCGGCCTGGCGGGCGTGCGCCTCGGCCTGGCCTTGGTGCGGCCGGGCCGCCTGCGCCGCCGCCACGCGCTGCAGCAAGCCAGCACCGAAATGTACCCGGTGGTGGCGGGCGCCGCCCTGCTGACCGTGCTGGCCGCCTTCTTCGAAGCCTTCTGGTCGGCCAGCAGTTTCGCGCCGGCCGTCAAATACACGGTGGGCGCCCTGTGCTGGGCCAGCGTCGTGCTGTTCTTCGCATGCGCCGGCCGCGCGAAAGGCGCCGATGCAACTCGATAAGCTGCGCCTCGACCTGCGCCCGCGCAGCCATGCGCAAGGGCTGGACCTCGGCTTCGCCCTGCTGCATGCCGGCGGCGCCGACGTGTGGCGCGCCTGGCTGGCCCTGTGGTTGCCGCTGTCGGCCGCGGCCACCCTGCTCAGCTGGTACGCGCCCGATCTGGCCCTGGGCTGGCTGCTGCCGTGGTGGCTGCGCCCCCTGCTGGAACGCGCGCCGCTGCATGTGCTGGCGCGCCAGGTGTTCGGCGAACAGGCCGGCTGGCGCGATGCCTTGCGCGCCTGGCCGCGCGAACTGGGCGGCGGCTGGTTCCGCCTGCTGACCTGGTGGCGGCCGTTCATGGCCGGGCGCGGCCTGCACCAGCCGGTGTGGGTGCTGGAGCAGGCGCGCGGCAAGGTGGCCACGGCGCGCCGCGCCACCATCGCGCGCAACGGCACCGGCATGGCCGCGCTGATGTTCGGCAGCACCTGCGCCACTTTCGAATTCGTGCTGATGCTGGGCATGCTGGCCCTGGCCGGGCTGTTCATGTCCAGCGGCACGCCCAACCCGTTTGCCATCTTCGGCCTGCAGGACCAGGCCCCGCTGCAGGCGGCGCTGGGCACGGCCGCCTGGTGCCTGGCGGCTGCCGCCATCGGCCCGGTGTACACGGCCTGCACCTTCACGCTGTACCTGAACCGCCGTGCCACGCTGGAAGCCTGGGATATCGAAATCGTGCTGCGCCAGCTGCGCGCACCGTCGCGCCCCACGGCGGCGCGCCCGCGCCATGCCGCGGCCGTGCTGATGGCCGCGCCGCTGCTGGCCATGGCCCTGCTCGGCATGCCGCCGCCGTTACAGGCCGCGCCTTCAGCGGCGCCGGCGCCGGTGACCTGCGCGCCGCCCGAAGGCCTGGTGAAGGAGAGCGATGGGCGTGGCCCGGAGCGCTCGCCGCAGCAGGCCGAAATCCGGCGCCAGCTGGCCCAGGTCCTGGCGCACGAGGACTTGCGCAACTACCGCTGCGTCGAGCAATGGGAATTGCGCACGCCGCTTGAGAAGGAGAAGGACAAGCCGAAAACGCCGCCCTTGCTGCCGCCCTGGCTGGCCGCCATCCTGGCCGGCGCCTTCAAGGCCGTGCTGATTGTCGGCGGCGTCGTGCTGGTGGGCTGGCTGCTGTGGCGCTACGCCGCGCCGCTGCGCTTCAATTTCGTCGCCGCGCCGGGACCGCGGCTGGCCACGGAAGTGGGCGGCCTGGATATCCGCGAAGAGAGCTTGCCTGCCGACGTGGCTAGCGCCGTGCGTGCGCTGTGGCAGCAGGGACTGCAGCGCGCCGCGCTGGCCCTGCTGTACCGCGCCACCCTGTCGCGCATGGTCAGCCGCGAGTCGCTCACGCTGCACCAGGGCGCCACGGAAGGCGAATGCCTGGCGCGCGCCCGCAGCGCCCATGCGGCCGGCGCGCTGGACGACGCCAGCCTGGCCCTGGCCGACCAGGCCACCACGCTGTGGCTGAACGCCGCGTACGGCGCGCGCTGGCCGACCGGCGACGCGGTCGGCGCGCTGTGCACGCGCTGGCAGGCCCACTTCGACCGCGAGGCCGCATGAAGCAGCGCAGCTCCCTCATCATCGCCCTGCTGGCCGTGATCCTGGCTGGCGCCGGCTACGGCTTGTGGAACACCTACTTCCACAAGGTGTGGCGCGGCCAGTTCCACCTGTCCGACGCGGCAGCCAGGAACCCGATGCTGGCCGCCACCCGCCTGCTGGAAGCGCGCGGCCACGCGGTGCGCAGCGAGCCGATGCTGAACTACCAGTTGCTCAACAGCCTGCCCGGTGGCGTACTGCTGCTGTCGCCGCACGCGCGCCAGCCCGACGAGCGCCAGGCCAGGCTGCTGCTGGACTGGGTCCGGCGCGGCAACACCCTGGTCATGACGCCGGGCTGGGTGCAGAACACCGACGACAAGGCCGAACACCCCGAGGCGGTCAGCGAGCAGCTGGCCGACCCGATCGGCAAGCACTTCGGCATCTCGATGTCGGGCCGCTCGCGCATCGACGAAGCCTGCCGCCTCGATCCGCTGGAAGCCAAGCGCCGCGAAAAGCAGGCCGCCGCACGCGCCAAGGCGGGCCAGCCGGCCCCCAGCGACGATGACGACGACGACGAGGAAGAGGCGCCGGAGCCGCCAGCCCACCTGGTCTGCCTGGATGCTCCCGGCGCCGCCAACACCATCGAATTGCGGCGCCTGTCCGACGCCCTGCAACGCTTCGACGGCAAGGGCCCGGCACCGTTGTGGGGAGACACCTACGGCCTGGCCGTGCAAGTGTATGCCGAAGGACGCGGCAAAGTGGCCATGGTCGCCTCCGATCCGTTGGACAGCTATTTCGACAACGACGCCCTGGGCGACTTCGACCACGGCGAGCTGCTGGTACTGCTGGCCGGACTGCAAGGCCCGAAAGCGCCGGTGCTGCTGGTGCAGCAAAACGACACCATCGGCTGGGGCGCCTGGCTGTGGCAGCATTGCCGGCCGGTGGTGCTGGGCCTGGCCGCCCTGCTGCTGCTGTGGACCTGGAACGCCACGCGCCGTTTCGGCCCGCTGCTGCCGGAAGCCGCCACCGCGCGCCGTGCCCTGATCGAACACATTGAAGCCAGCGGCCGCTGGCTATGGCGCCTGCCGCAAGGCCGCGCCCTGCTGCTGGAAGCCGTGCGCCAGCGCACGGCGAAGCAGCTGCTGCGCCGCCTGCCCGAACTGCATGCCCTCGGCGGCGACGAGCGCGCGCGGCGCCTGGCGCGCCTGGTGCGGCTACCGGAAGCGCAGGTGCGCGACGCCCTGCATGGTCCGGCCGCCGCGCGCGCCGCCGACTTCACCCGCCAGATCTCCACACTCCAACAATTGCGAGCCCACCATGAGCGATAGCCTCTCCACTTCCACCAACAACGCCATACCGGCCGACCGCCTGGCGCAGGCGATCGACATCGTGCAGCGCCTGCGCGAAGAGATCGGCCGCGCCATCGTCGGCCAGCAAGCGGTGGTCGAACAGGTGCTGGCCTGCTGCCTGGCGGGCGGCCACGTGCTGCTGGAAGGGGTGCCGGGGCTGGGCAAGACGCTGCTGGTCAAAGCCCTGGCCAAGACCTTTGCCGGGGAATTCTCGCGCATCCAGTTCACGCCCGACCTGATGCCGGCCGACGTGATGGGCCACGCGGTGTTCGACCAGAAGCAGCAAAGCTTCACCATCCGCAAAGGCCCCGTGTTCACCCACTTGCTGCTGGCCGACGAAATCAACCGCGCGCCGGCCAAGACCCAGTCCGCCCTGCTGGAAGCGATGCAGGAGCGCCAGGTCACCATCGAAGGCGAACCGCACGCGCTGGGCGCGCCGTTCATGGTGCTGGCCACGCAGAACCCACTGGAAAGCGAAGGTACCTACCCGCTGCCGGAAGCGCAGCTGGACCGCTTCCTGATCAAGGCGCGCATCGCCTACCCCAGCGAGAAGGAGGAAACCGAGATGCTGCTGGCCGTGACCCAGGACCGCGTCGGCGACGGGCTGGAAGTGGTGCAGGTGCGCACCCTGGTCAAGCCGGAAACCCTGGTCGCCTTGCAGCAGCTGGTGGCGCGCATCCGTGTCGATGAAACGGTCGCCAACTACGCCGTGCGCATGGCGCGCGCCACGCGCGACTGGCCTGGCGTGGCGGTGGGCGCCGGCCCGCGCGGCAGCATCGCCCTGATCCGCCTGGCGCGCGCCATGGCCCTGATGGCGGGACGCGACTACGCCACGCCGGACGACATCAAGCAGGCCAGCCTGCCGGTGCTGCGCCACCGCATTGCCCTGTCGCCGGAGAGCGAGCTCGATGGGCTGGGCGCGGACGACGTGTTGGCCGCCCTGATCGATTCCGTCGCCGCGCCGCGCAACTGATGCAGCCAACCCGCCGCATGTTCCATGCCCTGCTGGGCCTGACCGCGCTGGGCGTGCCGGCCAGCGTGTGGCCGCAGCTGCAGGCGCCGTGGCAGGTGCTGGGCGGCGCCCTGCTGCTGGCGGCCGTCGCCGATGCCCTGCTGGCGCGCCGCCGCCCTGCCCTGCGCGCGGAACGCAGCATGGCGGGCGTGCTGCCGGTCGGCGCCTGGCACGACGTGCGCCTGACGCTGCACAACGAGGGCGCGGCTGCGCTGGCGCTCGACGTGTTCGACGATTACCCGGCGGCCTGGGAGCTGGAAGGCATGCCGCACGCCACGCGGCTGGCGCCGGGCGCCTTTGCCACCCTCACCTACCGCGTGCGCCCGCTGGAACGGGGCGATGGCGCCTTCGGCACGCCGTGGCTGCGCGTGGCGGGACCGCTCGGCCTGTGGCAAGCCACGCACCGCATCGGCCCGCAGCAGACGGCCAAAGTCTTCCCCGATGTGGCGCGCCTGCTGGGACAAGCCCTGCGCGCCACCGACCGCCAGGCGCCTACCTCCGGCTCGCTGGTCAAGCGCCAGCGCGGCGAAGGCACCGATTTCCGCCAGCTGCGCGAATACCGGCGCGGCGACAGCCTGCGCTCGATCGACTGGAAGGCCACGGCACGCCACCGCAAGCCGATCAGCCGCGAATACCAGCTGGAACGCGACCAGCAGGTGGTGTTCCTGCTCGACACCGGACGCCGCATGCTGGCGCGTGACGACGGCACCAGCCACTTCGACCATGCGCTGTATGCGGTGCTGACGCTGGCCTTCGTGGCCGGCAAGCAGGGCGATGCGGTCGGTTTGATGAGTTTCGGCGTGGACAACCGCTGGCTGCCGCCGGCCAAGGGCCGGGCCGGCCTGGACCGCATGCTGGCCGGGGTCTACGACCTGCAGCCCGGCGAAGCCGCGCCGGACTACCTGCGCGCGGCCAACGACCTGCTGAACCGCCTGGGCCGGCGCGCCTTCGTGGTGCTGGTGACCAATGTGCGGGATGAAGACGACGTGGCGCTGCGGCAGGCGGTGGACTTGCTATCCTCGCGCCACCTGGTGATGTGCGCCAGCCTGCGCGAGCGCGCGCTGGACGCGGCCAGCACGGCGCCGGTGGCAGGCTTCGACGACGCCTTGCGGCTGGCCGCCAGCGAGCATTACCTGCGGCAGCGCCAGGACGCCATCCGCCGCCTCGGCCTGCGCGCCGGCCACCTGGTCGACGTCGCGCCGGACCAGCTGGCCGGCGCCCTGTTGAACCGCTACCTCGACATCAAGGAAAGCGGCGCGCTGTAAGGCTTACTGGCTGTCCCGCATTTGCGCGGCGCGCGCCTTGTTGACGTAGTCCTGGTAAGCCGGAATGGAAATCGCGGCCAGGATGCCGCCCAGGAACACGATCACCGGCAGCGCCCAGCCAAGGATGATCACGCCGGTGGTGTTCGGGCCTGGTGGCAGGCCGTATTCATTGCTTTGCGCATCGCCCGGGCCGAAGACCATCCACAGCCAGAAGAACAGGCCAATCAGCGGGATCAGGATCAGCACGCTGAGCCAGCCGTTCTTGCCGAGATCATGCAGGCGGCGTCGAGCCAGCACCACGCTGATGCCAATCGACAGGACCCAGATCGCGACCATGCTCAGGATACCGAGCCCGGTAGCCGCGGCCGCCCCGCCGCTGGCAGCGGCAAACATGCCGGCGCCCCCCATCAGCAACAGGATGACCGGCATCATCAGCAGGCCGGCGCCGAAGCTGTATGCCAGGTAGCGCAGGCGGCCGATGCGGCCATTCACGGCAAAGAATTTCGGGGTGTACGTCTCATGGCCAACCGGTTCGGTCAGCTCGGCTTGCGGCATCGAATAAGGATTCGTCACGTTCCAGCTCCACTAGAGTTATAAAAGTTACCACCGAGAAAATCTTACATTATTTTTTTGCTAATGCACAGGCAAACGGGAATAGGAAACAACACCAGCTTGCGGCTTGCTTGCCGGACTGCGATACTGCTTTCATGCATCCCTCACTCAAGTGTCAGGGAAAGTTCTCCCTGAACTGGACTTACTTGAATGCCATCGCCTCCGGCGTATCGGCAATCGACCTGGGCGGCCTGGCTTTGCGCAACAAGCAAGACGCCCACCAGTTCGTGCGCGAGTATGGTTTCGATATTGACAATCCCCACGCGCGCCAGGTGATTGCCCGCGCCCATGCCGAAGCCGTGGATTTCATCTGCACGACGTTCCTCACGCCCGAACAGGCCGCCCTGATCCCGCGCGAAGTGAGCATGCCGCAAGACCCATTGGATTTGCTGGTGTTCGCTTCGCTGCACGGCAATGAGCAGGTCGAGCAACGGCGCATGTGGTCGTGCGCCGTACTGAAGGTCATGCACGGCATCTTCTACATCGACAACAACCTCAAGCTGCGCTACTTCAACACCATCCGCCAGCAAGTGTTTGCCAGCCTGGACGAAGTGATCCGCGAAGAAGACGGCCATTTCTACCTCAGCGATGGCGAGGTCTGCCTGCCCTTGCTGCACTTCGACCGCAAGAACAACAAGAGCCGCGCCAGCATCCTGTTGAAGCTGCTGCAAAAGGCGGCCTACCTGGCGGCCGACATCTTCGACCACCTGGGCGTGCGCCTGATCTTCAATACGCGCTTCGAATGCCTGCTGGCCTTGCGCACGCTGCAGCGTGCGCATGTCATTTCCGTCACCAACGTGGATTCCCAGCGCACCCGCAACACCTTGCTGGACATGGAAGCGGCCAAGGAAGTCTTCACCCAATACCGCTGCCTGCTGGAGGCGGCCAACGGCTATCCGGCCGACTTGCTGGAAAAGATGGATGACGAACTGATGCGGATCTCGTCACCGCAAACGCGCGCCGACAACCCGCACAGCGGCGCGGGCTTCAACAGCATCCAGGTCACGGTGCGCAAGATGATCCACGTGCCGTCGGACGATCCGGCGGCAGCGGGGCCGGATTACGATATCGGCTTCTTCTTCGAATACGAAATCCAGCTGATGGACAAGGCCAGCCACAGCCGCACGCTGGAAGGCCCGGCCAGCCATGATGCCTACAAAAGGCGCCAGGTCGACACGGCGCGCCTGCGGGTGCTGGGGCGCGACCTGGTGCGCCTGCTCGACGCGCAGCCCGAAGCGGCCGCGCGTGGCGCCTCGCGCGCCGCCTAGTGCGGGCGCACGCCTTCCGGCACGCCGGTGGCGGCGCCCGGCGGGAGCACATGTTCGGGCGGCATGCCCTCCTTGATCAGGCCGCGGATGGCGCTGCGCAGCTCGGGGCTGTCCTCATGCTTGTGGACCGAGACGGCATGCTGGACTGCGACTTCCAGCAATTCTTCGTCGCTGTCTGCCGAGATGGCGACGCTGCAGTGGGTGTCGCTGGGGAATTCGCGGCAGTCGATGTATTTGCGGGTCATGGCGGCCTCCTTCAGAAGAGCTACTATCACTATAGGTGTTTGACAGCTCTTCGCAATCTCAGCAATATGGCTGGATGACACTTTCTCCCTGGTTGCTGTTGCTGCTGGCCTTACCCCTTCTGCTGCTCGGGCAACTGGTGTTGCGCGGCGTGCCCGTGCTGGCGCGCTTCAGCATTCCCGTGCCGGTGGTGGGCGGGCTGCTGTTTGCCCTGGCCTGCCTGCTGGCGCGCGCCGCGGGCGTCGAGTTGTCGTTCGCCACCAAGGTCGATGCCGGGTGGTGGACCTGGCTGGTCACGCCGGATTCGGAATGGCTGGCGCGGCCGGCGAAGAATATCAACCTGCCCTTGCTGATCGGCTTTTTCACTTGCGTTGGCCTGGCCGCGCCGCTGCGGCTGCTCGCCAGCGGCGGGCGCATGCTGGTGGTGCTGCTGGCGGGGACCACGGTGCTGGCCGTGTTGCAGAATGCGGTGGGGGTAGCGCTGGCTGGCGCGCTGGGCGCGCCGGCGCTGCTGGGCGTCGTGTGCGGTTCGCTGACGCTGGTCGGCGGGCACGGCACCGCGCTGGGCTTCGCGTCGCGCTTCGAACAGGCGGGGATGGCAGCGGCCGCCACGATCGGCGCTTCCGCCGCCACGTTCGGGTTGGTGGCCGGCGCCATCCTTTCCGGCCCCCTCGGCACCTGGCTCCTGCGCCGGGATGGCGGGCAGCCGCAGCACAGCGCGGCGCGCGGCGCGGGGAGCGCCACGTCGGCGGCCCCCGTCGTGGCGGACTTCCTGTCCGATGTGCGGGCCCTGCTTGCCCTGGGCCGGGGCGCGCTGGGCCACCTGCTGCTGGTGGCGTTCTGCGTGAAAGCCGGCGCCTGGATCAGCTTCGGCCTCGACCGGCTCGGCGCGGCCCTGCCCGCCTATATGGGCGCCCTCCTGCTGGGCTTCTGCCTGCGGGCCATCCACGACGCCAGCGGGCAAGCGTGGCTGCGCGGCGACATCATCCAGCGCATCGCCGCCGTGCTGTTGCCTCTCTTCCTGGTGGTGACGCTGGCGCCCCTGAACCTGGCCGAGCTGGCCGCCGTCGCCGGTCCCATGCTCGCGATCCTCACCATCAATACCGCGTTGACGCTGGCCTTTGCCGCCCTCGTCATCGACCCGCTACTGGGCCGCGACAGGGAAGCCGCCGTTGCGACCGCCGGCCTGGCCGGGTACGGCATCGGCTCCACAGCGACAGCTGTCGCGGCAATGGACGCCCTTACCCGGCAGCACGGCGAGGCGCCGCGCGCCACCACCATCGTGCCGCCGACCGGCGGCTTCCTGATCGACCTGACCAACGCACCCGTGATCGCTGCCTTCCTGCGCTGGGCCTGATGTATAGTTACAGTGCAAGACCAACTCAACTGTTACAAGGAACGTCCCATGAAAAAACTGATCATCGCCGCCCTGGCCCTGTCTTGTTCCGCCGCCTTTGCCGCGGACCCAGCGCCGGCCAAGAACTCGCAGCAATCCAAGATGACGACCTGCAACAAGGAAGCCGAAGGCAAGAAGGGTGACGAACGCAAGGCCTTCATGAAGGAATGCCTGAGCGCGAAGCCTGCCGCGCCGATGACGCAGCAGGAAAAAATGAAAGCCTGCAATGCGGACGCCGCAGGCAAGAAAGGCGATGAGCGCAAGGCATTCATGAAGGAATGCCTGAGCGCCAAGAAAGCAGCCTGATCAGCGCAGGGCGCTGGCCAGGCGCGGCGACGACAACAGCGTCTTGAACGCCTCCCAGCGCTGCTTGCGGGCGGCCACCGGGTCGGTGGCCGTCACCTGCTTTTCCACCCAGGCCTTGACCATGTCCTTGCCCAGGTTGTAGTTGATCACATAGCCGCGGTTGGCGTCGTAGAAGGACAGGCGCTGCGCGGATTTCTCCGGCGGGTATAGCGCCACATTCACCAGCCATTCAATGGTTTGCTCGCGAGTCCACTTGCCTTCCAGGTAGGCCTGGGCGGCATCGTTGTCGGCGTAGCCCAGCTTGCCCAGCAGTTTCATCAGCTGCGCATATTGCGGCGCCAGCGCCGGATCCAGGCCCGCCAGCGGATACAGCACCTTCTGTTCGAATGCCAGCCGTTCCGCGTCGGGGAAGGCCAGCTCGATGCCGTAGTTCGCGCTGCCCTCGGCAATCAGCGACATCGGCGAATACAGCGGATACACGCTGAACTCCACCCAGTTGCGCCCCTTCACCAGCGATTGCTCGAGCAGGGCGTTGTAGACGTGGTGGCCGGGATAGCCTTCATGGCAGCCCAGGTCCAGCGCCCGTTCGATATAGATCGGGAATTCGGTATTGATCTGGATCAGGCTGTGCGCATTGCCCTTGTACCAGTTGTAGCCGGACCAAGGCTTGTTGCTGACGAATTCCAGCACGAAGCTTTCCTTTTGCGGCAAGTCCATGAAGGCTGCCGTCCGTTCGCGGCAGGCGGCGATGGAGGCGTCGAACACGGCCTTCAGCTTGTCCTTCGGGATCGCGAATTTCGCACGGAAGGCCTTCAGGCGTTCCGGCAGCGGGCCGGCGCCCGGCAGCAGCTGCTCCACCTGCGCCACCAGGGCCATGTAGTAGGCGCGGTCATGGTGCGGCGACACCGCGTCATACAGCAGCGCGGTCTCCTCGTCGAAGCTGAACTTGCGGCCCTCCATCATTTCCACCCGGGCCTGCATGGCTTTCAGCTGCTTGGAGAGGAATTCGATGCGCAGCGCTTCGTCGGCGCTGGCGGCCTTCTGCTGCGCAATGTCGCGCTGCGCCGCCATCACGCCGGCCTTGATCGAAGCCAGGCTTAGCGTGTCCTTGGCGGCTTGCTGTTCCAACTCCGGCGGGCCGTAATACGCATCGACATAACTGCTGTCATGCTGGCCGATGGCCAGCACGAGTTTGCGGTAACGCTCCGCCACGTCCTGCACGGTCGCCGCCATGGCGCTGCCTGCCAACAGCATGGCCAATCCCCCCAACACGATTTTTTTCATGGTCTCCCCTACGGCTTTGCATCAAAGGCGTAGAGTGTAACTCAGCCCGTGCGCAGCTGGCGGGCCAGGTCGGCCAGGCTGTACGGCTTGCCGACCACGGAAAACTCTTCCACCGGTTGCGGCAGGCCGGAAGCCAGGATGATCTTGATGTGCGGGTAGCGCTGTCGCACCTCGCGCGCCAGGTCCACCCCGGTCATCCCGTTCGGCATCATCACGTCGCTGAACAGCACATCGACGTCGCTGTCGCGCTGCAGCGCGCGCAAGGCGGCCGCCGCATCGCTGGCGTGCAGGGTGGCGTAGCCCATGGCCTGGAACAGTTCGCGCGCCGATTCCATCACCAGCGTGTCGTCTTCCACGATCAGCACCCGCTCTTCGCGCACGGTGCGCGGCTCGGGCGCCTCGGCCATCGATGCGTCCAGCGCCGGCAGGATCAGGTTGATGGAGGTGCCCTTGCCCATTTCCGTATCGATGGTCACGGTACCGCCCGACTGGACGATGAAGCCGTACACCTGGCTCAGGCCCAGGCCCGTGCCCTTGCCCACTTCCTTGGTGGTGTAGAACGGTTCGAAAGCGCGGGCGCGGGCCTCGTCGCTCATGCCGGTGCCGTTGTCGGCCACGCTCACCTGCACGTAGTCGCCGGCCGGCAGCGAGCCGGCCTGGTTGGCGGCCAGCGAAATATTGCGGGTGGTCAGTTGCAGCGTGCCGCCATCCGGCATGGCATCGCGCGCATTGACCACCAGGTTGAGCAGGGCCGCTTCGAAGCGGGCTTCGTCGATCGAAGCCAGGCGCAGTCGGGGCGCCAGGTTCATTTCAAAATTCACCATCGGCCCGGCAGCGCGCCGCAGTACCCCTTCGAAGGCGGTGATCAGGCGGTTCAACTGCTGCACGGTCGGCGCCAGCGGCTGCTGGCGAGCGAAAGACAGCAATTGCTGCGTCAGCCCGGCGCCGCGCTCCACGGCACGCCGCATGCTGTCCAGCACGCGGCCCCTGGTCGCGTACGGGGGCGGAGTGGGCCGCCGGGCGATGCCGGTCGCGACCACCGCCCGCAGGTTGTTGAAGTCATGAGCCCCGCCGCCCGGCCCCTGG
>CBHWEO010000086.1:0-18471 GCA_966112955.1 uncultured Duganella sp. | reverse complement strand
TCATCACCGACGGCATGGACATGCACGCCATCGCCGGCCGTTACGGCGTGGGCAATGCCGCCGTGCGCGCCCTGCTGGCCGGCGCCGACATGGTGATGGCGCTGGGCACGCCGGAAACACAGAACGAAACGCTGGACGCCATCGCCGCCGCCGTGGCCGACGGTTCGCTGACGAAGGCCGCGGTGGAAGAACGCCTGGCCCGCCTGAACGCGCTGGCGCAAGCCTACCCCTGCCAGCAGCGCTCCTACAAGGAAGACGCGGCCGACCGCACAGTGATGGCCGAGGGCTGGCGCCGCGCCCTGACGGCGCGCGGCAACCCGCAACGCCCCGCGCCGGGCAGCAAGCTGCGCCTGGTCGCGCGGCAGGACGTGGTCAGCGACGGCGTGTCCGAAGCGGGCGTGCCGGCCGCCAGCATCGCCGCCTCGCTGGGCAAGTTGTACGACGTGGAACTGGTCACCTTCGCCGACGCAAATACCTTCGACTGGTCGGCGCTGCCGCAGGATGGCCGCTTCACCATGCTGGCCTCCACTTCGCGCGTGCGCTACGGCGACAATGCGCGCAGCAACTGGAAGCCGGACCTGCACCTGGCGCTGTGGAATCCCTACCAGGCGCTCGACATCCAGTCGCCTGCCCTGATGACCTACGGCTTCGCCCCGCCCGCGCTGGAAGCCGTCAATGCCTGGCTGTCGGGCGAACTGGAAGCCACCGGCCGCTGCCCGGTACCCGGCTTCGCCTAAGGAGACAAGATGGACGCCGCCCGCCACAACCCCTTGAAGTGGATCCCCACGCTGTACCTGGCGCAGGGCCTGCCCTACTTCGCCATCGCCCTGGTGTTCGGCCAGATGATGAAGAGCATGAACATGCCCAATGCCGAGATCACGCACTGGCTGGGCTTCCTCGGTGCGGCCTGGATCTTCAAGCCCTTGTGGAGTCCCTTCCTCGAGCTGGCGCCGAGCAAGAAGCTGGTAGTGGTCAGCCTGCAGCTGTTTGGCGGCGTGGCCCTGGGCCTGGTGGCGCTGGCGTTGCAGTTCCCGTTCTGGCTCAGCGCCAGCATCGGCGTGCTGTTCCTGGTGTCGATCGCCTCCGCCACGCACGACATTTCCTGCGACGGCCTGTACATCGCCAGCCTGACGCGGAAGGAGCAGGCAGTCTACGCCGGCTGGACCGGCACCTTCTTCAACGCCGGCCGCTTCCTGGCCCAGGGTGGGCTGCTGATGCTGGCCGGCTACCTGGAAAAGACCCAGGGCGTCACGTCCGCCTGGACCGTGATTTTCGGCATCCTCGGCCTAACCATGTGCGCGCTGGGCGGCTACAATTGGTGGGCGCTGCCGCTCAGCGCCAATGCGCGCATGGAGGACCACACCGCCAGCGCCGTGGCACGCACGCTGAAGGAGGTGATCCTCGACTACTTCCGCAAGCCCGGCATCTGGGTCTCTATCCTGTTCATCATCCTGTTCCGCGCCGGCGAAGCGCAGGTGCAGACCATCGGCCCCCTGTTCCTGCGCGAAGCGCGCGCGGCCGGCGGCCTGGGACTGACGACCGCCGAAGTGGGCGCGGTGTATGGCACCAGCGGCACCATCGCCTTCATCATCGGCTCCATCGCCGGCGGCTACTTCACTTCCTGGCTCGGCCTGCGGCGCGCCATCCTGTTCCTGATCCTGGCGGTCAACCTGCCGAATGTGGTGTTCTATTACCTGTCGCACGCCCTGCCGGACAACCTGACCCTGATCGGCGCCGCGCTCAGCGTGGAAATGTTCGGCTACGGCTTCGGCTTCGTCGGCGTGATCCTGTACATGATGCAGGTGGTGGCGCCCGGCAAATACACGACGGCCCATTACGCCTTCTCGACCGGCGTGATGCAGCTAGGCTTCGTGCTGTTCCGCTCCGTCAGCGGCGACATCCAGACGGCGCTGGGCTACAAGAACTTCTTCGTGTGGGTGCTGCTGGCGGCCATCCCGGTCACCATCCTGTCGCAGTTCATCCCGATGGAATCGCGCGAACAGCAGGATGGCGAGGCAGTGCCGGAAGCGGCGTGAATTCCAGCACACGGCAAGCCGTGAAATTTCGTTACAATTGGCCACTTTAGAAAACTGGTCCCATGACGAAATTATGGGAGAATAGTAGTTTGCCTCAACCAAAAGAAGGATCACACACCATGACCCAAACCCGTTTCGCGCGTATCGGCCTGCTGTTGGCAGCTATTGGCCTGGGCGCAGGCCCAGCGCTGGTCCAGACCGCACACGCGCAAGAGAAACAGGCGATCGCCGGCGCACAACAGGAGACTGTGCGCAAGGAGATGTACAAATTCCTGGACGGTAAAGTCCTCGCCCCGCTGCTGGAAGCCAAGAAGTACGGCGAAGTGACCGCCCTGCTGGACCAGGCCGATGCCGTGCCGAACAAGACCGGTTACGAGCAATACCTGATCAACCGCATGCGCCTGGCTGTCGCCTTCGGCACCAATGACAAGGCCAAGCTGAAGGAGATGCTGGAATACGCCATCAACTCCGGCCGCCTGGAAAAGGACGAGAAGGCCAAGTTCACGCAAGCGCTGGCCGGCTACTACCAGGAAGACAAGAACTACCCGAAGGTCATTGAGTACCTGAGCAAATACGGCGAAATGACGGGCGACCCGAAAGTGCCGCGCCAGATCATGCAGATCCGCTTCGAATCGGGCGACTACAAGGGCGTGCAGGCCGACCTGCTGAAGAAGCTGGAAGACGGCATCAAGACAAACAAGCCGGTGAGCCGCGAAGAGCTGCACATGCTGGCCGATGCCTCGCATCGCCTGAAGGACAAGAACACCTACCTGACCGCGCTGGAAGGCCTGGTGCGCTGGCATCCGCGCGACCGCTACTGGTCGGACATGCTGTACCGCACCCGCGGCAAGGAAAACTATTCGACCCGCTTCTCGGCCGACATCATCCGCCTGCAGAAAGTGGCCACCACCAAGATGGACGAGAATGACTACCTGGAGCTGGCCGAAGTCGACCAGCTGGAAGGCCAGTTCATCGAAGGCAAGGCTGTGCTGGACGCCGGCATCGCCAACGGCGCCGTGACCATGAACGCCAAGGTCAAGAAGCTGAAGGCTGAACTGGACAAGCAGGCCGCGGACGACCTGAAGTCCATCGCTTCCACCGAAACCTCGGCACGCAAGGCCAAGAACGGCACCGGCCTGGTCAACCTGGGCTACGCCTTCGTCACCATGGGCCAGTACGACAAAGGCATCCAGCTGATCCAGGAAGGTATCGCCAAGGGCGGCCTGAAAAACGCGGAAGACGCCAAGCTGCGCCTCGGCTACTCCTACGCGATGGCCGGCAAGAAGGATGAAGCGATCAAGATCCTGGAAACCGTGCAGGGCAACGATGGCCGCGCCGACCTGGCCCGCTACTGGATCCTGTGGATCAACCGTCCTTACGAACCAACCGTGGGCGACGACGAGAAGAAGAGCTAAGCTGACGCCACACGCGTCCTGAGCTGGCAAACAAGCGGGAACGGCCTTCGGGCCCTTCCCGCTTTTGTTTTGCAAGAGACCCCGATTCAATTGAATCACTCTTGCTTCCAAAGAATTTCTAGGCTGTAATGTCGATCCGTATGGTTACCAAAAACACAATGACATGCTGGATCGCCTCACCCAAGATACGCGCCTGCTGCGCCTGACCACGCCGCAAGGTGCGGCCCAGTTGCTGGTCGAGTGCGTGCGCGGGGAAGAAGCGATCGGCAAGCCGTTCGCCTTCGACATCAGCACGCTGTCCACCGATGCCGCCATTCCGCTCAAGTCCCTGATCGGGCAGCCGGCGCTGCTGGAACTGGTCACGGCGGCCGGCCCGGCCGCACTGCGCCCCTTCCACGGCCACATTACGCAGGTGGAACTGAGCGCCTCCAACGGCGGGCTGGCGCGCTATGCGCTGCGCCTGCAGCCATGGACCGCCTTCCTTGCCCATAACCGCGACAGCCGCGTGTTCCAGGGCATGTCGGTTTGCGACATCCTCGACGCGGTATTGGGCAGCTGGCAGGGCCAGGGCACGCTGGTGCCGGAATGGCGCTTCGAACTGGCCGACCGCACGCTCTACCCCAAGCGCAGCCTGTGCACCCAGTACCAGGAAAGCGACTGGGCCTTCGCCGAACGCCTGATGGCGGAAGAAGGCCTGTTCTATTACTTCGAACACCGCAGCGACGGCCACGTGCTGGTGATCGCCGACCACAATGGCGCGTTCCAGCCGAACGCGCAGCCGGCCGTGCGCTTCACCCAGCCCGGCGCCGTTATGCGCGAAGACAGCATGGACCGCTGGCGCGCGCAAGCCAGCCTGCTGACCAGCGAGGTCGCGCTGCAAAGCTGGGACTACCGCACGCTGGACCAGCGCGCTGCCAGCGCCGGCGGCAGCGGCGAGCAGGGACTGGCACTTGCCGCGCGCGACGTGCCCGGCGTGTATGCCTACAGCAGCCGTGAACACGGGCAGCGCCTGGCCGAACGCCGCCTGCAGGCGCTCGATGTGGCCCGGGCCAATGTGACCGGCGCCGGCACCGTGCGCACGATGGCGCCGGCCAGCCGCTTCACGCTGCTGGGCGAACCGGTCACCGGCGACGGCGGCGAATTCATCGCCACCCGCGTGCTGCACCTGATGCACAATAACCTCGCTGCGCAACTGCGCTCGAGCATCCAGCGCGAGCTAGGCACCGCGGCGCTGCAATTGCTGAACGATGCCGACCTGGCCGAAAGCCGCCACGGGATAGGCGCAGCCATCGCCGAACGCCCGCTGTACCGCAACCGCGTCGACGCCATCGACGCCGCCCTGCCCTACCGCAGCGGCGCGCCATGGAAGCGCCCCACCGTGCAGGGCCAGCAAACCGCCATCGTGGTCGGCCCGGCGGGTGCCCCCATCCACACGGACCGCGACCACCGCGTCAAAGTGCAGTTCCACTGGCAGCGTGGCGACAGCAGCCATAGCCGGCTTGGGCGGGCGCTGCAGGCCGGCGACAGCGGTGCGCCGGCTGACGACAGCGCCGGCACGTGGGTGCGCGTCGCCACGCCGCTGGCGCCGATCGCCGGCGCGAACTGGGGCAGCAATGCCCTGCCGCGCGTCGGGCAGGAAGTGCTGGTCGACTTCCTGGAAGGCGACATTGACCGCCCGGTGATCATCGGCGCCCTGTACAACGGCGAAGGCCAAGCCGACGCGCAGCACAACAAGGTCGCACAAGGCACCGGCGCCGCCACCGGCAACGCGCCGGCTTGGTTCCCCGGCGAATCCGGCGGCCATGCCCATCCCGCCGCGCTGTCCGGCCTGAAAAGCCAGGCCATGCAAAGCAGCCAGGCCGGTTCCGGCGCGTACAGCCAGCTGGTCTTCGACGACACGCCCGGCGAATCGCGCGTCGCCTTGCAGCGGCACGCCAAACCGCACCAGGGCACCGCGGAACTGAACCTCGGCCACCTGCGCCACCAGAGCGACAACCAGCGCCTGCACCCGGTCGGCTTCGGCGCAGAACTGAAGACGGAACACGCACTGGCGCTGCGCGCCGGCCAGGGCATGCTGCTTTCTTCTCAGCGCGCCGCCAGCGACGGCAACCACGTCATGGATGCGCGCCCGGCGCAGGCCCAGGTTGAAAGCGCCCTGCAGTTGCAGGTGGCGCTGGCCGACCAGGCCAGGACGCACCAGGCCGACCTGCCCAAGCAGGCGGAAACCTCCAAGCTCCCGGTTGCGGCGGGACTGCAGCGCACTTCCGAAACCTTGTCCTCGCAGGCCGCTAGCGGCGCGGCAGCATTTAATGCCCCGTTGCTGCAGGTGGAGAGCCCGGCGGGCATCGTCGCCGCCACGCCGGCGGACGCCATCCTGGCCGCCAGCGCTGCAGGCAGCATCACGGCGGGCAACGACATCAACTTCGCCAGCCAGGCCAACCTGCATCACGCTGCGGCAAGCGGCATCAGCCTGTTCACCGGCGGGAAATCCGGCGGCATGCACCTGCACGCGGCCAGCGGCAAATGGAGCAGCCAAAGCCAGGAAGGCGCCAGCAGGCTGGCTGCCGACAAGGCCGTCACCGTGGCCAGCGTCAATGCCGGCATCAACATCGCCGCCAAACAGCACGTGCTGCTGGCATCGCAAGGCGCGGCCATCAAGCTTGAAGGCGGCAATATCGAATTGTCCGCACCGGGGAAGGTGGAGTTCAAGGCTGCGACAAAAGACTTAAGCGGCCCGCAAGGAACTGCAGCAATTTTGCCACTGCTACCACAAGCACAAACCCAAGACAGTCGGGCGCAATATAGCAACCGCATCGACATGTCTGGTTTGTTCTCGGTCTTGGATCTTGAAGCCGGTGTCGGCTATAAGGTCAAGCGTGCTGATGGCGCAGTGTATTCAGGCCAACTGGACCCGCATGGGCGAACCTCGCGGTTCTTCGGCAAGAATAGCGAAAAGGTGAAAGTCCTGGTTGGCGATGGTGATTGGATCATCGACATCGCCGATATCAGCAGTGAAGGTTGCCTTCACGATTTGCCAAACAATGAGAGCTTCAATGACTAAACCAAAGTATTTGCATCGACTGGCCGTTTTCAGCCTCATCATACATTTGGGAGCAATGCCATTCGCTACCGGGGCGGAAAACAAACAAACCGGAAATCGCTACCAAGCGAAACTGTTCGAACTGATTGAAGCCGACGAATCAAAATACGATGCAGATTTTGCGAAACGCTTTACTACGATGCTGGCCCCTTATGCCAAGGATCATCGCAACTTCCGAAAACGCATCACAAGTGGAGCGGCCACCGAGGGCAACGTAATAAAGGAAAGTGGTCGCAGCTATGTTCATTATGGGATATGTCAAGCGCACCAATGCGACACCACCACCATGAATGTACTTTTCGATCCAGTCAGCAAGAGGATGGTAGCCAAGATTCTGGACCGTTGCGCCGCAAGTTGGTTGGGTAACCCTGACGAGGCGGAGCAGGCTTTACTTGATACGCAACATCAACTGAACTTCCCTGCAACCGCTAAGAGTTGCGGAGCAGCCAAATGAGCAAAGGCGGCATTAACGAGTTCCTGGCAGCACTTTTTGCGAGCGAAGGTGGCGGCAAGCTCAGCGTAGAGAACAAGTTCGGCTACATCGGGAAATACCAATTCGGTGAAGACGCTCTGCAAGACTTGGGCTATTACAAAGGCGATGGTTCAAGCAACCACACCATCACAGGAAAATTCAAGTACGACTGGTCAGGCGGCTGGACCGGCAAGAACGGTGCGACCAGCAAGGCCACATTCCTCGCAAGCGAATCCATTCAGGACCAGGCAGCGAAAGATTGGGTTGAGCTCCTATGCAAACGGATGAAGCGCTACGATCTCGCAAAGTACATCGGCGAGACGATAGCCGGCGTACATGTCACTGAATCGGGGATTATTGCGGCCGCCCATTTGAAAGGGTTCGGCAGTAAGAAATATCCAGGCGTAAGCCAGTTCCTGCGCACCAATGGGCAAACTAACGCCGAAGACGCCTTCGGAACAAGCGTAGCCGATTATATGCGCAAGTTTGAAGACTACGACCTCGGTTGCTGCAAACATTTGGCTGTGACACTGCTGGACCGGGAGAAGACACCGATCCCGGGACTGGAATATGAAATCCGAGCCGGAAAGAGGGTTCTGAAAAAGGGGAAGACCGATGAAAAAGGACAGGTGCCGAAATTCGCAGCTCGTAACATCTCTGCCTATGAGGTCTTCGTAAGGCGCCTCGAAGGCGGAATGAAGATGATCAGCAGCTTCACCGAGCCAGTCCGTTCGGCTTTGATTACCTTAATCAGCCCAAAAGTTGCCGTGGAACCCGCACTGGAAGAACATCAAGGCCGGCCAGGAAGCTACAAAGCAGGTGCAGCCAAAAAGAACAAGTCCAAACCTGAGCAAGGGAAGGCAAAGACCAGCTCTGATCGGGGCGCATTAGGAAAGCCTGTAGCCATCGCGCACGCGCCTCCGGACAGAGAGAAAAAATTAAGCGGAGCTGAGTGGGAGAAGCAATTCCCGACCAGTAAGAGCCTGGATGACCTGACGCCCGATTTCAAGACTAAGGTAAGCCAATTCATCGCGGCGCTGGAAGCTAGTGGCGTTAAAGTTCGAAAGTCTGCAACATATCGTCCCAAAGAGCGCGCGTATCTGATGCACTATTGCTGCAAGGTCGAAAGTGGAGCAATCGCAGCCGACAAAGTTCCGCCAATGGAAGGCGTTAATATTGAATGGGCCCATCGGGACGCCAACGGCAACCTGGATGTCAAGGCCAGTAAGGCAGCCGCAAAAGCGATGAAGGACGCGTACGTCATACGGTTCCCAGCCGCCTTAAACAGCCGCCATTCGCAAAGGCGAGCGATCGATATGACGATCACAGGCTACGCAGGCAAGAATGTCAAAGATGCGGACGGCAAGACCGTGGAGCTTGAAGATGAAGATGATTTGTACGATCTGGGAAAAACGTACGGCGTAATAAAATTGCGAAGCGATCCACCTCACTGGTCGGACGACGGAGCTTGATCATTAAGGATTTAGATGAAAAAGATTTATGCACTCTCGATAGCCTTCATGTTGAACACCTGCGCGGTGGCGGCGCCACCTGCTTTTTACGCGCTGGACATCCGCTCGAACTACGATACGCTGCTTCATAGCACACAAGAAAAAGTGGATTTGACGCAAAAGCTGCCGCTGGTCGCACTTGGGAGCAAAGAGTTGAACTGCTGCTTCGTCTTTGGTGCACAGTCGAAAAAGAAGGGCGTACCGGAGCTGAAAGCCAATAACGAAGAACCCCTGCTTTCTTCGTCGCGCGGCGACGAAACCTATCAATTCGTTGGCGCTTATCGTCCAACCGTTGCCGAAAAGCCCGATAACAGAATTGGATTTGGCTTCAACGGGATGACCGGCGCAAAACTCATCGGTGACCGCACCTATGAGGTCACTTTCGCTGACGCCATGCCAACGGTTTTCGTACGTCATTGCTTGGGATCGGAGGGGGTCAACTTCAACCTCTATCATTCGCTAAACGACAAAAAGCCCTATGTTCGATACTACTTTGCTCTTGGCTATGACGTGAAACCAGACTGTCCGAAAAAGCCATAATCAATCGATTCGAACGCGTTCTCGGCGGAGTTCTGCTTGCCGTGGCTGCACCTCGATATACCGAAGTTATATGGGCAAGGAATTGCTGGGGAAGGCCACTTGGGGTATTTCGCTCATAAAGCCTCCCCAAGCACGATGTCATGCTTAATCCAGATCGCCCCTGCCAAGCTCGAAGGCGGTCACCGTTCCATGCTCGTTATGTTCGGAGAGGCCGAAATAGATCGAGGTGTTCTGCCCCAGCGCGCCGTGCGGCGACACGCATTCCCTCAACCCGCAGCGGATATTGCGGTCCTGGCGTGCGCTCTGCCTGACCTCCCAGAACTTGGTCTGCGCATCGATGCCAAAGCCATCGAGTTCCACGTACCCTCCAAATGGCTTGGCCGGGAGCATCACGGTATAGCCTTCCGGATCCGGCAGCGTCAGGAAGACCTTCACTGAACTGATCCGCTTTGGATTGGCGAACTGGGTGGTTACGCGAAATCCCACGGCATCCCATACGCAAGCCCGGATCACCTTACCGCCTTCGCAGCGGCGCTTGCCTGGCAAAACCTTGTCCCAGTCTTCCAGGCGCTGGCCGAGCTTCAGCGCCTTACCGTCTATGAGCAGCGCGTCATCCTGGAGCAGGATCTCTGGCGAAGCGCCACGCGGCACTTTCCGCACTTCGCCCAAATCTTTCGTCACCCCGACTGCCTTGGCGGCCGCCGACAAGGCGCCATTCCAGCGATCGAGAACAGTCTCCGGCTTGTCTTGGGCGAGCGCCGTCGCGGCCAACTGCATTGCGATGAAAGTGACGATCAGCCGCTTCATTTCTGGTTTCCTTCTTTTCCAAACAAGTCCTGGAAGTTCCTGTCGACGTAATCCCAGGCTCGCCTGCTTGATTTGCTCATTTGTTCGATCTTCTCCAGCACTTCTTTCTTGTGGGCCCGTTCAAGCGCTTCCCACTCGGTAGCCGAAGCGCCCCGTGCGACGGCGGCTGGATTGGCCATCGCCCAAGATTTGACGATCGGGTCCTGCCACTGGCAATCTTCCGGGTGCCGCAGGTACGACGATGCAATTGCTGCCGGCGTGGCTCCGGCCGCCGGTGCTACACCGCCCATCCAGCATTGATACATTGCCTTGCCCACGGCGAATACAGCGTCACTTGCGAGCTTGGCCGCCAGCGTGTGGAACGGGTGGTTGTCGTGGTCCTTGGCCAACTGCGAATGGGTGGGATCCGTCGACCCGTTGGTGTTCGGATCGCCCATTCGCACCACCTGTTCCTCGTCAATGCTGTTCCCTACCAGGTAAATCAAAGTGGAGTATACCCAATTGAGCGCATTGCCGACCATGCCGAGGGTGTAATGCAAGGCGCCTTCCGCGTACTGGTGGCCGGGAATCGACGCCCATTTGTCGCGCGCGGCCAGGTAGGCCTTGTAACCTTCGAGCATGCGTGGATCGTTGTGCTCTTCCAGCAGGATCAGGACAATCTTGTCGGCCTTGGTACGCTCGTACGGTTTGCTGGCCTTGAACTCCCATTCGACCTTGAACAAAGTCTCCGCAATCAGCCCCGCAGTACTCGCGATGACATCGTCCTTGTCGAACATGCCGGTAACGACCGGATAGGGATGTTTGCCCCCTTTGACGGCAGAAGTCCATGGAAGAACTTCCTTGAATCCGACTTTCCGCAGACTCAATTCCACGAAATTACTGTGCGCGAAATAGTCCTCCAGCACGTGCAGGGCCGCACCAAAGTGCATTTTGCCTTCATTGGTCGGTCCGGCACTCACAGCCTTGTTCAGCTGGTCGCACATGTAGGCACGGGACGCTTCGATGTAGCGCTTCATTGACGTTGCCGGGTCAATGCTCACGTATTCCTTGCTTGGCAACGGCTGGAAGTCCGGATCGATTTCCTGTGGATTGCGCGCATTCGGGTCGTGGTTCGTCGGGTTGTCGATATGTTCAACAGGCCTGTACACGCCAAGATTGCGCTGCGTGACGGCGAAGGCGGAACGTTCGCGGGGATTGTCCACGAACTCGCTTTCAGCAAGGACATCGACAAGGCGCGTCAGGTGCGCGCGTGAGAACTTGGCAGGGAAGTCCTTCGGCTCCCCCGGCTTGCGGACAATGCTCGGATCGACCAGCTGCGAAAAGTCGCGCAGCCAGTTGCCGAAGTAGATCTGCTTGCGCATATTGGCGTTGAAGCCGACACGCTCAAGCACCGACTCAATCGACTGGTGGCCGAACGAGGAAGCTGGGCGCTCCTTATGGTGCTCGCCCATGCCCGCGCCGAAGAATTCGGTGTTGCCGTCCTTGCCCTCCATGGCCTGGGCGTCCTTTGCCTGGCGCTTGAGGATTTCAGCGCGCACTTCCGCATAGTTGGCCTTCAGCGGGCCGCTGTAGCCGGGGCCGGAATACTCCGCGTAGCTTGCCTCGCTGCTGCCGGCGAAATCGTAGAACGCCAACTGGTAGGCGAAACGGGCACCCTCTTCGCCTTCGGCATCGTCCAACACCTCATCCTTCGGTGTCAGGTCCTTGCGCAAGACGACGTCAATGTAGTGGCCGAATTCATGCAGCAGGGACGCGACCAGTTCCCAGGAATCGCCCCGACTCTTCGCCGCCCGCTCCGCTGCTGCCTTGTGGACGCGGATCTTGCGCGTCTCGTTATCAAATTCGGCCGGATAGTGGCAGCCGTTCATCAGCACGATTTCCGGGTTGGAGACCGCACCGCTCCGCAGGGCTTCATACAGCTTGATGTAGGTCTTCGCCGGAATGTCATAACCGAAGATCGGCACCATCAGGAAGACAAATTCCAGCTTGGAGGATTTCTTGGCCAGCGACACCAGCTGGTCGAGGGCAAAGGTGCTCTCCAGTTTCTGCCCAGCCACGACGGCCGGCACGCTGACTGGCATGACGGGCAACGCGTAGTGCCTTTGCGCGGCGCCCGTGAAAGTTTTCTTGCCGGCCTTGATCTCCAGTTTGCCCGGGCATTGGATGGTAATACTGCCTCCATCGATCGTGATGTTGGCGCCGCCGGCAGTCGACAGCGAAATCTTCTTCGCCGAGGCCCAGTCGATGTGCGCGTTGGCGCTCTTGATATTGATTTCGTCACGCGACTGCAACCGCATTTCTCCGGCTTGCGCCTGGGTGGTCAGGTCGTCGCGCGCAGCGATCATTTGCACGCCGATGCCCTGTGCACCCGGGCCAACCGCGCCGCCCAGGAGCCCGACCGCATCGTTGCTGTGGATGCGCAATTGCCCGCCTGTGGACACCTGCGCATCCTGGCCACTCGTGACCATGGCGACTTCGCCAACGGCATACTGCAGGTCGCGCCCTGCGCTGAGCGCCAGGCCATCTTTCGCGGAGACCGCCACAATCGGGTCCACGCTGTGCGGCAACTTGCCGGCGCCGGCAGCGGTCTGTCTTTCTTCAGCGGAGGCGCTGGCCTTGCGGAACCCCACGTCCGCCACCATCCCCGATGCGGTCGTCTGCAAGGCTGCCAGTGGCGCTTCCCTGGCCGAGAGCTGGCTGCCCTTGCCGGCAGGCGCGCCCACGTGGGCGGCCAGTGGAACCGAGCCGTGCCTGGTGGCGCTGTCGTTGAAGGTTTCGGCCAGCTTCCTGGCCTGCTTCACCATGGCGATGCCGGGGACGTTGTCGCCGGCCGGATCGCGCCGCCCCGCACTGTGTGCCAGCTTGTAGGTGCTGACCAGCAGGCCGGCGCCGCCGCGCACGGCGCCGTAGGCGTCACTGCGCAATTCGGCACCCTGGCCGCGCAGGCTGCCCCGATAGTTGTCGGCACCGTGCAGCAGGTGGCCGAGGTTGAGTTCCGTGGCGGACTGCGTGGTGCGCAGCTGGATGCGACCCTGGCTGTCGGTGTCGTCGAACAGCAGCTGGTTATAGCCGCTCCCGCCGAATTCCTTGCTGCGTAAGCCCCATTGCGATGCCGTATTGCGGTGGTCTGCGCTGGACGCGCCTGCGCCGTGCCACACGGGGCTGTGGCCGCCCGCCAGGTTGCCTTGCGCACTGGGTCCGTGGTCGTGCGCCAGGGCGAACAGGCCATCCTCGCCCTCGGCCGCTTCGCCGCCCGGCGTCGGTGCTATGCCCCCTTCGCCCTGGCCGTTGTACAAGGCACCGATGATGATGGGACGGTCGATGTCGTTTTCCAGGAATTGCACCAGCACTTCCTGGCCGATACGGGGCAGGAACTGGCTGCCCATGCCGCCGCCGGCCGAGCGCTGCGCAACCCGCACCCAGCACGTGGCGTCCGCGCTGTCCTGCCAGTGGAAGCGGATGCGCACCCTGCCAAGCGCGTCGCAGTGGATTTCGCCCGCGCCGGCATCGCCGGCGCTGCCCTCGCCACCGACGACGATGGCGCTTTGGCAGCCATGCACGCTGGGCCGCGCGTGGTGGCGCGCGGTGCCGCCGGCTTGTACCGGACGCCATGGCAGGTCCGCCGGAAGCGCTGCAAAGCAGTTGGCGTAGCCGCTGCTGCGCGCCTGCGCCAGCACGGCCGGGAAGTCTTCCGGCAGGCCGTCCAGCGGCGCCGCGATCTGTTCGAGCAGTTCAGGCACGGGGCCGAACAGTTCGGCCAAGCCATGCACGGCTTTCCCCGGCAGGTTGTTGATGCCGACGCTGCAGACGCGCAGCACCGCGTATTCGCCGCCGCCCTCTTCCAACGGCCCTTGTGCCAGCGTGAAGCGGGTACCGGCGCGCAGCGTACGGACCGTGGAGCGTGCCTGCCATTGGTTGGCGCGCGCTTCGTGGGCCTGTACCTGCAGCGTGGCATAGCGTTCGGCTTCATCGCCATTCGGGTAGAAGTACTGCCCGGCGTAGTCGAAGCTCTCCAGCAGGGGCGCATGCGGCCCGTAAGCGGCGTCGCGCGCCGGAACGCTGGCGGACACGGCGCGCTTGGCCTTGTAGTCGTAGCTCATGACCATTGCGCTGCCGATGGCGAGCGCGCGCTGCGCACGCAGCGACTGGATGGTGTCGCTCGACTCCCCTGCCCGCGCGGCGTGGTAGCGCAAGCCGCCGCCGACTTTGCTGCTGGCGTCTTCGGGCAGGGCGGATTGGTGGGTGCTGTCGTCGAACAGGACAAGTTCCTGGCCATCCTCGGTATCTTCGAAGCGCCAGGCAATGCCCTCCTCGGTCAACAGGCGGCGGACGAAATCGTAATCGGATTCGCGGTACTGGCAGCAGTAGCTGCGCGGCTGGCCGGCGGGCATGCCTTCGCTCCAGCGCCAGCGCGCCTGCGGCATGTATTGCTGGAAGACCGATTCCACGATGTCCTGCACGCTGGCGTCCTGCCACACGCGGCTGTTGCGGCCTTGCGTGAGCAGCCAGAGCCAGGGCGCCATGCGCAAGCGGTAACGCGCCAGGCCGCCTTCACTGCCCAGCATTGCGGCCTGGCTGATGAAGCCATGGAAGCTGGTCCGGCTGCCGTCGGCAAGGCTGGCCTGCAAGGTGGCGCGTTGCCCGAGCAGCTGTTTCAAGCCGACGTGCGCGCTGGTTGAAAGCGCGATGACGTCGCGCGTGCCCAGTTCCTGCAGCGCGTCGTCGGCCAGGAAGGCTTCCACCATCAAGCCGCCGGAGCCCAGGTCGTCCTGTTGTTCGAGGGTCAGCTCATACAGGCGGCTGTCGCTGGCGAAGCGCGCCAGCGCTGCGTAAATTTGCTGCGCGAGTTCCTGCCTCATGATCCGGATGCGGCCTTCTCAAGCTTGCTGCGGTTGTACACGCGGCATTCGTCCTTCTTCCAGCGGCCATCGCATACGCGGATGCGGCAGCGCGCGGCGTCCTGCTTGCCCTGCTTCTTGCATTGCTCGAGCGCTTTGGGAAGCGTCATGCGGGCGTTGGCGGAACTGTCGTATTTGGCGTGGGCCACCAGCGCTGCCAGCAGCTCGACGTCATTGTCTTCTTCGGGCGAGGCGGCGGCGATTGCCCTGTCCTGGACTTTGGCGGGACTTTGCTTCGCCGGCTTGCGGACCACTTTCGGCGCCGCCGGTTTGGCGGGTGCGGGCACGCCGCTTTCGAGCATCTGCGCCAGCGATTCCTTGGGCTTGGCTTCCGGCTGCGGCGGCGCTTCGTCGACGATTGCCGCCACTGCCGGCGGCGCGGCGGCCGCGTCGTCGGCGGCGGCCGGCTGTTCCGGTGCCGCCGGCTCGGGCGCAGGTGTAACCGCTGGTGCCGCGGCAGGCGGCGCGGCTTGCGGCGCTGCCGCCAGCGTCACGGCAGGCGCTTCGGCGTCGCCCGATTGCACCACGGCGAACGTGGCGGCGATGGCCAGCACCGTGACGCCGGCGGCAAGCCAGGCGTGCTTGCGGCGCGGCGCCGGTGCGGCGGCGGGCGCCACGGCCGGTGCGGTTTTCTGTTGCTCAAGAGCATTTTGCTGCTCAGCCGACAGCAGGCTGGGACGGCCGGCCGGCTTCCTTGTTTCATTGCTTGTTGACAAAGTATTACTCCGGATAAAGGTTATCAATAATTTACTTTATTAAACAAAACAGGCGCGCACTCTTCAGCAGAAACCCTTTAGCAGAGGGGCGCACGATTGAAATCCAAGCGAACGCGGCTTATCAGAAGTTCAAGATATACTTTCCCGCAATAATTTATTGCTAAGCCGACACACGCCCAAAGTGTTATCAAATAAGTAATTTCACCGCCGAGGTTTTTGTGGTCTTCGTTGCCGTTGTGCTCTATTTCCTGCTGGCTTGCGCGCTGAGCTGGCTGGTCCTGTTTCCAGCCGGGCGAGCCTATGTGGCGCGCCGGCTGGAGCTGGCCGGCACGCGCTGGCAGCGCCGCCTGCAGGCGCTGGCGCGCCGCAGCGGCGAACAGGCGGAGGCTTTGGGCGCGGAATCGGCCATGGCGCTGCGGCAGGGCGGCAGCTTCCTGCGCGAGCACCTTTGGACCGCGCTGGCGGCCCTGGTGATCATGCTGTTGCCGGCGCTGGTGGCATGGATGTCGAGCAGCCGCACCATGGTGGGCGGCTTCGACGCGCCGCTGCGCGAGGCCAACCAGCAAGTCGCATCGCTGCTGCAGGGCGAGCAGCTGGTGCCGCCGCCGCCCCTGCCGCCAATGCTGTTCATGGCGCCGGAGGTGGAAGTCGTGCGCCCTGGCCTGGTGTCGGCCAACCGCGATTGGGCGCTGCTGGAGAAAGACTATGCACAGCGCCTGCTGCAAGCCTTCCGCATCATGAAGGAGCGCCACGGCTACGAGATGGCGCTGCTGGAAGGCTACCGCAGCCCCGAACGGCAGGATGCCCTGGCCGCGCAAGGCAGTACGGTGACCAATGCGGCCGCGTTCCAGAGCTGGCACCAGTATGGCCTGGCGGCCGATTGCGCTTTCCTGCGCGACGGCAAGCTGGTGATCTCCGAGCGCGACCCATGGGCGATGCGCGGCTACCAGCTGTTTGGCGAAGTGGCGGAAAGCGTGGGACTGACCTGGGGCGGCCGCTGGAAGATGATGGATTTCGGCCACACGGAACTGCGTGTGGACGGCGTAAGACAGAAATAGGAGTTCAAGTGAGGTTTGCATGCAGAACTGGTTGAAACGCAGCCTGCTGGTGCTCGGCGTCTTCGCTGCCTGCTGGATCGCCGCGGTCTGGTATTGGCGCAGCACGACGCGCATGCCGGATACGGGCGACCTGGCGCTGGCGATGCTGGTCATGCCGCTGACGCTGGTCAGCGCCATGTGGCTGGCCAACAAGTCCTTCAGCACAGCCCCCGTGGCACGCGCCGGCCAAAGCGCCGCCGAGGCCGCGCCAGCCGCCGCCGGCCAGGCGGGGCCTGCCACCGCGGCTGCGGCGGATGCACCGCAGGCGCCATGGAAGGCGCTGGCCGTTGCCGGTGCAGCCCTGCGCATGCCGCACGGCGACTCGCCGGCGGAACTGGCGGCCGCCATCGCCGAAGGCCAGGCGCGCCTCGACCTCGACCCGGAACTGACGGACTTGCAAGGCTACCCGTTACTGGCCGGCCGCGTGGCCGACGTCGACCTGGCGCCGCTGGAAGCATGGCTGGCAGGCCAGCCAGCCGCAGGGCGCACACCGCCGGCCCACCACTTGCGCGCTATGGCACTGGCGGGAGACGTCGCATCCCGGCTGGCGGCGCGCGCCAACGGCGCCGGCGAGACTGCCGTGCTGGGCGTACTGCCCCTGGCGCCGCGCGACTGGCCGGCGGAATCGCATGTCCTGGCCGCCCGCTGGCTGGCCCACTGCTGCGCCAATGCCGGCTGGCCGGCCGAACGCCTCGACTGCCGTCCCGCGCCGGAAGGCGCGCAGCCTTCGCTGCCGGCCATCCTGCGCGGCCTGGCAGCGCAGGACGGCAAAGCTGCCGCGCCGGCCTTTGCCATGCTGGTCGCCTTCGAGTCCTCCATCGACCAGGACGTGGTGGAAAGCCTGGCAGTCAACAGGAAGCTGTATGACGCCCGCAACCCGAATGGCCGCATGCCGGCCGAAGGCGCCGCCGGCCTGCTGCTGCAGCCTGGCGGCGATACCCATGACGCGCTGCAGCTGCTGGCACTTTCCAGCGCACAGGTAGACCAAGCGGCATCCCTCGGCGCACTAGCGCAGGAAGCGCTCGCAATGGCGGGCAGCGTGCAGCCGGACTACATTGCGGCCGATACCGATCACCGCGTCGCGGCAATGTCCGAGTTGATGCAATGCGTCGACGCAACTGCACCTGCGCTGGACACCGGCACCGCACTGGCGTGCGTGGGCTCGGCCTGCGGCCACACCGGCGCTGCCGGCACGGTCGCCGCCATCGCCCTCGCGCACCAGCAGGCCGCCGATGGCGGCGGATTCGCGCTGTGCCTGTCGAATACCGAACCAAGCCAACGTTTTGCCCTGCTGGTCGGCCCCCTCCCGGCCCCGGCCAGCAGCGCCCCCACCCTCAGCTAACTTTGCAAGAGTAAAAAATGATGCACAGAATCCGGGACATCCTGACTTCGCGCACCGCCTTCCTGATCTACGGCTGGATTGCCCTCGCGGCCTTCCTGCTGTTGGCGGCCGTGCTGCTGGAACTTCCATACACGCTGGCCTTCGCCGTCCTGGCCGGGGCGCTGCTGCTTGGCCTGGCCGTGTGGGCCTGGCGCCGCTACCGCGCACGCCGCGCCGGCGCCCAGTTGGGCAATATGCTGGAGCAGCAGGCGTCCGCCACGCCGGCCCGGGCGGACGCCGCGCCACGCCACGAAACGGAGGCGCTGCGCAAGCGCATGGTGGAAGCCATCCAGACCATCAAGACGTCCAAGCTCGGGCTGCGCTCCGGGAATGCGGCGCTGTATGAGCTGCCGTGGTACATGATCATCGGGAACCCGGCCGCCGGCAAAAGCACGGCGATCGCCAACTCAGGCCTGCAATTCCCCCTGGCCGGCAGCCGTATCGTGCAGGGCGTGGGCGGCACCCGCAACTGCGACTGGTTCTTCACCACCGACGGCA
>CBHWEO010000085.1:0-18476 GCA_966112955.1 uncultured Duganella sp. | reverse complement strand
CGCCAGCCGGTGCGCATGAGCCGCCTGGGCGGCGACCCGCGCGAAATCGGCCTGCCGGCGGGCCACCCGCCGGTGCATTCCTTCCTGGGCGTGCCGATCGCCTCGCGCGAGCGCGTGCACGGCTGGCTGTACCTGGTCGACAAACTGGGCGCCGAGGAATTCAACGAAGTGGACGAACGGGTGGCCGTGACCGTGGCGGCGCAGATCTCGGTGGCGTACGAAAACCTGCTGCTGTACGAGGAAATCCGCCGCCACCACGCCCAGCTGCAGCTGGACATGAATGCGCGCATCCGCCTCGACGAAGACTTGCGCCGCTTCCGCCTGGCGATGGATGCCACCGCCGATGCGATCTTCCTGCTGGACCGCGCCAATTCCACCTTCATCGACGTCAACGTGACGGCCTGCCGCATGCTGGGCTTCGCGCGCGAGGACTTCCTGAAAGTGGGACCGGACCGTGAGCCCGACCCCGCGCTGCAGCCCTTGCAGGACCTGTACGACAAGCTGCTGGCGGGCGACCAGAGTGGGGCGATGGCCGAGCTGCTGCTGGAGTGCAAGGATGGCTCGCCGCTGTCGGTGGAAGTGCAGCGCCGCACGTTGCGCTCGGGCCAGAACTGGATCCTGGTGGCGGTGGCGCGCGACATCACCGAGCGCAAGGAAGCCGAACGGCGCTTGCTCAAGCTGGCCCACTTCGACACGCTGACCGGGCTGCCGAACCGCAGCCAGTTCTACGATTCGCTGACGCTGTCGCTGAAGCAGGCGGGCGAGCATGGCTGGGCGCTGGCCGTGCTGTTCCTCGACATGGACCGCTTCAAGAACATCAACGACACGCTGGGCCACACCATCGGCGACGAGCTGCTGCGGCAGTTTTCCAGCCGCCTGGTGGAGTGCCTGCGGGTGCGCGACACCATCGGCCGTTTCGGCGGCGACGAGTTTGCCGCGATCCTGATGCTGCCGGAAGGGGCGCAGAACGCCATCGCGGTGGTGGACAAGATCCGCGAGGCGATGCGCCAGCCCTTCGACCTGAAGGGGCATGAGGTGACGGTGACGGCCAGTATCGGCATCTCCGTCTTCCCCGACGATGCCAATGACCCCGACACGCTGATCCAGTATGCCGACACCGCGATGTACCGCGCCAAGGAGGCCGGGCGCGATGCCTTCCGCTTCTTCACGGCGGAAATGAACGCGCAATCGCTGGCGCGACTGGACATGGAGAACGCGCTGCGCCGCGCCATCGACAACAATGAATTCCGCCTGTTCTACCAGCCCAAGGTGCATATCGCGACGGGCCGCATCAGCGGCGCGGAAGTGCTGCTGCGCTGGCAGCGTCCGGGGCATGGCATGGTGTCGCCGGCGCTGTTCATCCCGCTGCTGGAGGAAACGGGGCTGATCGTGCGCGTCGGCAGCTGGGTGATCCAGGAATCCTGCCGCAAGATTGCGGAGTGGGCCAAGAGTTCGGTGGGGGCGGTGCACCTGTCGGTCAACGTTTCGGGAATACAGTTCTTTGTCGGCGGGCTGGAAGAGGAAGTCATGCGCGCCATCAAGGAGAACGATATTTCTCCGGAACTGCTGGAGCTGGAGTTGACGGAAAGCTCGCTGATGTCGAACGCGGAGGAGACCATCACCGTGTTGCAGAACCTGAAGGCGCTGGGGATCAAGATTTCCATCGACGATTTCGGCACCGGCTATTCTTCGCTGGCCTATCTGAAGCGCTTCCCGATCGACAAGCTGAAGATCGATATCGCCTTTGTGCGTGAGGTGACCAGCAATCCGGACGATGCGGCGATTGTGCTGGCCATCATCAACATGGCGCACAGCCTGAAGCTGAAAGTGATTGCCGAAGGCGTTGAGAAAGACGCGCAGCTGTCCTACCTGCGGCGCCACGACTGCGATGAAATGCAGGGCTATTATTTCAGCCGTCCGTTGCCGGAGGATGATTTCGTGCAGATGCTGCGGGAAGGCCGCTACCTGCAGGCGCCGACCGACGAGCATATCGTCGACCAGCAAACCTTGCTGATCGTGGACGACGACGCCTTCATGCTTGACGTGCTGAGTGATTTCCTGGCGCAGGACGGCTACCGTATCCTGACCGCGCAAACGGCGGCGGAAGGCTTCGACGTGCTGGCGCGGCACCGGGTGCAGGTGATCCTGTGCGACCAGTGTATGCCGATGATGACCGGGACGGAATTCATGGAGCGGGTCAAGAACCTGGCGCCGGATACCTTCCGCATCATGCTGTCGGCCTACGCGGACCTGACGCCGATCATGGCGGCCATCAACCATGGGGCGATCGACCGCTTCTATACCAAGCCGTGGAAAGGGGCGGTGCTGCGGGAGAATATCCGCGAAGGGTTCCGGCTGCACTCGCAGTTGCGGGCGCCGCATATGCTCAATTAGCCGCCCGCGTGGCCGAGCGCGGCGAAGTGCAGCACCCAGTCGCCCGGTTTCGCCCTGACCAGGGCGGCGGCTTCGTCGTCGTAGAAGGCACCCACCGGGCAGGCACCCAGGCCGCGCGCGACGGCCCCCAGCAGCCAGCGCTCGCCCATCAAGCCGGCTTCCAGGAAGGCCATGCGGTAGCCGCGCGCGCCGTTTGCCAGCGCCTGTCCGCTGGCGGCCGAGATCACCAGTACGGTGGCAGCGTCGCCGATCACGTCCTGGTCCAGCGCCGCATTGCGCGCCTGGGCGCCGAAATCGCCTGCAGCCACCAGCTGCAGCGCGTGCCGGGCGGGCAGGTAGCGGTAGATGCCGGGCTGGAGGCCATCCACACGGTTGACCACCAGGTCGGCGTGCAGCGCGCCTGACAGCAGCGGTGCCTGTACCATGTCCTGGAGGATTCCCGCCAGCTGCGGCAGTGCGACCGGCTGCCCGGTGAAGCGCCGCTGGCTGCGGCGCTGCAGGATCGTGCGCGCCAGGTCCATGTCCGCCGAAACGCCCGCCGGCAGCGCGACGATGCCTGCTTCTACGGCGTCCGGACTGGCGCGGTGGCGCGGGGCTGCGCCTGGACCGGGCCCAGGCCCCGGGCTGCCGCGGCCCACCTGGTCGCCCGGGCCTGTGCCGGCGGATGGGCCGGCGGATGGGCCAGCGGATGGGCCAGCGGATGGGCCGGCGTCCGCGCTTCGGATAGCGTCTGCATTTGCGCCCGGCTGGGTGCTGCCTGTGCCGGCCGGCTGGCCGAGGCTCCCGGCGCGCAAAGTGGCAGTGTGGACGCGGCCCGTAATCCCGATGTCAACGCGCGGTGCCTGGTGCGTTGGGTAGTGCGCTGCTGCCGGCTTGCCGCGGCCCGCCGGCGCAGCCGCTTCCTGCAGGCCGGACGGGCTGGAAAAAGCCGCCGCCGCGATCACGCCCTCCTGCTGGCCATCAAGCCCCAGCGCCGCTGCCAGCGCCATTTCATCGAACTGCTCTAGCAGCGCGACGTGCGCGCCGACATAATGTCCCGCCAGCCGCGCGTTCTCGAGCAGGTGGCCCAGGTCGGCTGCGACATAGCGGTAGGCGCGGTCGCGGTATTTGTAGCCGGTACGCTGGAACACGGCAGCGACGACCAGCAGCAGGTCGGCATCCCCCGCAAGCGGCACATCCGGCAGCCCGCCAAGCCGCGCCAGCCGGTGCTGCTCCGGGTCGAAATGGTAAAGGCCGGGCTGCAAGTCCGCCACGCGGTGCACTACAAGGTAAAGCTCGGCGGGGAACAGGCCGCCGGACGAGGGGGCGGCGCGCAGGGCCAGGCCGCCGCGCCTGGCGGTGACGCCTGCCGTCAGGTGCAGCAGTTGCCCGACCGCCGCGCGGTCAAGCCCCGCCAGTGCGGGCGGAAGCTCTGGCGTGGCCGGCGCCCGCAGCATGACGGCGAGGCTGCGCGTGCCGCCATCGTGCGGCACCGCCCGCGGCAGCGCGACCTGCGGCGCGGCAGGATAAGACTTGAAGGGGGCCGGCTGCGCCCCCCAATCCACCGCCGGAGCACGGGACAGCAGGCCGCGGCGCGATGCCGAAGATGCCGCGTGATACTGCAGCACGGTAGTCACATCCGCCGCGGGCGTGCCGCCCGGCGGGGCTTGCGGCGGAGCATCCGGTCGCCCGCCCCAATGCGCGCCCAGCACAAACCCCAGCACCAGCGCCACCGCCGCGCCAAGCACCGGCGCCGGCACCGTATGGCGCCGCCCGCCACGCTGCGCCGGGCCGGCGCGAGGCTGCCGCAGCCAGCGCCATGCCGTGGGCAAATTAAAGAACAGGTGCAGCGACACCAGCAGCAAGGTCGCATACCCGAACAGGTAATGCCAGTCGAACACCGGCAATTGCTGGTTGGCGACCCAGAAAATCCCCAGCCCGGCAGTAGTGAGCAGGTAAGCCATCAGCAGCAGGCTGCTGTGCATATTCACTGCCAGGCGCGACGGGGCCTTGCCGCGCCAGGCCAGCGCGAGCAGGGCGGCGTACACCGCCAGCGGCAGCAGCACCCACAGGATTTTCGGCCCCATGCGGCCATTGTAGACCGCATTAGAAGCCCTGTTCTAGAACGCGCGCCTTACAATCACCAAAGAATAACGACAGGAGCCGCCGCCATGGGCAAGAAGACGAAATCGTTTGAGGAAAGCGAAGAGCGGCTGACCAAGGCAGTGCGTGAATCGGCGCAGGAAATCTGGAAGGCCGGGCTGGGCGCCTTCACCGACCTGCAGAAGCGGGCGCGCGCCATCGAAGGCGACCGTGCCGGCCACGTGCGGGAAACGGTGACTTCGCTGGAACAGGTTTTCGAAGAGCGGGTCACGCGGGCGCTGCATTCGATTGGTGTGCCGATGCGCCAGGATATCAATGCCCTGATCGACCGGGTCGATGAATTGAGCCGCCAGGTGGAAGAATTGAAGGCGCAGCTGAAAAAGCCCGTCAAAAAGGCTACAACCAAAAAAGCGTAACTTCTGGAAAACTTCTAATAGTGATATCCTTGCAGGGGAATCAATAGAGCCCCTGTTATGCTACAAAAAGCGCCAAGACGAACCCGCGAACGCATCCTGGAACTCTCGCTGCGCTTGTTCAACGAGTTCGGCGAGCCAAACATCACGACCACCGTCATTGCCGAGGAGATGAATATCTCCCCGGGGAACCTCTATTACCATTTCCGGAACAAGGACGATATCGTCAATTCGATCTTCGTCCAGTTCAAGGCCGAAGCGGAACGCATGCTGCAGGTGCCGAGCGGCCGCCGCTCGAATATCGAGGACGTGTGGCTGTACCTGCACCTGATGTTTGAGCTGATCTGGCGCTACCGCTTCTTCTACCGCGACCTGAACGACCTGCTGTCGCGCAACCGCAAGCTGGAGCTGGAATTCAAGGAGCTGCTGGCGCACAAGATCAAGGTGGCCCGCAACCTGTGCCTGGACTTGCGCAGCGAGGGGTCGCTGGAAGCGAGCGACATGGCGATCGATGCGATGTCGGTGAACATGGTGGTGGTGGCGACCTACTGGCTGTCGTACGAATACGTGCGCAACCCGCGCAAATACTCCGAACAGCAATCGATGGCGGACGCGCTGGCGCGCGGCTGCTACCAGGTGCTGTCGCAGATCGGCCCCTACCTGCGCGGCGAAACCAGCCTGCTGTTCCAGAAACTGTCCGAAGAATACCTGAAGAAGCTCAAATGAAATCGATCTGTGTCTATTGCGGCGCCAATGCCGGCGCTTCCCCCCGCTATGCCGAACAGGCGCGCGCACTGGCCGCGGCGCTGGTGGAGCAGAACCTGGCGCTGGTATATGGCGGCGGCAACGTAGGCCTGATGGGCGTGATCGCCGACGAAGTGCTGCGCCTGGGCGGCGAAGTGACCGGCGTGATCCCGACCGCGCTGGTGGAGCGCGAAGTGGGCCACACGGGCCTGACGCGCCAGTTCATCGTCAAGGACATGCACGAGCGCAAAGCCATGATGGCGCAGCTGTCGGATGGCTTCATCGCCATGCCCGGCGGCATGGGCACGCTGGAAGAACTGTTCGAGATGCTGACCTGGTCGCAGCTCGGCATCCACAACAAGCCGGTCGGCCTGCTGAACGTGGACGGCTTCTACGACCGCCTGGTCGGCTTCATCGAACACGCGCGCGACGAAGGCTTCATCAAGCCGCAGCACGCGGCGCTGGTGCGAGTGAGCGCGTCGCCGGTCGCCCTGGTGCAGAGCCTCAAATGCTGACCCGCCGGCAGGCGGACGCCAGGGCGGACGGCATTCTGCGCGAAGCGCGCGCCAGCCTGCAGCGCCATAACCCGCCGGTCAACCTGATGCCGCTGTATTACCGCATGTGTCCGGAGCTGAAGCAATTCAGCCAACTGGAAGCCTTCGCCATCGTGCGCGCTGCCAACAGGGCCATATCCAATCGCGGCCTTGGCCTTGCCGCCGCGGTACTGGTTGGCGTGGTCGCGGGCCGGCTGGCCCAGGAGGGTGGCATCACCCTGTGGCTGTCGCTGCCCCTCATGGCCCTGGTGTGGGGCGTCGACCTGCGGCGCCTGCGCCGCGAGATCGCGTCGCTCTGTGCGCAGCGCTTACCAGAGGCGTTGGCCGCTAGCGTCGAGGTGGGTGAGATATAGGCGGGTGTCGAACTCGTACTGGTGGTAGTTCGGCTCCATGTAGGTGCACAGCTTGTAGAACGCCTTGTCGTGCTGCTTTTCCTTGACGTGGGCCAGTTCGTGCACTGCGATCATGCGCAGGAATTCCAGCGGCACTTCCCTGAACATCGTGGCCACGCGGATTTCGTGCTTGGCTTTCAGCTTGCCGCCCTGCACGCGCGAGACGGACGTGTGCAGGCCGAGGGCGTGGTTGATCACGTGGATCTTGCTGTCGAATGCCACCTTGTCGATCGGCGCGGCATTGCGAAGAAATTCGTTGCGCAAGTCCTGGACGTAGTCGTACAGCGCACGGTCGTTGCGGATTTCGTGGGCTTTCGGATAACGTTGCAACAGGACTTCGCCAAGGCGGCCCTGGTCCATCACCTGGCGCACCTGGGCAAGCGTCTGTTCGGAGTAAGCACTGAGGTATTTCATGGCGGGCGGAATGGTATCATGCCCGCATGCGCACCCACGTCAATTCGGTGGGACTGCTGGTGGTCAGCGACCCCGTTTTGAACTTCAGCTATCCCGCCCACATCCCCAAAGAATGCATCGATGCCTTGCCGTCGCTGCCGGGCGTTTACATCTTCCGCGACACCGCGGGCAAGGCGATCTATATCGGCAAGAGCGTCAACATCCGTACCCGGGTGCTGTCGCACATGCGCACGGCGGAGGAAATGCAGATGCTGGCGCGCACCGCCACCATCGACTTCGAACGCACCGGCGGCGAGATCGGCGCCTTGCTGCGCGAATCGCAGCTGGTCAAGCAGCACCAGCCTGTCTTCAACTCCAAGCTGCGCCGCTTGCGCGAGATGTGCTCGATCAGCATGACGGGCGACACTCCCGAAATCGTGTTCGCGCGCGACGTCGATTTTGCGCTGGCGGAGCAGCTGTACGGCCTGTTCGGCAGCCGGAAGGCGGCCATCGAAACCCTGCGCGACGTGGCCCACGCACGCGGGTTGTGCACTGTGGCGACTGGCCTTGAGAAGGGCGTGCCGGGAAAGCCCTGTTTTGCGCGGCAGGTGGCGCGCTGCCAGGGCGCCTGCACCGGCGAGGAACCCGCTGCCGACCACGCGGCGCGCGTGCGGCTGGCGCTGGAGCCGCTGCGCGTGACGCGCTGGCCGTTCGCAGGCGCTATCGCGATCGTGGAGGAATCCGGTGGGCTGCGCCAGCGCGCGATTGTCGACCGCTGGTGCTACCTGGGCTTCAGCAAGCCGCGCGGACGGGCCAAAATCGGCTTCGATATCGATGTGTACAATATTCTCGTGCGCCCGCTGCAGTCGGGCGCCTTGCGCATCGAGGAGCTTTGAATGACGATCAAGTTCAATGTGTTCGGCACGCGTATCCACGTGGAGCGCCAGGGTAGCCGTTGGGCTGCTTTCTACCCGGGTTCTGACGGCAAGCGCCGTGCGGCAGATTTCGTCATTCCCCATGATGTGGCGGAAGCCGACCTGGCGCTGTATCTCGGCGACCTGTTCCACGAAGAGGCGCGGCCCGCCTATCCCGAGGTTATCCGGCTAGCCTGATCGTGCCGTCGATGCAGTTGATGGCCTGGCCGCCGACGCGGATCACGTCATCGCCGATCGAGAGCCGGATCGTCCCGGCGCGGCCGACACGGGCGCCTTGCGAGGCAAGGAATTCGCGGCCAAAGGCATCCGGCTGGCCGGTGTGGCGCAGGTAGGCAGCCAGGCTGCCGTTGCCGCTGCCGCATACCGGATCTTCATTGATGCCATGGGCTGGCGCGAAAGCGCGTACTTCGACCTGCGCCGGGGCGCCCGCCGCGTGCGGTCCGAAAATCACCACGCCGGTATGGCGGCCTTTTATGTCCTGCACTTTCATCCTCGCGAAGTCCGGCGCGCATTCCAGCACCGCTTCGGCGCTGGGCAGTTGCGCGACGACCCATCGCGCGCCGACGTCGACCAGGTGCGGCACGGCGCCTGCCGCCAGAGGGACGCCGAGGATCGCCAGCAGCTCCATCGCTTGCGCTTCGTCCAGCGGCGTGCAAGCCGGCGCCGGCAGGTCGAACGCGATCCAGCGCTCGCCGCTGGCGGCGTCCTGCACGGTCAGGCGCACCAGGCCGGCCTCGCATTCCTGCACCAGCATGCCTTCGCGCGCGGCCACTACCCCGGCCTCCAGCAAGGCGTGCGCCGTGCCGATGGTTGGATGTCCGGCGAAGGGCAGCTCGCCGCCCGGCGTGAAGATGCGTACGCGGTAGTCGGCGCCACGCTCGGTCACCGGCAGCACGAAGGTCGTTTCGGATAGGTTGGTCCAACTGGCAACCTGCTGCATCTGCTGGGCCGAAAGGCCGGCCGCGTCTAGCACGACGGCGACCGGGTTGCCCTTGAACGGTGTACTGGTGAAGACGTCGACGGTCTTGAGGGGAGCGGTTTTCATGGGTGCCAGTGTATGTGCGCCAGACAGCGTGCCAAAGCGACAGTTGTGCACTCCGCAGCCAATACTGTACTGGCGCTGCCGCCATCACAGCTGCCGGACGAATTGCATATTTTGCGGGACGCCCACGAAGCCGTTGGCGCGCCAGAACGCCATGGCAGCTGCATTGTCCGGATGGACGTCGAGCTGGACGATTTGCGCGCCGCGCAAGTGCCCCTTCAGCAGGGCCTGGACTGCCTGGGTGCCGAGTCCGGAACGCCGGTACGCCGGGTCGATGTAGAACTGTCGCAAATGCGCGTGCGGAGTACCGCTCCGGGACAGGCAATACCCGACACGCAGGCCGCCGTTGAACACGAAATGCGCCTGGTATTCACCGGTCGTCAGCCAGTCCTGCATGCGCAGGTATAGGCCCTCGGCGTCGAGCCCAGTGACGTGGCCGGAATCCTGGATCATCCTGCCGTTCAGTTCCGACAGCAGGCGGGCATGCTCTACGGATGCTCTTTGCAGTTCAATCAGGTTCGCCATTGCTTGATTCACTTCCTTGAGATTTTGCGCTGTATAATCGATTATATTGCGCTTTTGAAAAGGACTGCTGGTGAAAGGAATCGTTGCTGCCTTGCTGCTGTGTGCCGGCGGCGCCGTCTCGGCGGCCGACATCACGGTATCCGCCGCGGCCAGCCTCAATAACGCTTTCCGTGAAGTGGCAGCCGCTTTCGAAGTCGCGCACCCGGGAGATAAGGTGCTGCTGAACTTTGCAGCGTCCGACGCCCTGGTGGCGCAGATCGCTAAGGGCGCGCCAGTCGACGTCCTCGCGTCGGCCGACCAGGAAGCCATGGACAAGGCGCAGTCGCACCTCCTGCCCGGCAGCCGCCGCGATTTCGCCAGCAACCGGCTGGTGGTGGCTGTGCCGGCGGCCAGCAAACTGGCACTGCATGCCCTGGCCGACTTGCGCCAGCCCGCCATCCAGCGCCTGACCACGGGCAACCCGGCCAGCGTGCCGGTCGGCCGTTATGCCAGGGGCGCGCTGGAAAAGGCCGGCTTGTGGGGCGCGCTCGAGCCGAAGTTCGTCTTTGCCACCAATGTGCGCCAGAGCCTGGACTACATCGCGCGCGGCGAAGCGGAGGCCGGGCTGGTGTACCAGACCGATGTCGCAAGCCAGGCCGGCAAGGTGCGCACGGCGATGACAGTGCCGACCGTCACCCCGATCACTTATCCGCTGGCCGTGCTGCGCGCGGCCCCGCATGCCGCCGGCGCGCGCGCTTTCGCGGACTTCATCCTGTCGCCTGCCGGGCAGGCGATCCTGGCGCGCCACGGCTTTGGCAAACCCTAGGCGGAGGACGCACGCATGGATGCAGCAATGGTGGCGCTGGGCCTGTCGCTCAAGGTGGCCTTGTGGGCGACCTTGATTGACCTGGCGCTGGGCGTTGGCCTCGGCTACCTGCTGGCGCGCGGCCGCTTTCCCGGGCGCGACCTGCTGGATGCCGTGCTCACGCTGCCGATGGTCATGCCGCCCACCGTGCTCGGTTATTACCTGCTGGTGCTGGTGGGCCGCAACGGGCCGGTCGGCCGCTGGCTGTACGAGCACTTCGGCATCAACCTGATTTTCACTTGGCAGGGCGCGGTTGTCGCGGCGGCAGTGGTGGCATTCCCGCTGGTGCTGAAAGGAGCGCGCTCGGCGTTCGAGGCGGTCGACGGGCAACTGGAACAAGCGGCGCGCGTGCTTGGGGTGTCACCGGCGGGCGTGTTCCTGCGCGTCAGCCTTCCGCTGGCATGGCGCGGCGTGCTGGCCGGAACCTTGCTGGCCTTCGCCCGCTCGATGGGGGAATTCGGCGCCACGCTGATGGTGGCGGGCAGCATCCCCGGCAAGACGCAAACGCTGTCGATTGCCGTGTACGAAGCGGTACAGGCAGGGCAGGACGACACGGCCAACCTGCTGGTGCTGGTCACCTCGGTCACGTGCATCGTGGTGCTGGTGGCAGCCAACCGGCTGGCGCCCAACCGCGCACTGGGAGCAGGTTGATGATCCGCGTCGATATCCGCAAGGCCCTGCGTTCGGGGCAGCGCAGCTTCCAGCTCGATGCGCAGTTCGAGTCGTTCAGCAAGCGCGTGGTGATCTATGGCGCTTCCGGCGCCGGCAAGAGCCAGATGCTCAAGGCGATCGCGGGGCTGTCGCGGCCGGACAGCGGCGTGATCGAACTTGCCGGCCGCACGCTGTTCGACAGCGCTGGCCGCGTCGACGTGCCGGCGCGCAAACGGCGCGTGGGCTACCTGTTCCAGGATTACGCCTTGTTCCCGCACCTGAACGTGCGGCAGAACATCGGCTTCGGCCTGCAGCGCGGCTGGTTCAATCCGTCGTCGCGCGGCGAGACCGCGGCTGTGCGCTATTGGCTGGAAGCGTTTGGCCTGGCCGACGTGGCACACCAGCGGCCGGCCGAACTGTCCGGCGGCCAGCGGCAGCGCGTGGCCCTGGCGCGCGCCCTGGTGGCGGAGCCGGACGCACTGCTGCTGGACGAACCGTTCGCCGCGCTCGATCCGGCGCTGCGCGTGCGCATGCGCGCCGAACTCGATACGCTGCAGCGCCGGCTCGACATCCCGATGCTGCTGATCACGCACGATCCCGACGATGCGGCCACTTTTGGCGGCCATGTCCTGAAGATGGCGGACGGCCGCGTGGCCGGGGAGGGCCGCCATGCCTAAGGAAGTCGCGCTGCAGGGCGAAGTCTGGATCACGCTCGATGGCCAGAGTTTCGGCGGCCACCAGCGCGTCGAACTGCTGGCCAGCATTGCCGAACATGGCTCGATCACGCAGGGCGCCAAGGCCATCGGCATGAGCTACAAGGCGGCCTGGGACGCCATCGATGCGATGAACAACCTGGCCGGCGAGCCGCTGCTGGAACGTTCCGCCGGCGGCAAGGGTGGCGGAGGAACGCGGCTGACGCGGCGCGGCGCGCAACTGGTGGCGAACTTCCGCCGCATCGAGCATGAGCACAGCGTGTTCATGGAACATCTGAGCCGCCAGTCGCAAGGGCTGGCGGACGACTTCCTCCTGCTGCAGGCCATGAAAATGAAAACCAGCGCGCGCAACCAGTTCTCCGGCACGGTGGCGGCCATCAAGCCCGGCGCCGTCAACGACGAGATCCTGCTGCGCATCGTCGGCGGGCAGGAGATCGTTGCAGTCATCACGCACGAGAGCACGGCCAGCCTGGGCCTGCGCGAAGGCGGCGAAGCCTTTGCGCTGGTGAAGGCGTCCTCCATCATCCTGGCGACCGGCGAGTCGGGCAAGCTGTCGGCGCGCAACCAGCTGCGCGGCACGGTTTGCCGCGTGCAGCCTGGCGCGGTGAATTCTGAAGTGACCATTGCACTGCCTGGCGGCGGCACGATCGCAGCCACCGTCACGCGCGACAGCGAACAGGCCATGGCGCTCGAAGTTGGCATGGAGGCGACAGCCGTGTTTAAAGCCTCCAGCGTCATCGTTGGCGTGCCTGCATGAGCTGGCCCCTGACGGGCCTGCTGCGCTCGCGGACCAGTGCCTGACCCTGCGGGTCAGGCACTGCCTTGCCGGTTTTAGCTTGCGGCGGAAGAAACCGGAAAAGCAGTTCCTGACCCCGCGGGTCAAGCACTGGTCGCGATGAAGCTGAATATTGTTACGGCGTCCGGCGGTTTTCGTAATTGTTGCGCCTGCGGACCCTGTCCATAATAGATCATTTGGCAACTATTCCGGTCCCCGGACAGGCACACCATGCGAAAGCCACTGATCCGCAGCATATTGTTCGTTATTCCCTTCCTGGCGATTGCGTTGAACGCGGCCGCCCAGAACCTTCCCGGCAAACGGGAATCCCTGTATTCGGCAGTCTTGAAAGAGGAACGGGTCATCCAGGTCCTGCTGCCCGAACACTACAAGCCCGGGTCGTCGGAAAAGTACGACGTGCTGTACATCCTGGACGGCGACTCCAACCTGAAAACCACGTCGGATATCCAGCAGTTCGCACAAAACGAAACCTACATGCCATCCATCATCATGGTGGCCGTGCACAACACCAACCGGGTGCGCGACATGACGCCTACCGCGGTCGCCCAGATGCCAGGGTCGGGCGGCGCGGACCAGTTCCTGTCATTCCTGAAAAACGAGCTGGTCCCGTACATCGATAAGTCCTACCCCACCAGCGGGAACAATATGTTGTACGGCCATTCCTTGACCGGACTGTTTTCCGTGTATGCGCTGCTGTCCGAACCGCAGCTGTTCAATTCCTACCTGGCCGTGGACCCAAGCCTCTGGTGGGATAGCAATTACATCGGGAAGGTCGCCGCGGATAAGTGGAAACCGGCTTTGCAGTCGGGTAAAACGCTGTTCATCACGGGCCGCGACGAGGCGGGGCTCAAGCAGATGGGCATTGCCGGCTTCGAAGCGCTGCTGAAAGAAAAGGCGCCGAAAGACCTGAAGTGGAAAATCGCCGGCTATCCGGACGAACACCATGGCTCCCTGCGGCTGAAAAGCGTCTATGACGGGTTGCGGTTCTTCTACGACGGTTACAGCAATCCTGCCGTCGTGTTCCATCCGATGAACGGCATTGTCCTCAAGGACCAGCCGTATAAGGTCTATTATTTCGGATCGTCGCAGGTGCATTACACGACCGACGGCAGCGAACCCACGTTATCGTCCGCCAGGATGCAGCAGGGGAATGGCCTGGTCAACGGCGCCAGGCTAAGCGCCAAGGCGCTCGACCGCACCGACCGCTTCAACAAACCAACCGTCGGCGAGTTCAAGCTTGGGCAGCCGCTGCCGGCCGCCGCCAAGCCCAACGACGCGGTGCCCGGCGGCCTGCAGTACACCTATTACGAAGGGGAATGGAACGCGCTGCCGGATTTCGCCAAATTGAAGGCTATCCGGTCCGGCACGGCCGGCAAGGATTTTGACGTCAACAAGTTCCCGCGGCCGAACAATTTTGCGGCCCTGCTGGAAGGGCATGTCGAGATCGAGAAGGACGGCTATTACATCTTCGTCCTGGACTCGGACGATGGCTCCAAACTCTTCCTCGGCGACCGGCTACTGATCGCCTATGACGGAACCCATGGCGGCGGCAACCCGCGGTCTTACCTGGTTCCTTTGCAAAAGGGCTTTTATCCGGTTCGCCTGGAGTACTTTCAGCAGGGCGGCGGCGCGCACCTGATGCTGATGTACGTCCCTCCCGGCGAGGACCAGCCGCGGCCGATCCCGCTCGAACATCAATATCGTCGCGCATCGACATCTGGTAACAAATTCCCCTAGGAAACAAATTAGAGATTTGCTAAGCTAGTCCCTTCCGGGCCCACGCCCGCACTTTGTGGAAGGTGAGATGGAACTGCTAGCAAAATATTTCCTGAGCCAGGGGCGCATCAACCGCGCCACCTGGCTGTCCCGCATATGCATCCTCGGGCTGGGCTGCCTGGCCTTTGGCATGCTGGCCAATGAAGCCTTGGGCGATCCCGGCGCGGCGGTGTTCGCGCTGGCCTTCACCTGGGGCGCGCTGGCCGTGTCCACCCAGCGCCTGCACGATATCGGCCGCTCCGGCCTGAGCCTACTCCTGCTGCTGATCCCTGTCCTCGGCCCGCTCTGGGTCTTGCTCCTGCTCGGCCGCCGCGGCGGCGAGGGCAAGAACCGTTATGGCGACGATCCGCTGTCGCGCCACGATTACCTGCAAGTGAACATCGCCAAGTAAGCCTATGCCAACCGTAAACGACGTCACCCAGCTCAACCCGATCAACGTCTTCGCCGTGGCCACGCCGGCCAGCACGGCGGACCTGCAGGATGCCCTGCGCAAGACCACGCTGCCGGTTTCCATCGGCGGCGGCCATTTCAGCATGGGCGGCCATACGGCCAGCCCGGGCAGCCTGCACCTGGATTTGCGCGGCATGAACCGCGTGCTCGAATTCTCGCCCGACCAGCGCCTGATCCGCGTGCAGGCCGGCATCCGCTGGTGCGATATCCAGCGCTTCGTCGACCCGCACGGGCTGGCGGTCAAGATCATGCAGACCTATGCCAACTTCACGGTGGGCGGTGCGCTGTCGGTCAACGCGCATGGCCGTTACATGGGCCTGGGGCCGGTGGTGCTGTCGGTGCGTTCGATCACCCTGGTGCTGGCCAACGGCGAGGTGCGCGAAGCCAGCCCGCAAAAGAACAGCGAGCTGTTTTACGCGGCGATCGGCGGCTATGGCGCCATCGGCATCATCGCCGAAGCGGAACTGGAACTGGTGCCGAATACCCGCGTGCAGCGCAGCAGCGTGAAAATGGAGACCAGTGATTACCCGGCTTGGTTCGACGTCAATGTGCGCGGCCGCAAGGAGATCACCTTCCACAATGCGGACCTGTATCCGCCGCTGTACAAGCGTGCCCGCGCCGTCACCTGGACCGAAACCGACCTGCCGGCCGATACGCCGCGCCTGCAGCCGCTGAACCGCGCCTACCTGGCGGAGCTGTACTTCCTGTGGTCGGTGTCCGAGTCGCCGTTCGGCAAATGGCGCCGCGAATACCTGCTCGACCCGCTGCTGTTCTGGAAGAAGAAGGTCCACTGGCGCAATTACGAGGCCGGCTACGACACGGCGGAGCTCGAGCCGCTGGGCCGCAAGGAGCGCACCTATGTGTTGCAGGAGTACTTCGTGCCCTGCGAGCGCTTGCCGGAATTCGTGCCGAAGATGGCAGCCATCCTGAACAAGCACAAGGTCAACACCATCAATATTTCGATCCGCCACGCGCTGTCCGATCCGGGCACGCTGCTGGCATGGGCGCGCGGCGAAACCTTCGCCTTCGTGCTGTACCACAAGCAGCGTACGCGCGACAATGCGCGCGAGCGCGTCGGCGTCTGGACCCGCGAACTGATCGACGCCGTGCTGGAATGCGGCGGCACGTACTACCTGCCTTACCAGCTGCACGGCACGCACGAACAGTTCCACCGCGCCTACCCGCGCGCCAAAGAGCTGTTTGCGCTGAAGCGCGAACTCGATCCGGGCTACCGCCTGCGCGGCGCGCTATGGGACAAGTACTACGCGCCGACGCTGGCGGTGAACGCGGATGGCGAGGCGGCGCAGCGCTCCCTGTTCCACGCGGTGTACTGCAGCGAGCGCGAGGCGGACAAGTTCTATGCCTTCCTGCAGAACATCTTCAACCTGTTCCCGGAAGACCGCTTCCATACCCTGATCCGCAAGGCGACCAGCGAACACCACGACGAGGAGGCCATCTACCGCGCGGTGCAGGCCGGCCTGCCGGGCATTTCGCCGCCGCTGTCGCTGCTGCGCTATGCGCTGCCGTCGTTGGTGGTGCAGAAGGAGGAGATGGGCAGCCAGGCCGCGCGCCTGCTGGGCGACAAGCCGCTCAACGATTACGTGGAGATCGGCACCACCGGGCGCTACGTGAAGGCGCTGCGCAAACACCTTAAGCTGAATGGCAAGGTGACGCTGGTGCACGACAAGGCGCCGGGCTATTCGCCGGTCGACATCGTGGAGCGGGGCGGCCTGATGCCGGTGGGCGAATTCGTGCACCTGAAGGATTACGCGCCGATCGACCTGCCGGCGCAGAGCGCGGACCTGGTCAGCTGCTTCGTCGGCCTGCACCACATGGAACCGCACAAGCTGGCGCCTTTCCTGGCATCGGTGGCGAACATCGTGCGGCCGGGCGGCTATTTCGTGGTGCGCGACCATGACGTGAAGGACCGCGCGATGGACGATTTCGTCAGCCTGGCGCATTGCGTCTTCAACGCCGGCCTGGGCGAGCCGTGGGCGGTGAACGCGGCGGAGCTGCGCTTCTTCGCTTCGGTGGACGAATGGATCCAGCGCGTGGAAGCCGCCGGCTTCCAGCATACGGGCGAGCGCATCGTGCAGGATGGCGATCCGTCCGCGAATGTCCTGATGGCCTTCAAACGGGTGTGACATGCGCAGACTCCTGTTGGCATTGAGCCTGCTGGCGGCCTGCCTCGCCAGCGCCGCCGAAAGCCCGATCGCGCCCGAGCAGCGGCGCAGCGTGGAGCAGACCTTCCTGACGTTCCCGGAATGGTTCCTGGTGCACAGCCCCGCCGAATATGCGCGCTATGTGCGCCAGCGGCCGGCGCACGGCTTTCCCTTCCTGGGCCACGTGGGCCAGATCTGGACCAGCTATGCGGCGGTGACCGGGGAACAGGTGCGCGCCAAATATCCCGGCAACGCCGGCTACCACGTCATGATCGGCGTGATCGGCGGCAGCACCACGGTCGAATACGGCTTGCGCTCACTGTACGAAAACACGCTGGGCCGCATCAGCTGGGCTACCGCGTCGGCGCTGACGCCGGAAGACGAGTATGGCGCGCGCGTGGCGCAGGACTACGTGGACTTCATCCGCAAGGAACCGTGGTACCTGTACGACTTCGGCGCCAAGCTGAAAGGACTGTGGGTCGACACGCCGCTGTTCGGCGGCAATATGCTGCGCAAGCTGGAGCGTCGTTACGCCCTGACCACGGAATACCTGGTGAAGGCGGCATACGGCCAGCTGATCAAGCTTGGCACGCGCGCCGCGTACGAGCCGGCCCTGATGACGACGCAGGTGGTGGCCAGCCATGAACCCTACGACCTGGCCGAGCAGCCCAACGTCAAGTTGCTGCGCATCCTGGACGATGGCCGGGCCGTGCTGGAGCTGCCGCGCTATTACGACTTCCGCCTGGCGGCCACTCGCCTAGGGCTGCAGGACGTGCAACTGGTGGACATCGCCGGCAACAGCGATGTGATCCTGGTGACGGTACTGGCCCACGGCAACGCGACGGCGGCGCCGCCCGGCAGCCGGGTCCTGTTCGAGCAGCCGATCCTGACCGAGCCGGGGCGCAAACGGGTGGCGCTGGTGCTGCCGGTGGCCGCGCTGTCACGCTACCTGGTGGATGCGCCGCGCCAGGGCGTGGAAGTCGAGCACGTGTATGACTATTAGGCGCCTGTGCAGCGCCTTGCTGCTGGCGCTGCTGGTGCTGGCGGGCGGCCTGGCCGCCTGGGGCGTGCTGGCCGTGCGCCAGGCCGAAGCGCGCCAGACCGGCAAGCGCGAAGCGCTGGCGCCCAGGGGTGGCGAATATGTCGACGCCGGCGACGCGCGGATCTTCCTGCAGCGCCTGGGCGACCGCGATCGTCCGGTAGTGGTGTTCCTGCACGGCACGGGCTCGTGGAGCGAAACCTGGCGCGCGTCGATGGAGACGGCCAGCAAGGCCGGTTACCACGCGGTTGCGCTGGACATGCCGCCGTTCGGTTTTTCGATCCCGCCCGCATCCGGCGAGTACGACAAGCAGAAGCAGGCCGCGCGCCTGCGCCGGGCGCTGGATAATGCAGGTATCCGGCGCGCGGTGTTCGTCGCGCATTCCTTTGGCGCGGCGCCGTTGATGGAAGCCTTGCTGGCCAACCCGGGCGAGGGCAGGGTGCAGGCCCTGGTGCTGGTGGATGCGGCGCTGGGCCTCGACAGCCCGCAAGCGGCGGGCAGCGACAGCGCCCTGCAGACCGTGCTGCGCTGGCGCTGGGTCAGCCAGCCGCTGGCGGCCGGCTTCCTGACC
>CBHWEO010000084.1:0-18516 GCA_966112955.1 uncultured Duganella sp. | reverse complement strand
CGTTAACCCGGGTACCGGGGTGCCCGCCCCCCGGCCCGCCCCCCGGCCGAAGTTCAGGGTCCGGCCCTTGGGGCCGTACCCTGGTTTCCCGGTTTTCAAGGTTGCATGCGGTTATACTCCTCTGCGAAAGGGGTACCGCATGCCACATGACGTCAGCCTGATCACCACCATTGCCGCGGCGCTTGGGTTCGGACTCCTGTTCGGCTTCGTCGCCACCCGCCTCAAACTTCCCGCCCTGGTCGGCTACCTTGCAGCCGGCATCCTGATTGGCCCCGCCACCCCTGGTTTTGTCGCCGACAGCGCCCTCGCCGCCCAGCTGGCGGAAATCGGCGTGATGCTGATGATGTTTGGCGTCGGCCTGCACTTCTCGCTGGAAGACTTGTGGGAGGTGCGCAAGGTAGCCTTGCCGGGCGCCATCCTGCAGATCGCGGCGGCGACCGGCATGGGCATGGCGCTGGCGCATTTCTGGGGCTGGAGCCTGGGCGGCGGGCTGGTGTTCGGCCTGGCGCTGTCGGTAGCCAGTACCGTGGTGCTGCTGCGGGCGCTGGAAGAGCGCGGCACGCTGGATTCGTTCAACGGGCGCATTGCGGTCGGCTGGCTGGTGGTGGAAGACTTGGTGACCGTCCTGGTGCTGGTGCTGCTGCCGGCCCTGGCCGGTGCGCTGGGCGGCGATCCCGGGGCGGCAGCGGGTGCGGGTGCGCATGGCGGCGCACCTGCCGAGGGTGGCGTGCTGAAAGCCTTGGCGCTCACGCTGGGCCAGGTGGCGCTGTTCGTCGCCTTCATGCTGCTGGTGGGGCGCAAGCTGTTCCCGTGGATCCTGTGGCAGGTGGCGCGCACCAAGTCGCGCGAGCTGTTCACGCTGTGCGTGATTGCGGCGGCGGTGGGCATCGCCTATGCGGCGACCAGGCTGTTCGGGATTTCGTTCGCGCTGGGCGCCTTCTTCGCCGGCATGGTGCTGCGCGAGTCGGAACTGAGCCACCGCGCGGCGCATGAATCGCTGCCGCTGCGCGATGCATTCGCAGTGCTGTTTTTCGTCTCCGTGGGCATGCTGTTCGAACCGGCCATCCTGGTCGAACAGCCGCTGCGGCTGCTGGCCGTGGTGGGCATCATCCTGTTCGGCAAATCGGTTGCCGCGTTCGCGCTGGTGGTACTGCTGCGCTACCCTGCCAGTACGGCGCTGACCGTATCCGCCGCGCTGGCACAGATCGGCGAGTTTTCCTTCATCCTGGCGGCGCTGGGCATCTCGCTTGACCTGCTGCCGCACGAGGGGCAAAGCCTGATCCTGGCCGGCGCCATCATTTCCATCACGCTCAACCCGCTGATGTTCATGCTGGCGGCGCGGCTGGAGCGCCTGCTGGGCCGCGACCAGGCGCTGGCGGCCCGCTACGCGCGCAAGGCCGACCCCCTGGCGGAACTGCCGATGAGTACTTCGCCGTCCAAGCTGGAAGGCCAGGTGGTGCTGGTGGGCTATGGCCGCGTGGGCCGGCATATCGCCGAGTCGCTGGCGGCGCAGGGCATCGAATACGTGGTGGCGGAGCAGAACCGCGAACTGGTCGACCAGCTGCGCCAGCAAGGGGTGGCGGCGGTGGCGGGCAATGCGGGCGAGCCGTCAGTGCTGATCCAGGCCCATATTCACCGGGCACGCATGCTGGTGGTGGCGACGCCCGATACGTTTCATGCGCGGGCCATGATCGAAACGGCGCGCGCGCTGAACCCCGATATCAAGATCGCGGTGCGTACCCATAGCGAGGAAGACGCCGCCTTGCTGCGCAGCGAGCGTGCGGGCGCGGTCTTCATCGGCGAGCAGGAACTGGCCAAGGCGATGGCAGCCCACATCGCCAAAGAAATTGCCTAGCGCCACATTTTGTCCACTTGGTTCCTGACCCCGGGTGGACAGTTATAGGCGGGAGGCAAGTTCGGCGCCTTCCTTGATGGCGCGCTTGGCGTCCAGCTCGGCGGCCAGGGCGGCGCCGCCGATCTTGTGGAAGCGGGGGGCGCCGGGGGCGGCGGCTTCGCCTTCGGGCGGCATCAGGTCGGTCAGGCTTTCCTGGCCGGCGCAGATCACGACGTTGTCCACCGCCAGCAGGCGCTCTTCGTCGCCGACGCGGATGTGCAGGCCGTGGTCGTCGATCAGCTTGTACTGCACGCCGGGAATCATCACCACACCATTGCGCGCCAATACCGCGCGGTGCACCCAGCCGGATGTCTTGCCGAGGCCGGCGCCCAGCTTGCTGGTCTTGCGCTGCAGGAGGTAGAGCTGGCGCACCGGTTCCCCCGGCTTGGCCGGCACCAGGCCGCCGCCCGTGCGGGCGTGCAGGTCGACGCCCCACTCCGCGGCCCAGTGCTCCTTCGCCAGCGGCAGCGGGTGCGCCGGGTCGTGCAGCAGGTATTCGCCGACGTCAAAGCCGATGCCGCCGGCGCCGATGATGGCGACGCGCTTGCCGACCGGCTTCTTGTCGCGCAATACATCGAGGTAGGACAGCACCTTCGGGTGGTCGATGCCCTCAATCTTCGGCTTGCGCACCTTGATGCCGGTAGCGACGATCACGTGGTCGTAGCCGCCCGCCAGCAGTTCTTCGCGCGTGACACGGTGGTTCAGCTGCAGCTTGACGCCGGTCAGTTCGATCCTGCGGCCGAAGTAGCGTAGGGTTTCGTTGAATTCTTCCTTGCCCGGGATCTGCTTGGCGATATTGAACTGGCCGCCGATACGGTCCGCCGCGTCGAACAGGGTCACGTCATGCCCGCATTCGGCCGCCACCGTGGCCGCCGACAGGCCGGCCGGTCCGGCGCCGACCACGGCCACCTTGCGCCGCACGGCCGCTGGCCGATACACCAACTCCGTCTCGTGGCAGGCGCGCGGGTTCACCAGGCAGCTGGCGCGCTTGTTCTGGAAGGTATGGTCGAGGCAGGCCTGATTGCAGCCGATGCAGGTGTTGATTTCGTCCACGCGGCCTTCGGCGGCCTTCCGCACGAAGTCGGGGTCGGCCAGGAAGGGACGCGCCATGGACACCATGTCGGCGTCGCCGCGCCGCAGGATGTCTTCCGCTTCGGCCGGCATGTTGATGCGGTTGGAGGCCACTACGGGAATCGTCACTTCCTGGCGCAGGCGCCCGGCCACTTCGGCAAAGGCGGCGCGCGGCACGGAGGTGACGATGGTCGGCACCCGCGCTTCGTGCCAGCCGATGCCGGTGTTCAGGATGGTGGCGCCGGCGTGCTGCAGGGCCTTGGCGACGGCCACCACTTCGTCCCAGGTATTGCCGCCGTCGACCAGGTCCAGCAGGGAGTGGCGGTACATGATGATGAAGTCGCGCCCCACGGCTTCGCGCATGCGGCGCACGATTTCCACCGGCAGGCGCATGCGGTTTTCGATGCTGCCGCCCCAGCGGTCAGTGCGCAGGTTGGTGCGGGCACACAGGAACTGGTTCAGCAGGTAGCCTTCGCTGCCCATCACTTCCACGCCGTCATAGCCGGCCTTCCGCGCCAGCTTCGCGGCGCGCACATAGGCCTTGATGGTGGACTCGATGCCGGCTTCCGTCAGCGCCTTGGGCTTGAAGGGCGAGATCGGGGATTTGAGGTCGGAGGCGGAGACGGCGAACGGCTGGTAGCCATAGCGGCCGGCGTGCAGGATCTGCATCAGGATCTTGCCGCCCTCTTCGTGCACGGCGCGGGTCAGCTTGCGGTGGTTGAAGACGTCGCCGACGAAGTTCATGGTGCCGCCGAACGGCAGCAGCCAGCCCTGGCGGTTCGGCGAGATGCCGCCGGTGACGATCATCCCCACGCCGCCCCTGGCGCGCTCGCGGTAGAAGGCGGCCAGCTTGTCGTAGTTGTAGAAGCGGTCTTCCAGCCCTGTATGCATCGATCCCATGATCACGCGATTGCGCAAGCTGGTGAAACCGAGATCGAGGGGCGACAGGAGATGCGGGAAATTGGTGGTCATGGCGGTCTGGCGGGAGTTCGGTGCGCTGCCTAACGTTGGAAGCGCGCGGCGCTTGTATTCTGCCACCAGTTCCCTTACGCTGGTACCATGAAGCGACTGTTATTAGTATTGTTCCTCGGTTTTACCGCGCCTGCCTTTGGCGCGGGGCAGGCGTCCCGGTTGGAGATCCCCAAGCTGGAAGTGACCGTCAACCGGGTGAAGACAGACGCGCAGCAGCTCTATGAAGTGAACGCCAGCGGCACGGTGCATGCGTCGCTGCCCTCGGTTTGGCGCATCCTCACCTCCTACGACAGCATGGAGGAATTCGTACCGGACCTGGCCTCGTGCCGGGTGCTTTCGCGCAATGGCAATGAAGTCATCATTGAACAGTTCGGCACGGCGCGCTTCCTGTTCATGTCCCGCTCCATCCACCTGGTGGTGCGCGCGACGGAGCAACCGATGTCCTCGATCGACATTGCCCTGGTCTCGGGCGATATGAAACATTACGAGGCGCGCTGGGAACTGATTCCCATTCCGGAAACCGGTGGCACCCGCGTGGTGTACAGCGGGCGCCTGATGCCGAACTTCTATGTGCCCGGCATCCTGGGCACGAACATCATCCGCGGCGACATCGAGCGCATGATGAACGCGGTGCTGGCGCACCTGGAACGCCAGCCGGCGCTGCTGAAACAGTCCGAGCTGGCGCGCGGGCTGGGCGGGGTCAGCAGCGTTCCTTGAGCAACTGGCACTAGGCCGTGTAGTGGTCGCGGTCGCGCACTTCCGCGAAATTCTCCAGGCTGCCGATCCGGATCACCACCGGGTTCATGGTCGAGGCGGTCTGCATGGAACGCCAGGCGAATTGCCATTCTTTCTCGATCGCATCTTCACGCGTCTTGGTGAAGGCGGCGCCCAGGGCGGCGCGGCCACCGTACTCGACGGCCCCATCAATACCTGCCCAGTTCGGCAGGGTGCGCTGCACGGCGCGGTGGATGCGTTCGCCGAATTCTTCGGTGTTGTGGATCACCAGGCAGCTGTCGGCGCCGAAGTGCTCGAACAGGTCGCGGTTCCAGGCTTGCGAGAAGCTCAGGGTCAGGAAGCTGCCCACAGGGCGCAGCACGAACTGGCCCTCTTTCAGGGCTTGTTCGAGTTCGCTGCGCGGGCCGTAGCGGTGCAGCGTGGGTGGGCGTTTGTAGTCGTGCATGATGATTCTTAGTTGGGTTTTCGTTCGATGTGCCGCACGTGGCGGTGGGCGCGCATGAAGGTCGAGGCGATGAAGATCTCGCGCAGCAGGAAGCCGAAATTGCCGATCAGGCAGATCATGGCGGCGACGAACAGGCCGGCGATGTACTTGTCCAGGGCGACGTTGGCGGCATCGCCGACGAACAGCAGGCCTACCACCAGGCAGACGAACAGGCCGCAGGCCGTGGCCAGGGCGATCGCCATATTGATCAGGTGGGAGCGGCGGTACAGCACGTCCAGCTCGTTGATGTAATTGTCGTTATAGGCCACGTCGAGCCGCTCTTCCAGTACGCGCGAGCGGTCGATGATGCGCGCCAGGCGGTTCAGCAGCACCAGCAGGTTGGTGCAGACGGTGGACAGCATGAACACCGGGGCAATCGCGAGCTGGATGATGTGGCCGATGTCGCCGAGCTGGAGGGTCATGTTCATGCAAAGCGTCCTTGTTGACGGAATTGTTCGGTAGCGTGGACCAGGGCGCGGCTGATGCCCTGCTCCATGGCGCCGTGGCCGGCGTCCGGGATCATCTTCATCACGGCGTTGGCGCCCCAGGCCTGCTGCAGGCGCCAGGCGGAGACCGGCGGGCAGATCACGTCGTAGCGCCCCTGCACGATCACGGCCGGCAGGTGGGCGATGCGCGGCACGTTGGCCAGCAGCTGGCCTTCGGTGAAGAAGCCCAGGTTGGCCATATAGTGCGATTCCATGCGGCCGACACCCAGGTCGAGGGTGTCCGATGGCGGTTCTTCCGGCTGCGGCAGCAGGAAGACGCGGCGGCCTTCGAATTTGCTCCAGGCGCGCACGGCGGGCCAGTGCACGTCCGGGTTGGGATCCATGATGCGCTGGACGTAAGCTTGCAGCAGGTTGCCGCGCTCGGCGTGCGGGATGGGGGCGACGAATTCGTCGTACACCTCGGGGTGGAACCATTCGGCGCCATGCAGGAACCAGTCGATTTCCTTCTGCGTGCAGAGGAAGATGCCGCGCAGGACGAAGCCCAGGCAGCGCTCCGGGTGGGCCTGGCCGTACGCCAGCGCCAGCGTGGAGCCCCAGGAACCGCCGAACACCAGCCATCGTTCGATGCCGAACAGGGCGCGCAGGCGTTCGATGTCCTGGATCAGCAGCTGGGTGGTGTTGTTGCGCACTTCGCCCAGCGGGGTCGACTTGCCGGCGCCGCGCTGGTCGAACAGGATGACCCGGTAATGCTCGGGGTTGAAGAAGCGGCGGTGCTGCGGCGACATGCCGGCGCCGGGGCCGCCGTGGAAGAACACCACCGGGATGCCGTCCGGGTTGCCCACCTCTTCCCAGTAAATTGTATGGATGTCATCGACTGCCAGCATGCCGCTATTGCGGGGCTGGATGGGCGGGAACAGGTGTGGCAGGGCGTCAGGCATGGGTTTCCTCTGTGCGTGAAGCCAAGATTGTAACCGCTCAGAAGAAGGTATTGATGGCTTCCAGGACGTTGTACGTGTCATCCACAAGCAGCATGAGCGGCCATTTGTCGAAGGTGGTGCAGGGGTGGCTGATGCCGCAGCCGACCAGGTCGCCCACTTGCAGGGTGGCTGCGACGCCCTCCGGCCAGCGCAGGTAGGCGTGCTGGTCGTTCATCTTGTCGATCACGGCGCCTTGCGGCAGCGCCAGCGGCCGGCCCTCCGTGCCCGGGCGGTGCGCCGCGATCGGCAGCGGCAGGCCAAGGTCGTGCGATGCGTCGCGCTTGCCCATGGCGAGGATGGCCAGGTTGGGCTCGGGGCGCGACAACACGGTGGTCCAGATCTCCAGCGCGGGGCGCAGGCCTGCGCCGGGCTTGCCGCCCTCGCGCGCCGCCAGCTCGCTGGTCAGGCCGCCATAGTAGCCATGGTCATTGGTCAGGTAGCAGCCGCTGCGCAGGATGGGCAGCACCTTCCTGCCCTGCACCGCCAGCCCGCCGAACGCGCGCGCCACGCGGTCGAAATAGGCCGAACCGCCTGCCGAGAGGATCACCTGCTCGCCGCCGAACAGGCCTTCCGCCGCGGCCGCCTGCAGCATTTCCGCCATGCGCTGCAGGAAGCCGTTGACGACTTCCACGTCCGCCGCGCGGTCGCTGGTGACCACCAGGCCTTCATAGCCTTCGATGCCGGCCAGTTGCAGGCCGGGGGCGGCGGCCACGGCGCGGGCCACGGCCATCACCTCTTCCGCCTCGCGGCAGCCGGCGCGCTTGCCCTTCATGCCCAGTTCCACCAGCAGCGGCAGGGGCCGGGCCAGGCCGAAGTCCTGCACCGCGCGCGACAGGCGCTCGACGCCTTGCAGGGAATCGACCAGGGCAAAGAATTCGAAGTGGGCGTCTTCCTCCAGCAGGTGCAGCACGGCACGGATGTCGGCCGGCGCCACCAGCTCATTGGCCAGGATCACGCGCCGCACGCCAAAGCGCGCCGCCACCTGCACCTGTGGAATGGTGGCCAGCGTGATGCCCCAGGCTCCGTTTGCGACCTGTGCCGCGAACAGTTGCGGGCTCATGGTGGTCTTGCCGTGCGGCGCCAGCAGCACGCCATGGCGCTCGCAGAAGGCGCGCATCCAGGCCAGGTTGTGCTCCAGCGCCGATGCCTTCAGTACCGCCACCGGCAGGCTGGTGTCGGCTGCCAGCACGTTCCAGTGCTGGGCGCCGATCATGTGCTGGCGCAGCGGTTCCACAATCGGCAAGCCCTTGACGCCGGGCTGCAGGATTTGCTCATCGAGTTCGGGCAGTGCATACATAGGTCGTCCAATCTTTCATCCGGGCGGCTGCCCGGCGGTGTTAAACGCGAGCTGGTCGGCGAAGGCCCGCTGGTAGGCGGGGCGCGCTTCGCCGCGCGCAACGTAGGCGGCCAGGCTGGGAAATTCGTCCAGGATTCCCGACGGCCGCGCCCTGAGCAGCACCGAGACCATGAGCAGGTCGCCCGCACTGAAGCCGCCGTCCAGCCATTCGGCCCCGCCCAGGCGTGCGGAAAGCTGGCCCAGCCGGGTGCGGATGCGGTCCAGGATCAAGGGCAGCCGCTCCTTGCTCCAGGGCTTGTCGCCTTCCTGGAATTTGGCGATGGACAGTTCCAGGATGGGCGGCTCTACCGTGTTCAGGGCGGCAAACATCCAGCTGGTGGCACGCGCCCGCGCGTTGGGTTCCTCCGGCAATAATGCAGTATAGCGCGCGGCGATATGGAAAATGATGGCGCCGGACTCGAACAGCACCAGGCCGCCTTCTTCATAGGTCGGGATCTGGCCGAAGGGATGCAGGGCCAGGTGGGCCGGCTGCTTCATCGCCGCGAAGGAGACCGGACGCACCTCGTAAGGCAGGCCAGCTTCTTCCAGCGCCCAGCGCACGCGCGTGTCGCGCGCCAGGCCCATGCCGCCGTCCGGCGAGCGTTCAAATGCGGTAATGGTGATCGTCATGGTCTTCTCCTGGTGGGTTGGATTCATCCAGACGACGAACGGGCGGCCGCTAAATCGACATCAATGCCACAAGCCGAGGATCAGGCCGAACACCAGGAATTGGGCAGTGTGGTAGCCGCCGTCGATCAGCCACAGCTTGAAGCTGCGCTGGGCGAACTGGTAATTGATGCCGAAACTGGCGGCCACCATGCCGAAGCCGGCCAGGATGCCGTGCTTGACGGCATAGTCCAGCGCCGGCGCCGGTCCGACCCAGCGCGCGAAGGCCAGCGCGGCCAGTAGCGAGAACAGGAAGGCTACGCCAAACACCCTGGCCGGATGGCCTTCCTGTTTGACGCCGCCATTCTCATCGTTCCACAGCTTGCCGAACAGGACAGGCGAATACCACAAGCCGCCCAGCATGAAGCTCGACACCGCCGCCAGCAGCACTGCCCAGTAATTCATCACCCACATGATCGTCTCCCCAGTTATTGTTGTTGAGGAGGAACGATATCACTGCTTGCAATGCTCGGAAAGCATTTCCCCCATCTTGCCGCTGGCGGCACTGCGGTCGTCGGCCCAGGTCAGCGCCGATTCGGTGGCGCCGGCCGCTTCGCGGCGCAGGAAGCTGACGTAGGTGGCGCCCTTCTTGCCGGTCACGTGCAGCAGGCGTACTTCGCAGCTGTAGGACTGGCTGCCGCCGCTGGCGGCGGCCTTGGCCGTGCTGAGCACTTCGACGCGGGTCACGGGCCCGATGTGCGCCACCAGCGGCGCGCGCTGGTTCATGATGTCGAGCAGCTTGTCGTTGGAGATGTCGCGGCTGCAGGCGGCGACGGCCAGCGCCAGCAGCAGGGGTGTGGTTTTCATCGGGCCTCCGAATGAACAAACGCCGCCCGGCGCGGGGGCCGGACGGCGTTTGGCGTTGCGTTGCTCGTTACGTCGATCAGGACATGTGCTGGCCGCCGTTGATCGCGATGTTGGCGCCGGTGACGAAGGCCGCTTCTTCCGACGACAGGTAGGCGACCAGGCCGGCCACTTCTTCCGGCTTGCCCAGGCGGGCCATCGGGATTTGCGGGATGATCTTCGAATCCAGCACGTCTTTCGGGATCTCCATCACCATCTTGGTGCCGATGTAGCCCGGCGAAATGGTGTTGACGGTGACGCCCTTGCGCGCCACTTCCAGCGCCAGCGCCTTGGTGAAGCCATGCACGCCGGCCTTGGCCGCGGAGTAGTTGGTCTGGCCGAAGGCGCCCTTCTGGCCGTTGACCGAGGAGATGTTGATGATGCGGCCCCAGCCACGGTCCACCATGCCATCCGCAACCGGCTTGGTCATGTTGAACACGGAGTCCAGGTTGGTCTTCATCACTGCATCCCAGTTGACCTTGTCCATCTTCTTGAAGGTCATGTCGCGGGTGATGCCGGCATTATTCACCAGCACGTCGACCGGGCCGATATCGCGTTCGATCGCCTTGACGCAGGCCTGTGCCGAATCGTAATCCGCCACGTCGCAAGGATAAGCTGCGAAGTTGTAGCCCTGGTCTTTCATCGTGGCCAGCCACGCTTCATGCGTCTTGTTACTCGGGGAATATGTCGTTACCACCTTGTAGCCCAGGGCGACCAGCTTGATGCAAATCGCTTCGCCCAGACCACCCATGCCGCCTGTTACCAATGCAACTCGTGCCATTTAATGTTCCCCTCTTGTTATTAAACGAAAGCTCAATCCCTCTCTACTGCCAGTGCTACGCCCATGCCGCCGCCGATGCACAGCGAGGCCAGGCCCTTCTTCGCGTCACGGCGGACCATTTCATGCAGCAGGGTCACCAGGATGCGGGCGCCGGAAGCGCCGATCGGGTGGCCGATGGCAATCGCGCCGCCGTTGACGTTGATCTTGCTGGTATCCCAGCCCATTTCCTTGTTCACGGCGCAGGCTTGCGCGGCGAACGCTTCATTGATTTCCATCAGGTCCAGGTCTTGCGGCGACCAGCCGGCCTTCTTCAGGCACAGCTGCGAGGCCGGGACCGGGCCCATGCCCATGTAGGCCGGGTCTAGGCCGGACGAGGCATAGGCCTTGATGCGCGCCAGTGGGGTCAGGCCCAGTTCCTTGGCCTGGCGCGCCGACATCATGACCACGGCAGCGGCGCCGTCGTTGATACCGGACGCATTGCCGGCGGTGACGGAACCGGCCTTGTCGAAGGCGGGACGCAGGCCGGACAGGGCTTCCAGCGTGGAGCCCGGCTTGATGTACTCGTCCTGGTCGAAGACGATGCTGCCCTTCTTCTGCACGATTTCCAGCGGCAGGATCTCGTCCTTGAACTTGCCGGCTTTCTGCGCGGCTTCCGCCTTCAACTGCGATTGCAGGGCGAATTCATCCTGCTGGCTGCGCGAGATGTCGTATTTCTTGGCGACGTTCTCGGCGGTGATGCCCATGTGGTACTGGTTGTACACGTCCCACAGGCCGTCCACGATCATGGTGTCGACCATCTTCACGTCGCCCATGCGGAACCCGTCGCGCGAACCGTTCAGCACGTGCGGCGAGGCGCTCATGTTCTCCTGGCCGCCGGCAATGATGATGTTGGCGTCGCCGCACTTGATGGCTTGCGCCGCCAGGTGGGTCGCCTTCAGGCCGCTGCCGCACACCTTGTTGATGGTGTAGCCCGGGATGGCGCTTGGCAGGCCGGACTTGATCACGGCCTGGCGCGCCGGATTCTGGCCCACGCCAGCGGTCAATACCTGCCCCATGATTACTTCGCTGACCAGGTTAGGGTCAATGCCAGTCTTGGCCAACAGGCCCTTGATGACATGGGCGCCCAGCTCTGCTGCCGGGGTCTTGGCCAGTGAACCGCCAAACTTGCCTACTGCGGTTCGGCCTGCTGCAACGATTACTACATCATCCATTCTGCTTCTCCGGGGTGGTATGAAATTCTTTCAATGCATTCTAGCTAAGTGCCAGGCGTGCGGCCAGCAATGGCCTACCGGAACAGGGGCTTATTCAAAGCCACTTCTGTTGCCTCGCGTCCAAATGCTTGCGCACGGTCAATGGCTTGCATGCCCTGGTCGGTTGCCATCCGCAGCAGGTCTTGTGGATGCTGGATGGCCAGGAACTCGTTGGATGCCGCGGTGAAGGCAGCGAGCGAAGCCAGCGCGGTATCACGTTGCCAGTCACAAAGGTTGGCGAAGCTGGCGAGTTGGGCGTCAAAGGCCGCCGCGGCGGCTCGGGCAAATTCGTTATTGAACGCGTACATGGCCAGGCTCCTTCCTTGTTTAGGCAGCTGATGAACCGCAAGACTTCTCATGTTAGAGCGCGATTCCTGACAAATGTTTGATAAACATCAAGGCCGCTTTCATTTTGCATAAAACACTACACGATGTCACGACAATAACTTGATACCGTCCAGCGTTGCCGCGCACTGTTCGCGTATCACGTTGACGAAATCGGCCACATACGCCTTGTGCTGCAGGGCCGGCGGGACCGAGACGAACAGGTCGCTCCACAGGCCGCCCTCGCCGATCGGGCGCGCGATCACGTAGTCGTAATCCACATAATTCTTGATGGCCCAGTTGGGCAAGGCCGCCACGCCGCGGCGGCTGGCCACCAGTTGCAGGATCGCGACCGTGAGTTCGGCGGTGCGGCGCTGGAAGTCGATGCCGGCCGGGCGCAGCACTTCACGGATCAGGTCGATGCGCTGTTCAGGCACCGGGTAGGTGATCAGGGTTTCGCCGGCAAAGTCTTGGGCCGACAGGCGGCGCTGGGCGGCCAGGCGGTGCTTCTGTGCCATCACGGTCAGGATTTCGAAGCGGAACAGCGGGAAGGTGCTGTAGTCAGCGCTGTAGTCGGAGCCGATCACCAGGTCGGCCGCGCCATTGCGCAGCAGGTCGGCCGGCTCGCTGTGGAAACCCGAAACCAGGTCGATCTCCACGTCCGGCCAGCGGGTACGGAAGGCATCCATCACCGGCATCAGCCAGTCGAAGCAGGTATGGCATTCCAGCGCCACGCGCAGCTGGCCGGTATCGCCCTGCGACAGGCGCAGCACGTCGCGCTCGGCCTTTTCCACTTCCGGCAGCAAGGTATCGGCCAGTTTCAGCAGCCGTTCACCGGTGGCGGTGAAGCCGATCGGCACCGATTTACGCTCGAACAGCGGCGTTCCGTAGCGATCTTCCAGCAATTTGATTTGGTGCGACAAAGCGGACTGGGTCAGGTTCAGTAATTGCGCCGCCTTGACCAGGCTGCCGGAGGAGCGCAGCGCCGATAGCGTGCGCAGGTGACGGATCTCGAGCATATGAAAATTTTTCAAGTGAATGCGCAAAAAGTTTCGTTTTTATTATATGCCGCCATGCCGCAAACTGTACGTCACCAATATTTCTCACGCATGACAAAAATGAAACTCGTACAAACCCACATCCCCGGATTTCCACGTATCGGTGCCGCACGCGAACTGAAATTTGCCCTCGAGCGCTTCTGGCGCGGTGAAACGAGCGAGGCCGCGCTGCAGGAGACTGCCAGCAAACTTCGTGCCCAGCATTGGGAAACCCAGCGCCAGCATGGCCTGGATTTCGTGACGGTGGGCGACTTCGCACTGTATGACCATGTTGCCAACCATATCCAGCTGTTCGGCTGCGAGCCCGCGCGCTTCGGATTCACTGGCGAAGAATCGCCGCTGGCGCGCTATTTCGCCATGGCGCGCGGCGACAGTGCACATACATCGTGCGGTTGCGGCCACAATGGTGCGGCGCTGGAAATGACCAAATGGTTCGACACCAATTACCACTACCTGGTGCCGGAGTTCAACGAGTCCACCACCTTCGAGCTGCACAGCAAGCGGTTGCTGGACGAAGTCAGCGAAGCGCGCGCGGCAGGCCACCGCGTGAAAGCCGTTCTGCTCGGCCCCTTGACCTTCCTCTGGCTGGGCAAGGAGCGTGATACGGCCTCCGGCTTCGCGCGCCTCGACCTGCTGGACCGCTTGCTGCCGCTGTACAGCCGGCTGTTGATACAGTTGCGCGCCGCCGGCGCCGACTGGGTGCAGCTCGACGAGCCCATCCTCGGCCTGGACTTGCCCAATGCCTGGCGCAACGCCTTCGAGCCGGCCTACTGGCTGCTCAACCAGGCGGGCGCGCAACTGCTGCTGGCCACCTATTTCTCGCCGCTGGAAGAAAATGTGAGCCTGGCCTGCCGCCTGCCGGTGGCCGGCCTGCACGTGGATGCGGTGCGCGCCGCCGGCGAGCTGACCAGCGTGGCGGACTGGCTGCCGGCGCATAAGGTGCTGTCGATCGGGATCGTCGATGGCCGCAATATCTGGCGCGGCGACCTGGATGCGGCGCTCGCGACGCTCTTGCCGGTGGTCGGGAAGCGCAGCGGGCCGGTCTGGCTGTCCACTTCCTGCTCGCTGCTGCATGTGCCGTACAGCCTGGCCGCGGAACCGGGCCTGGACGAAGAACTGCGCTCGTGGCTGGCATACGCGGAAGAGAAACTGGCAGAACTGGACTTGCTAAAGGCCGCGCTGTCGGCGGACGAGCGGGTCTCCGGCCGGGTGGCGCGTGGCTTTGCCGCAGCCCGTGCCGCGCTGCAAAGCCGCCGCGCCAGCGCGCGCGTGCACAACGCGGACATCCAGGCGCGCGTGGCCGCGCTGACGTTCGACAAGGCTGCCGACCGCCGCGCCTCCCCGTTCACGGAACGCCAGCGCCGGCAACAGGCGCGCCTCCAGCTGCCGGCCTTCCCGACCACGACCATCGGCTCCTTCCCGCAAACGCCGCAGATCCGCACGGCACGCGCCGCCTTCAAGCGCGGCGAATTGCCGGCGACCGGGTACCAGGCCGCGATGCGCGCGGAAATCGAACACGCCATCCGCCAGCAGGAAGCCCTCGGCCTGGATGTGCTGGTGCATGGCGAAGCCGAGCGCAACGACATGGTGGAATATTTCGGCGAACAGCTCGACGGCTTCGCGTTCACCGCCAATGGCTGGGTGCAGTCGTACGGCTCGCGTTGCGTCAAGCCGCCCATCATTTACGGCGATGTGCAGCGCCCACAGGCGATGACCGTACAGTGGGCCGAATATGCGCAAGGCCTGACCGCCAAGCCCGTGAAGGGCATGCTGACGGGGCCGGTCACGATCCTGCAATGGTCGTTCGTGCGCGACGACCAGCCGCGTTCCGATACGGCGCTGCAGATTGCCGCCGCCATTCGCGACGAAGTGCGCGACCTCGAGCAGGCGGGCATCGCCATCATCCAGATCGACGAGCCTGCGCTGCGTGAAGGCTTGCCGCTGCGGCGCAGCCGCTGGGACGCTTACCTCGCCTGGGCCACCAAAGCGTTCCGCATCAGCGCTGCCGTCGCGGCCGACGCGACACAAGTCCATACGCATATGTGCTATGCCGAGTTCAACGACATCCTGCCGGCGATCGCGGCGCTGGACGCCGATGTGATCACGATCGAGTCGAGCCGTTCGGCGATGGAACTGCTGGGCGGCTTTGCCAGCTTCCGCTATCCGAACGAGATCGGGCCTGGCGTGTACGACATCCACTCGCCGCGCGTCCCCGGCCGCGAGGAAATGGCGGACCTGCTGCGCAAGGCTGCCCGCGTGGTGCCGCCCGCGCAGCTATGGGTCAATCCGGACTGTGGCCTGAAAACCCGCGCCTGGCCGGAAACCGCCGCCGCCTTGCAGAACATGGTCGCCGCCGCGCAGCAGCTGCGGGCGGAGCTGGAATTGTCCTAGCCGGCGCCCCGCACGAAGTCCATGGCCTCATGCGCCAGGTCACGCCACTGCCTGGCCGCGCCGGCATGAAGCGCAAGCCACTCCTTCATCAGGCGGCCGTGGCCGGGATCGAACTTCCGGCCCATGCCGAGGGCTTCCAGTTCTTCCACCCGCTGGCGCGGCAACTTGACGACAAATTCGTCGGCTGCCGAGACCATGGCGAAGATCTTTCCATTGACCTTCAGCGCCGATGAACCGAAGCCCTTTTTCGCCCCTTGCCCGCAGTCGACTCCGGGCTCGCCGGCAAAGCTTTCCGCCAAGGCTGCAAAGCGGCTCCTGTTATCCATGCTCAGCCCTTCGTGGCGGCGATGGCGTTGATGGTGAGGACTGCGCCCGGCTTCGGCAAGGCCGACACTTCGATCACGGTGCGGGCCGGGTAAGGCTGGGCAAAGGTCTCGGCATAGGCGCGGTTCATTTCCGCGAAATCCGCGACGTCGACCAGGTTGACCTGCACGTGCACGACGTCGTCCAGGGTCGCACCAGCCGAGGCCAGCATGGCTTCGATGTTTTTCAGGGTTTGCAGCGTTTGCGTGTAGGCGTCCGGCCCGGCGAGGTGGCCCGTGGCTGGATCGACGCCGGGCGTCGCCGAGATAAAGACTTGCCCACCGGCTTTCACCGCGTGGCTATAGGGCCCAATCGGCGGGAAGAGCGTTGCATCGACCAGGGTTCTAGGCATTGTTGAGATCCTTTCGCGGAGCCGTCAGGTATTGGCCCCAATGGTTGTCGAGATGCCCCTTGGCCTCTGAAAGCTCACTCTTCTCGTCCAGTACCTCGTAGACGTACAGGAGAAACCCGGCGACGGCTTTGCGTTGCGCGGGCGTCAGGATGCGCTCCCATGGATGGCAAGGGTCGAAGGCGAACAGGATGGCGTCGGCCGAGTTGGATTGGGTGGCATACCCGGTGCGTACCAGCCAGGACATATAGGCCGGGGCGTAATAGGCCCGGCCAATATCGTCGAGGAATGAGAAGACGCTGTCGTTTTGCACAATGTGCTCATCCGGCACATCTTGCCAGCGGCTTTCCTGGTCCCGCAGCCTTGCCGCCGCGCGCTGTTCGGGGAGCGCGTAATCGTCGATCGCAACCGCCTCGTGCAGCGAGATACCGCCCTCCCGGCTGACGCCCGCGAACGCTGCCTCGATTTCCGCCAGCAATGCTGATTTTCGGTCCATATCCAGCCCATCCACGGGCAATTGTCGTTCTGTAAATAGTAACACAGCAGTTTTCGCCGACTTGGCCTGCAAGCCGCATAAACACTGGGCTCCCCTCCCCAAGCAAGCTTAAGCAAAGTACAATGCACGCAGCCTGGGCCCAGCCCGTCACTTTGCGATTGTTATGCCTAAGAGCACGTTCCAGAAGCCTATCGAAATCAAGATTTCCACCGTCGTCGCCGTGTCCGCCATCATGTACACGAGCGACCTCGTCGCCCTTGACGCCGCCATGCATGAAATGACGGGCGGCGTGTCCGACTTCTTCGAAGGTGACCTGGCGGTCATTGACGTGGGCGACCTGGCGCCGGGCTGCGAACGTATTGACTGGGCGGCCACCATCGCCCTCCTGAAAAAATACCGCCTGAACCCGGTGGCCGTGCGCAACGCCCGCCCGGACATGGTGGACGAAATCCAGCAACACGGCCTGCAACTGGACAGCGGCAAGCGCGACGACGCGCCCGCCGCCGCTGCGCCAGCCAAAGCGCCAGCTCCGGCCCCCGCGCCGGCCCCGGCCCCTGCCCCCGTTGCGGCAGCGCCCGTGGCACCAGCTTTCAGCGGCACCATGATCATCGACACGCCGGTGCGCGCCGGCCAGCGCATTTATGCCCGCGGCGGCGACCTGATCGTCATGGCCGTCGTCAACAACGGCGCCGAGATCATCGCGGATGGCAGTATTCACGTTTACAACACTTTGAATGGCCGTGCCCTGGCGGGCGCTTCCGGCGACGCCTCGGCCCGTATTTTCGCTCTGTCGATGAGCCCCGAACTGGTCTCGATCGCGGGTGTTTATCGTACTTTTGAGGATGGTTTCCCGACCGAAAGCGCCCGCAAGCCGGCACAAATCCGGCTGAACGGCGACAGTCTGGATATACAATCTGTCAATTCCGCAAAATAACAGTTCAGTAAAGGATTCTTTGTGGCACGAATTATTGTAGTTACGTCCGGCAAGGGCGGTGTCGGCAAAACGACTTCCAGCGCCAGCTTTTCCACCGGCCTCGCCCTGCGCGGCCATAAAACCGTCGTCATCGACTTTGACGTCGGCCTGCGCAACCTGGACCTGATCATGGGTTGCGAACGACGCGTTGTGTATGACCTGATCAACGTGGTGAACAAGGAAGCTACCCTGAACCAGGCCCTGATCAAGGACAAGCACTGCGACAACCTGTACATCCTGCCGGCGTCCCAGACCCGCGACAAGGATGCCCTGACCGAAGACGGCGTGGAAGCCGTGCTGGCCGAGCTGATCAAGATGGACTTCGAGTTCATCGTCTGCGACTCGCCGGCCGGTATCGAGCACGGCGCCCTGATGGCGCTGACCTTCGCCGACGAAGCCCTTATCGTGACCAACCCGGAAGTGTCGTCGGTGCGCGACTCCGACCGCATCCTCGGCATCATCCAGGCCAAGTCGCGCCGCGCCCTGTCGGGCGGCGAGCCGGTCAAGGAGCACCTGCTGATCACCCGTTACTCGCCCAAGCGCGTGGAAGCCGGTGAAATGCTGTCGTTCCAGGACGTGCAGGAAATCCTGCGTATCCCATTGATCGGTATCATCCCTGAATCGGAGCAAGTGCTGCATGCTTCCAACCAGGGCAATCCGGCCATCCACTTCAAGGGTACCGACGTGGCCGAGGCCTATTCCGACGTGGTGTCGCGCTTCCTGGGCGAGGACGTCGAGCTGAAGTTTACCGACTATGAAAAGCCTGGTTTCCTGAAGCGCATCTTTGGAGCTAAATAATGGCCCTGCTTTCTTTCCTGTTCCAGAACAAGCCAAAGACGGCAGTTGCGGCGAAGGAGCGCTTGCAGATCATCATCGCCCGCGAGCGTAATGGGCGTGCGGGGCCGGACTTCCTGCCGGCGCTGCACAAGGAATTGATTGATGTGATTTCGAAGTACACCAAGGTGTCGGCCGACGATATCAAGATTTCGCTCGACCGCCAGGGCAACCTGGAAGTGCTGGATGTGAATGTGGTGCTGCCGGACGCTTGAGCCTTCTTAACCTTGAAAACCGGAAAACCGGACAACCGGGGTCCGACCCTCGGGTCGG
>CBHWEO010000083.1:0-18610 GCA_966112955.1 uncultured Duganella sp. | reverse complement strand
CCTTGCTCGTGAACGTCACGGGACCGTGCAGGCCCTTGCGGTCGTGGACTTCCGGACCAAAGTTTACGCGCGCGATCGTGTACAGCAGGATCTCGAGCACGGCCGGTTTGCTGCGTGCCGGCACGTCGACCTTGTAGCGGCGGTAGCGCGTATCGAACGTGCCGACCGGCTTGCCGTCGAGATGGATCCACGCGAGGTCGCGCACGCGCGCCGCTTCCAGCACGCCAGCCGGCCCCGCCGGCAAGGTGACGCGATACGCGACCAGGCCGCGGCTGATGTCGTATTGTTCGATCGGGCGCGGCGACTGGTCCTTGATGACGCGTGCCGGCAGCGCGGCCTTGACGGGCACGGATTCGGCCAGCATGAACGGCGCGATCGTCTGGACGGGCATGCGCGGCGGCGGATCCGGCAGCTTCTCGCCGGGCGCCAGGAACGGCGTGATCGCGGCGCGATAGGCGTCGAATTTCTCGCCGATCCAGCCCGCCTCGCCGATCGGCGCATCGTAGTCGTAGCTCGTCGTATCGGGCCGGAACGGGCGGTCGCAACCGCCCCACAGGCCGAACGTCGTGCCGCCGTGCGCCATGTACAGGCTGAACGAACCGTTCGCCTTCAGCATCGCGGCGATGTCCTTCGTCGCGCCTTCCACGCCGCCACGCCGGTGCGGCGCGCCCCAGGTGTCGAACCAGCCGGAGTAATATTCGCCGCACATCCGGGGCCCCTGCTGCACGGCGTCCAGCGCCTTGAAGCCGGCCACCGGATCGCTGCCGAAGTTCGCCACCGAGAACAGTTCCGGGATGTGCGTGCGCGCGACGGCATTCGTCGGATTGCACTGGAATAGCGGGACGTCGAAGCCGGCGTCCAGCAAGGCCTGGCGCAGCACGCGCAGATAGCCCACGTCGTCGCCGTAGAAGCCGTATTCATTCTCGACCTGCACCATCAGGATGTTGCCGCCCTGCGTCACCTGGCGCGGGCCCAGCACGCGGCCGACTTCCTTCAGCCACCGGCGCGCTGGCGCGAGGTAGGCTTCGTCACGTGTGCGCAGGAAGGCGTCGCCGTCGTGCTTCAGCAGCCACCACGGCAGGCCGCCCATTTCCCACTCCGCGCAGGCGTAAGGGCCGGGGCGCAGGATCACCCACAGACCCTCCTGCTGCGCGAGCCGGCAGAACTCCGCCGCGTCGCGCTGGGCGGCCCAGTCGTAGCGGCCCTCCCGCCACTCGTGGTAGTTCCAGAACAGGTAGGCGCACACGGCGTTCAGGCCCATCGCCTTGATGGTCTTCAGGCGGTGCGACCAGTACTCGCGCGGCACGCGGGCGAAGTGCATTTCGCCGCAGCGGATCTGGATCGGTTTCCCGTCCAGCAGGAAGTCGTGTTCGCCGATGGCGAAGCGGTGCGAGGCCGCGGCGTGAATCGTGCCGGTGAGCGGCAGCAGCGCCGCGGCAGCGCCGCCCTGCAGCAGGCGCCGGCGTTGAAAACTGATGGTCATGTCTTCGTCGGTCAGGTTAATGGTTACAGCTTGCCGCGCAGGCCGAACTTGATCGTGCGGCCATCATACTTTGCATAGTCCATGCGGGTGCGGTGGCCGTCGCCGTACCGGCCCGTCGCATCCTCGAAATAATCGTAGGACAGCGTATTGGTCAGGTTCAGGGCGTCCAGGCGCAGTTCCAGGTTTTCCGTCAGCTTGTAGCTGATGGTGCCGTCCAGGTAGCCGCGCGCCGCGCGCCAGCGGATCAGGTCATCGCCATTGTTCTTGGGATTGTCGCCGTGCAGGCTGCGTCCCTTGTAGTTGTATGAGAAGCGGATCGCCAGCGGGCCGTTCTCGTAGTAGGCGGTGGTGCTGTAGGCATACTTCGGCACCGAGTTGACCTCGATTTCCTTGCCGGCGTTGGTGATCCACTTCTGGCTGTTGAACGGATCGATGTGGGTGTAGCTGGCCAGGGCGCCAAAGCCCTTGAACGGCGCCGGCAGGAAGTCGAAGTCCTGCTGGTACGACAGCTCATAGCCCTTCAGCACCTGGCGGCCCGCGTTGCTGTAGGTGCGCAGCGTCATCGGCAGGCTCGGGTCCACGCGCCCGTTCGGCCCGTAGAAGATCGCCCCCATCGCCGTGTCGGGCAGGCCTAGCGCGCCGAAGGTGGTCTGGGTCGTGCTGGACACGGTCGCATCGGTCAGCACCTTGCGGAAGTAGGCCGCCGACAGCAGGCTGCCCTTGCGGAAGTACCATTCAAGGCTGGTGTCCATGTTCTTCGATTGCTGCGGCCGCAGGTTCGGGTTGCCTGCGGTGGCCGAGTTGTCGAACGGGTTCGGCACCACGGTCTGCGCCGCGATGATCGACAGCGAAGCACGCGAAATGGTCTTGCCGAAGGAGGCGCGCCACATCAGGTCTTCGGTCAGGTCCAGCGCGCCGCTGACGGCCGGCAGCAGGTTGTGGTACGAGCCGCTCTCCTGGTTGGGCTGGTAGGTGCCGCCGGTGCCGGTCTTCTTGAAGTTGTCGATATCCAGCTCGGTGCGCGAGTAGCGCACGCCGGCGTTCACGCGCAGGCCATGGCCCAGCATCTCGCCCTTGAAGTCGGACTGCACGAAGCCCGACGTCACCTTCTCGGTGGCGGTGAAGCTTTGCGCCGGGGTGAAGGTGGCCTCGGTGTTGTAGGCCAGCGGGTCGAAGGTGCCGAAGGTGTAATCGCGGGTGAAGGTGCCGAACTTGTGCGGCCAGCCGGCCCCCATGTCCAGGTTGCTGATCGGCAGGTCGAACACCATGCCCTGGCGCATGCCCGCATTGCCAAGGCTATTCAACTTGGCGGTCATGTCGGCACCGCCGTTGCGCTTGTGGACGCCCTTCTCCGTTTCGACATACACCACGCCGCCCTTCAGGTGGCCGCTCCATGCGCCGGGCAGGTCGTAATCCCAATCCGCGACCAGGCGGCCCTGGCGGCCCTTGTCGGTTTCGCGGGTCAGGCTGGTGCCGATGCCGAAGCCGGCATAGTTGGCCGGGTTCAGGTAATCGCTGGTCGAGGACAGCGACGGGTAGACGTGGTCGCTGCCGTAGTCGATGGTGGAGGTGATGCCGAAGATCTGGCCGGACCGGGTATCCTGGTAGGTCTGCGCCTTGCTGCTGTTGGCGCTCAGCTGGCCGGTGAAGGACAGCCTGCTGTTCGCCTTCCAGTTGGCGTTCAAGGACGCATAGCTGAACTTCGTTTCGTCTTCGCTGTACGTCACCCCGCTGCTGTAGGAGGTGTTGCCGAAGGTGCCGGTCAGCAGGTTCGAAGCCGGATCGATGTGCACGTTGATCGGCACCAGGCCGTTGTGACCGGCGGTGCCGGGCGGCGCGCTCGGGTTGGTGGTCTTGCTGTTGCGGATCAGGATGCCGTAATACAGCTCGTCGCGCGAGTTCTGCAGCTTGGAATACATGGTATCCAGGCTGATGTTCCAGGCGTCGTCCTTGTACTGCAGCGAGGACACCAGGCCGTCGCGGGTGCGGTCGTTGGAGGAACCGTAGAAGCGGTAGATGCGCGGCAGCAGCGCATTGTCCACCTGCTCGCGGGTGTAGCCGGACAGGTTGGCGCGCGGGTCGTCGTAATCGAGCTGCATGGCGAAGTTGCCCTGCACCGGAGTCTTGCTGCCGCGCGCCGAGCTGTTGTAGCCGCCGGTTGCCTCGAAACCGGAACGGTTGTTCTTGGCCTTTGAATGGGCGCCGCCGACCAGCAGGCCCCAGTTGCCCCAGGTCTTCGAATACAGGCCGAAGATGTTCGGGTCGGTCTTTTCCGACATGGTGTTGTAGGCCGCCGATACCGAATAACGGATCGCGCCCTTCGGGTTGTCGAACGGGCGCGGCGACTGCAGGTCGACCACGCCGCCCATGCCGCCTTCCGGCAGTTCGGCCAGCGGCGACTTGTAGAAGTCCACGCGTCCAAACAGTTCGGAGGCGAATACGTCGTAGTTGAAGCCGCGCGCCGCGTTGCCGATGGAGCCGGTACTGGTGGTGTTCACCGGCGCGCCGTTCAGCGTGGTGACCGAATATTCCGTGGGCAGGCCGCGGATCGAGATGCGCTGGCCTTCGGCCGAACTTTCATCGCGGTTCAGGATGATGCCGGGCACGCGCTGCAGCGATTCCGCCACGTTCGACTCCGGGAACTTGCCGATGTCTTCCGCCACGATGGAATCGCGCACGCCGATGGCTTGCGCTTTCAGGTTCAGCGCTTTCTGCAGGCTGGAACGGAAGCCCGTCACCACCACGGTGCTGGCCGGATCGACGCTGGCCGGTGCTTCCGCTGCTTCCTGCGCTGCGGCCCCAGTGCCGTAGGCCGCCGCCAATGCCATCGGCACCAGCGTAGCCAGTAGTTTCTTTTTCATTTTTTATGTCTCCCTTGTTGACTTCTTATCTGCTTTAAAAAGAACTGCTCGAAACCTCCCAATCCAGTACGCGCACCGGTTGCGCCGGGCGCTGTGCAAGGCCTTCGCCGTCGACCTGGGCCGCGTTCTGCACGAACAGGCTCAGGATTCCCCGCGATTGCCACAACTCGCTGTCGAAAGTGGGCTCCCATGCCCCGACGTCCGCATCGGACAAGTCGTGCACGGACCATCGGAACGCCCGGAAATCCTTGATCAGGGCGACCGACACCTTGTTGCCGCGCTCTTCGTCGCGGAATACCAGCAAGCCGCCTTGGCCCGCGCCGCCGCCAAGCAGCAACTGCGGGCGCGCCATCGGAATCTTTTTGGTGCCGCCACCCGAGAGGCTGAACGCCGTCTTGTGCAGCGGCAGGGTGCGCGTTTCCCAGCGCTGTCCCGTGTGGAACACCACGCGGTATTGCGGGATAGCGCTATCTTCACCGCGCCAATACGAGGCGATGTAGGGATGCCCGGCATGGTCGGCGGCCATGGACGTCTGGTTGATCAATTCACTGCGCTGCGGGATGCGCAGCGCGTAGCCGGCACTGGCGGCGGTGATCGGCAGCGCATAGGGCGTGCCGTCGGCCTGCTCCCAGGTCTTGCCGCCGTCGCGCGAACGCGCATAGGCCAGGTCATGGTTGCTCGCCACATCGGGCGACTCGCGCCACACCCACGACAGGTGCAGCACACCGTGGCGGTCGGCGTGCGCCTGCCAGTAAGCATTGCGCCGGCCCTCGCCATCGATCAACTTGTCCTGCAGGCGCTCCCACTTGCCGCTGGCCAGGCTGTAACGGTTCATCACCAGGTTGCCCCGGCCCGAGACGCCATCGCGGTACAGGAACAGCAGGCCGCCATCGGGCATGCGATAGAACTCGGGATAGCTCACGGCCTGTTCGTCGCGCCCCACCATGGCCTGTTGCGCGCCCAGCACCAGGCTGCCCGGCGCCGTGCCGCGGGCGTAGCGCAGCGGGTTGTCGTGATGGTCCCAGGCCACGTGCAAGAAGCCGGCGCCGTCGGCCATGATGCTGATGCTGTTGTGCGCATCGTCCGCCTTGCCCTGGTACTGGCTGCGTTGCACGGTCCATTCCTGCGCACCCACGCGGCGCCTGGCCAGCACCACGTAGCGCTCGGCGTCGTAGTAGGCGGCGTACTGCACGCCCTGGTGGGTGACGAGGGAGTTCTTGCGGAACACGGTCACGTTGACCGAATTGTTGGCCCAGCCCGGGCCGATGGTGGACTGCCTGACGTCGAGGGCCTGCGCGGCAGGAATGCCCAGCGCGGCGAGCAGCGCCGCAGCCAGGGCTTTCCATGTCCTCGGAGTTAGTTTCATGAAAACATTCTATGCACGGCAAGAATAATGAATGTATATATTCTTTTGCAGTTTCTAGATCAAAACCATATAGCTCATGCGCAACTTTATTGCCGGGCGCGCCAGGATCCGTGGGCGCTGTAGCATGCCTGTATGGCTAAGGACGGCAAACAGCAGATCGACCACGCGGTGGATGACCTGGAGCGCGAAGTGCCCGGCAAGGCGAAGCGCTTCATCGAATGGGCGCGCTCGGACAGGGCGCGCTGGGTGCGCATTCCCCTTGCGCTGGCGCTGATCACGGTCGGCATCGTGGCGCCCTACCTGCCGGTGGTGGGCATCGAGGACGTGCCCATCGGCCTGCTCCTGCTGTCCTACGACGTTCCCTTTCTCCGCAAGCCGATGGCGGCCTTCATCGAATGGCTGGTCGGGCTTTGGCGGCGGCTCAAGGCTTGAGTTATACTGTAATTACATACAGTACCTCGGGAGCCGCCACATGAACAAACTTGTCGTCGCCATATCGTCGCGTGCCCTGTTCCAGCTGGATGAGAGCCACGCGATTTTCGAGTCCCAGGGCGTGGCCGCCTACTGCGCCCACCAGCGCGAGAACGAACATGTGGTACTGGAACCCGGGCCGGCATTCAACCTGGCGCGCAAGCTGCTGGCATTGAACCAAGGTGCGCCGGCCGCGCCGCTGGTGGAGGTCGTGCTCCTGTCGCGCAACAGCGCCGATACGGGACTGCGCATCTTCAACTCCATCGAGCACTACCAGCTGGACATCAAGCGCGCCGCCTTCTGTTCCGGCGCCAGCACGCACCGCTATGTCGAAGCGTTCGGCGCGCAGCTGTTCCTGTCCACCAATCCGGACGATGTGCGTGAATCGCTGGCGCAAGGCCATGCTGCGGCGACCATCCTGCCCTCGCACCGCGAGGACGCCAGCGGCCAGCTGCGCATTGCCTTCGATGGCGACGCGGTGCTGTTTTCCGACGATTCGGAACGCATCTACAAGCAGCTGGGGCTGGACGCTTTTGCGCGCAACGAGCGGGAAGCGGCGCGCGACCCGATGCCCGGCGGCCCGTTCAAGAAATTCCTCGCTGCCCTGCACGGGATCCAGGCGGCGTATGGCGCGGACAATGCGCCGATCCGTACCGCGCTGGTCACGGCACGCTCGGCGCCGGCGCACGAACGCGTGATCCGCACGCTGCGGGCCTGGGATATCCGCATCGATGAAGCGCTGTTCCTGGGCGGCATGCCGAAGGGCGCATTCCTCAAGGCCTTCGGCGCCGACATCTTCTTCGACGACCAGGCCATGCATTGCGATTCAGCGCGCGAGTTCGTCCCAACCGGCCACGTCCCCTACGGCATCGCGAATGCCGCTGTCAGCGGGGAAAATTGACAGCACCTGCACGAAGCTGGCTTCCGGCGCGGCGCTGAGCTCCAGCCGTTCGCCGGTCACCGGGTGCGTGAACGACATGCCGACTGCCGCCAGCATCAGGCGTCCAAAGCCGAAGCGTTCGGCGAAGTAGCGGTTGTGCCGGCCGCGCCCGTGGTTGGCATCGCCGATGATCGGGTGGCTGATGTGCTTCATGTGGCGCCGCAGCTGGTGGCGGCGCCCGGTTTCGGGGAACAGTTCCACCAGGCTGTAACGGCTGCTGCTATAGCCTTCGATGGCGACCGGGATTTCGGTCGTCGCCAGGCGGCGGTAGCGGGTCAGCGCCTCGCGTATGGGCGCTTCCTCGTCCTTGCTGCGGCGGTCTTCCGGCTCTTCCCTCAGCGGGTGGTCGATCACACCCTGGTCCGGCGTCCAGCCGCGCACCATGGCGAGGTAGCGCTTGCGTACCTCGCCCGCCATCAGGGCCTTGCCCAGCAGGCTGGCGGTTTGCTGGTCGCGTGCGAAAACCAGCAGTCCGGACGTGGGCCGGTCCAGGCGGTGCACGGCGTAGACGTAATCGCCGCCGTTCATGTCCCGCGCGTATTGCAGGGCGAACTCGGTTTCGTGCGGGTCGATCGGGCTGCGGTGCACCAGCAGGCCGGCGGGCTTGTGCACAGCCAGCAGCCAGTCGTCACGGTAGATTTCTGTGAGGGGATTCTTCTTCATTGCGGGCGCTATTGTCCCACACGAGGCTGGAGAAGATGGTTTCGACGTCGATGCCGTCGCCGCGCTGCACGGGCTCCGACCAGACCACGTTGAGCAGCCAGTTGCCCCGGTGCGGCAGCATGAAGATGGCCCTGCCCTGACGGTCGGTCCTGGCTTCCGCCACCGGTTTCGCATCGCGCGCCAGGTCGGTCAGCTTGACCAGGCCGCCTTGCAGCGGCTGCCCTTTGTACAGCACGCGGACCGGCAATTCCTGCCGCGCCGGGCCGGCATACGGGCTGCGCTCCAGCACCAGCTCCAGCGGCAGCCCGAATACGCGCGTCGCGTTCGCCGCCGGGGCGCCGCCGCCAGCCGCGCGCACCGCGACGAGCGTCTTCGCCACGCGGCTATACCGCTCGGCGCCGGGCTCCCCATCCAGGCCATGCCGCTCACGGTGCGCCTGCACAGCGGCCAGGCCTTCCTCCCGCAGGTAGGCATTGAATCGCGGCGCCGGCAAATGGCTCTGTGCAGCGCTATCCGTCTGCAAGACCAGCGCATACACGCCCGCCGCATCCGCGCGGAACGCACGTCCCGCCAACGCCGACTCCCGTCCATCCGGCGCAACCGCATCGAAACGCCTGATGCGGCGCGCTGCAATCGGTGACTGGCGGCGCTCCTCGCCATGCCCAACCAACAGCACCACCTCCACCGCAGCGCCCGGAACATACGCGTTGCCGGAAGGCTGGATCCAGAAATCATGCGCACCGGCCGCACCGGCCCACAGCGCCAGGCATAGCGCCGCCGCACGGCCAACGGACAACTCAGCGGCCCGCACGATATTCCCCTTCCTGCGGCGCGGCGACAAACGGAAACACCTCATTCGAATGCACCACCTCATCCCGGTGCACGCCATCGCTCACACCGGTCACCTGCCCGGTGGCCAGCAGCGAGCGATACACATTGACCGCATCGTAGTCGAGCGCCCTTCCGCCGCAATCGTCGCGGTAACGCACGTCTCCGGCAGCCGCCATCTCCACCGCGAACAGCTGCGTGCACTTGCCGGAAGCGCTGTTCACCCATAGCCGGTCATCCGCCAGCAGCTCCGCCATCGCGCGATAGCGGCCCGACGCCGAGCGTCCCGCCAGCAACTGGTTGCCGCAGTGGCCGTCGTAACCGTCGTACAGTGCCAGCGACTTTTCGATTTCCGGCACAAACTCGCCCGCCGTGGCAGGGGACGCCTCGTTATACCGCAGCTTGAGCGCATCGCTGACCTCATCCGCCTCCAGCGGCGCCAGCAAGGCGTTGCCGGTCAATGGCCGCCCCATGCGGTCAATCCGCACGCCATGCATGGCGGTCTCCGCCCACACGGCCAGCAACGGCCCGCCGCGGTTGACCTGCGCCACGTCGACCGTCACCACAATGGTCGCCGGCGTCCAGCCCTTGAGGAAGTTGGAAGCCGGCCCGCCATCCGTCGTCCCCCAGCGCGCCAGGATCTCACGCGACTGGTCCTCGCTGAACATCGGACAGCCGGCAGCGTCGCGCTGCACGCCGGCTTTCAGCGCCGCCGCCGCGTAATCGAAGGCATCGCGCGAACCCTTGACGTTGTTGAAGAAGGGATCGTCGCGCAAGCCTGCAAACACCCGTCCAGCGCTGCACACCATGGCGCCGCGCCAGCGGCAGCGGATATCGGAACTCGCCAAAGTCGCGCCAAAGCGCGGCCCGCTGCCGATATGGAAGACGTAATCAATTTCCCTGGAAAACGAATGGCCGACAATCGCCATTACCAGGTTGAGGCGGCGCCCATCGGCCGACATCCAGGCATAAATATCGCCGATATCGGTGCGCGGGTCGGCAATGACCTTGGGCGAATCGAGGTGGTCGGAGGCTTGGGAGGGCGGCGCCATTCCCAGCGCGGCAAGGAGGAAGAGAAGAAGTGTTTTCATGCGCCGGAGTGTAGGCTCCGGCGCACTGCAAATCCATGACCCCGGAGGTCATGGCCGGCGCCACCCTGCCGGCCTAGCGCCCTTTTTCCTGGCGCGTCACGATCGGCACATAGCCGTACTCCAGTCCTGCCGGCGGCGTGACCAGCAAGGCCGCGTCCAGCGTTGCCAGGGTACCGGAAGTCGGCGGCGCCATGAATTCATGGGTCGCGGCCCAATTGCGGTGCAACAGTTCCACGCGCTGCTGCAGTCGGGCCTTCTCCGCCGCGGTCCAGCCGAAGTTCTGCAGCGAAGGCTGGTCGATGAACTTGTACCAGTAATAGGTCACCACGCTGCCATCGGTGAGGCTTGTCGAATATGGCCCCGCAGCAGGCGCCGGCGACATCCAGCTGTCCGTGCCACTGTCCGGCGAATAGTAGGTGGTGCCGCGCATGGAGAACGAGAAGTCTTTCATCGACAGCACGGTTTCAGGCGGCACGTCCGCCGCCGCGACAGGCGTCCAGCCAGTGGCATCCTTGCGGAAGTATTCGGGGAACACGCCAGCGGTCGCACCTGGCTGCCATTTGAGGCCGTAAGCACTGCCGCCGCCCGGCGTCTTGAGCACCGCCACGTTCACGATCTTGTTCAGGTCGTTGATCTTCGCACCCTTGATCGACAAATCCATGTCAGCGCGGGTATAGGTGTCAAAGTAGGTGGCCGTGCGGTCAAAGGTGCCGGACACCGCAGCGCCCCCGGCAAACCATTTGCGCATTGGCTCGTACAGGGCGGCGGCCGAATAGCGCGCGCGGTCGGCAGTCAGCCAGGTGACGTCGTCGCCATCGACGGGGAACAGCAGCCGCGAATGGCGCGCGTACAGCGTGCCCGCGTTGTCCGTGTTGTAGAACGCGGACGTCTGGTTCACTTCCACCACCGTATCGGCAATTTCCGCGGGCAGCGCATCGAGGCCGCGGCCAATTGCCGGCGCCCACGTCTTCGACAGGCGCGCGAAGGCATCCGGTACCCAGAAAGCCACCGGGCCATGGAAATTGGACGCGTTGAAGAACAGCGTCCAGCTGTTGCTGCCGACCGGCACGGTCGCGCTGCGCGCATCGGTCAGCGGCAGCGCCATCCAGCCGTAGCCGAAGAAATCGCCATTGGTACCCGGGCGGAACGTAAAGCCATCCGGTGGCGTGACGATGCGGTTGCTCAATTGGGCGATGGACATCAGGTCGCGCGACAGGGCTGCGGGATTATCAAAGCCCCAGCCGGGGGAATTCATGCCATGCGAATAGCCGTCCGGCGTGCCGACGATCCAGAACTTGGGGTCGCGCGTGGGGAACTGGCTATTGCCCCAGTTGCCCGGGCCGCCCTCGATGGACTGGAACAGCCCCGCCCAGGTGGGACCGGCGTTCGGCGTGCTCACGCGCATGGGGTTATCGGGCGGCAGCAGCGCCTTGTCATAGGTCGAATTGTCCGGGTGGAGGAAGAAGCCGGCGCCTACCTGGTGCATGTTGAGCGTATGGTCCGTCATCGGATACATCGCCATGTACTGGGTATAGCCATAGTCATAGCCGGAGGGAACGCTGCCGCCACCGCCGTAAATGAAGCCGAACAAGCCCAGGTCTTCCCTCGCCTGGCCGTCGTACATGGCCGAGTCGGCGGGCAACGGCACGCCATCGCGATAGAAGGCCTCCCCCACCACCCGGATACCGGCGATCTTGCCCTTGTAGTAGAAGGCAGTGATGTTCGGATGGTCCGAGCCGTAATACGGGCTGCTGGCATCGAGCAGCAACTGCCCGTTCTGCAGGTCGTCTTTCAGGGTCCAGGTCTGCCCGATCTTGTTCTTCCATGCCAGGCCGGTGGCAGTCTGCACCAGCTGGCCCGTGTGGTAATCATTCTCGACCGGCAGGCGGATATAGGTACCCACCAGCTCCGCCACCGTCGGCACCTTGACCGCGTTGCGCGACGATGGGGTCGGCGGCGGGTTATGCGTTTGCAGCGGCGCCGTGTAGCCGGTGCCGCCGGTCGGGTAATACGTGACGCCGGCGCTGATCGCGGCCGCCACATTCTTGCGGTTCTCGGCGCTCTCGCTGAAGTCGCGCAGCACCAGTGCGCGCGGCGTGCCGGCCTGCATCGACTTGACCCAGAAATCTAGGCCGCCCTGGTCGGGCGTCCGGTTCAACACGTTGCGGTACAGGAGTGTCAGGAACTGGCTGTCGCTCACCTGCCCGTATGTACTCTGGAATTCGCCGGAACCATAGAACCCGTTGGCCACATCCAGCAGTGAAACCCCGCTGCGGATGGCACCGATCCAGAAGCCAAGGCCTGCCGCGTCGGGCGTGCGGTTGAAAGCGGCCTGGTACAGCCGGTAGGCCTGCCCTTCCACCCCGCTGTCATCGAAAGTCACCATCGCATCCTGGAATTCCAGGGAAGTCGCCGCTGGCAGCGTGGCCTGGACGGCGCCGTCGCGCAGGCGCTGGATGGTGACGGAACCGTCCTGTTGCCGCGTCACGGCATAGTTGCTGCGATAGCCGGGAATACTGGTTTGCGCTGCGGCGCTGGACACCGCCAGTGCCAAAATGACATTGATTGCTGCGTGACGCATGGGAGGGGCTCGAACGGGAGGAAATGGCCGACTATAGCCAAGCCGCCTGTACTTCTCAATTACAGTGTTGTAATTCAGTGCGAATTTCGCAATTGGATATCCAGAAAACTTCGTTCACGCGCGCGACGCCGCATCGTAGACTGGCCTCCCACGTTACCCGAGGAGCCCGCATGCGCCACCCTGCCTTGAACGCCTACCTGGAGCGCCTCGCGGCCGGCGAGTCATCTACCAGCAGCCTGCGCCTGGCCGGCCATGGCGAAGTCCAGGGCCATATCTTCAATTGCTGGCTCGGTAGCGATTTCCACCCGATCCGCGAACTTGGCAGCGGCCGGCTCACCGCCTATGCCGGCCGGGTGCGCGGCGTCGGCGAGGAAAACCGCCACCTGCCGGTCTGGACGTACCTTGACGGCGCCGCCAGCGACGACGAATCGGTCGCGCTGGACCGCCTGTGCCGCACGCTACACGCCATCAACTTCTTCCGCCGCGACGACTTGGGCGAGCACACCCTGCACCTGAACGTGCACGACCGCCTGCTCAGCGCCGTGAGCAGCAACCACGGCATGGCCTTCCGCCGCATCCTCGATTCGCTCGGGCTGCCGCTGGAAAAAATCGTGCTGCAGCTGCCGGCGGTGAATGCGCGCCAGAACTGGATGCTGAACTACGTGGCCGACAACTACCGCCGCAACGGCTTCCGCATCTCGGTCAAGGTAGCGGACGCACAGCAGCTGCCGGCCGTGCTCGGACACGCCCGCGTCGACGCCGTGCGCATCGGTAGCCTGCACGGCGCTGCCGCCGGCGAATTGGCTCAGGTCCTGTCGCAAGCCGCGGCGCTGGGCGTGGAAGTGCTGGTCAAGGATGATAGCCCGGCGCTGCGCGAAGCCAGCGCCCGGACCGGGGCCAAAGTGCTGGTGCAGGACAAGGCGCGCCGCGCGAATGCCAATGCCGATGCCGCCCGGCTTGCCGCTTAGTTGCCAAATTGGGAAGGCCGCGCTATAAACTTGGCTTTTTATTACCAAAGGCCCCAAATTGCGCCCGACCCTGCTAGCGGTGTTGATGTTTTCCCTTGCTTTACCTTTGGGCGCGCAAGCTGCCAGCGAGCAGCCATGCCGCTACCAAGGAGGGCCTTCGCTGGATATTTCCTTGACGGGGCTCGGCTTAAAGCCAACCGTCCAGGGCAAGATCAACGGCAACATGGCACCGATGCTTATCGATACCGGCGCCTACAGGTCTTTCCTCACCGCTCGCTACGTCCAGAAACTGGACATCCCAACCCGCTTGACCGGCATGACCGCCAATGGCATTGGCGGGGCACAGGACGTACGAGCCGCCCGCGTGAAGGAATTCTCGGTCGGCCCTTCCAGGCCGGTCCAAGGCCACTTCCCGGTCATGGGCGAGTACGCCAACGAAACGCCCTATGCCATGATCCTGGGCGCGGACTTCCTGCAGCAAGCCGACTTGCTGTTTGACTTGACGCAGGGCTTCATGCAGTTCTTCTACCCGAGTAACTGCAAGAAGGAAACGCTCATCTTCCCCGACGCAACGGTGTTGGACGCCGACTGGCTTGATTACGACACGCGCATGCATGTCACGCTCAAGGTCAACGGCGTGCCAATGCGGACCCTGATCGATACTGGCGCGTCAGTTTCGATGATCGACCGTGATGCCGCGAAGCGCGCGGGCATCACGCCCGAAATGCCGAAGGCGCGGCCCAAATCCACGACCTCCGGCGTTGGTCGTGCGGAAATAGCGGCGTGGTTCGTGCCGATAGCAAAGCTCGAAATAGGGAAGGACACCTACTCGGACTTGATGCTGGAAATGGCCGATATTGCGGGCTCCTCTTATGAAAATCGCTCCGACATCATCCTCGGCACGGATTTCCTGAGCAGCCATCGAGTGCTGTTTGCGCGCAGCCAGCAGAAGGTCTACCTGATCAAGCAGGGACCGTTGAAACTGGTCGGTTCCGAAGCCGATTGGGCCGCGATCTATGAGGCCCACGCCGCCAAAGGACACCCTGCGGCGATGAGCTACCTGGCCGAACTGCTGTACGCGGGCAAAGGGGTGGCACCGGACGATGCCCGCGCTGCCAAATTGCTGAAGGATGCAGCCGCCTTGGGCGACCAGGACGCCTTGCTTCGCCTTGCTTACGACGACTTCGCATTGGGGAATTTCGCGAAAGCGGCGACCAGCTTGCGCAACCTTTCCGCTGAACCCGGAGCCTCTCGACGCAGCGACCTGATGTCCTTCCTGGCCAGCGCGCATAACGGCGAACTGGCCCTGGCCACGCAGGAACTGCAAGCTGTCCGCAAACGCGCAATTGGCAAGCATTGGCCAATGCCGGTCGTCGACTTTCTCCTGAATGACAGCGATGAAACGGATTTGCTCGCTGCCGCCCGCAAGCAACCGCTCAGCGCCAAGTCACGCGAATGCGAGGCGCACTTCGTCATCGGCCATGTGAGCTGGCTGGGCGGCAAAACCGCCGCCGCGCGTCGCGCGTTTGACACCGTTCTGGCGACGTGTAAGTCCAACCAGTTTGAATACCGCGCCAGTGCCGCAGCACTCAAGCAACTGGAGGCGCTGGCGGCGGTGCCTGCGTCGGGAGGTCAATGAGCGCCGTCGCCCTGCAAGTCGAGGCGGCGGCGCCAATGCGGGTCAGGGCAAGGTGACGAAGCCGGCCAGGAAGGCGCGCGCGGACGGGGTGTCCAGGCGGTAGATGACGTTACTCTGCACGCAGGGCATGTCGCCGGTAATGGTGGTGCCGGCCAGCATTTTCGTCTCGCCCTTGCCGCTGCCGAAGAAATTCGGGCCGCCGGAATCGCCATAGCAGGTACCGCCATTGCCGACGGCATTGTTCTGCGACAGCCGCAGCCAGCTATCGTTCAGCGAGCCGAAGGCGGAGACCGACCATTCTCGCGTGTCCTGGTAGGCGATGGTCCAGCCGCCCTTGCCATCGAAGGTGCGCTCCTGGCCGCCGTAGCCCACCGCCGTGTAGGTGGTGTTGGCCAGCAGGCCGTTGCTCTTCAAGGTGTCGAACAGGCCAAGCGTCGGCAACTGAGCCGGCGCCACATCGGGGATCGGCTGGCTGAACACGATCACGGCGATATCGTGCGGATCGTTCTGCTGCTGGCGGTATTCCGGGTGGGCTTGGTATTGGCCCACATACATCACCGCGGAATTCAGGACCTTGCTGTCGAACGTCACCTTCACGGCGGATACGCCGGGGTTGCAATGCGCTGCCGTCAGCATCACGGTCGGGCTGATCATGGTGCCGGTGCAGAAAGCGTAGGCGGTGCCTTTGCTGTCGTAATCCACCAGCGCGCCGACCTGTGGATGCTTGTTGCCGTCGGCCTGGCCGTAGGTGATTGCCTGGGCATGGGCTGCTGCCAGCAGCGCGCATGCGGCGAGGGAAAGCCTGGTCATTTTCTTCATGAAGCGTCATCTCCTTGTGAAGGCCCTCGTGAGGCCCGGTTGTGGACGATATTGCAATGCAAATCTTGCAACCCGACACGTGGACGTGTCAATCTGAACACAGCGGAAGCGTTAAGAAGCCGTTAAAACGCTGTTTTCTTGCTACGCTCTCGGCCATGTTGCCTATCCTTCCCTACCGCAAACCCCAGTTAGGGCGTGACTACTGGGTGCAGGACGACTTCCTGCCCAACGCCGAGGAAATTTCGCAGCGCTGCTACCGCCAGGAGTACTGGGAGCTCGGCGCCCCATACGCCAACGAGCCGTGGCCGGGCAAGCGCACGCCGAATGCGCTCACGCCGTCCGAGATGGAATACGTGGAAGCGTGGGTGAAGAAAATGACCGGCGCCAAGCGCCTGTGGCAGGAAGCGACGCCGCAAGGCAGCTCGCTGAACCACAACTATGCACAGCTGGTCGGCATGCCCGATTCCGGCGCGCGGCCGCACACCGATTCGACCAAGTTATGCCGCTACGCCTGCGTGATCTACCTGACGCCGGATCCGGACCCGGATTGCGGCACGTCGTTCTACCGCCAGCGCCAGCCGAATGGTTCGCTGGGCGGCAACCTGTGCATGCCGCCGCACGCCAACCTGCGCGAAGCGCTGAAGGTGAAAGGCTTGCCGCCCGAAGCGTGGCAGGAAGATGTGCGGGTGGAGAACCGCTTCAACCGCATCCTGCTGTACAAGGCGAACATGGTGCACTCCGCAACCGGCTACTTCGGTTTCGACCATGCCGACAAGCGCCTGACAGCGGTGTTCTTCTGGATGGCCTGACGCGCGTTCAACCCGGCGTGCTGAAGACCGGATCCGGCAGGCCCTGCACGCTGGGCGCATCCGCGGCACCGTCCATGTCGAGGATGATGATTTCGTTCTCCACCTTGCGCAGCCATGGCGCCGGCAGGAACAGGCTCTGTTGCGGGCCTACGCGCCAGTAACGCCCGAGGTGATGGCCGTTCACCCATACGTGGCCTTTGCCGAGCGCCCGCATGTCGAGGAAGGTGCTGCCCTGCGCATCCGTGGTGAAATGCCCGCGCCAGAAGGCCGGTCCGCGCTTGGCCGGCGCACCTTTCGCAAAGCGCAGGCCCGACAGGTCGGCCAGCGGCAGGTTGAACACTTCCCAGTCCAGCAATGGCTTGCCGCCCAGCGTGGCCTGGCGCACCAGGCCTTTGCGCTCGTCCGGCAGCAGCGGACCGAAATTCACGCGGCCCATGTTTTCCACCACGATGTCCAGCGTGCTGCCGGCTTTCAGGTCGATCTCGGTGTCGTGTTCGTTGCGGCGGCGGTCCATGGTGGCGAAGGTGACTCCATCCGACAGCAGGTGCGCGTAGTCGCGCACTGATCCCAGCTCCAGCTTCCCGGACGCGCCTTCGCTGAAGCGCTTGCGGTAGACGATGAGCCCATAGCCCTGCCCATACGCCTCCATATTGCGGGCCAGGCGCGATGCGGTCGGCTTGGGCAGCGAGTCGAGCAGCGCAACCGATTCGTCCAGCGTGAAGCGCGGCACGGCGATGGTGGGCGTGGCGCTCGGCAGTTCCGGCAAGCGCTCGCCCGGCGCCAGATGGCGCTCGATGGCGGCGCGGATGGCGAAGAACTTCGGCGTGGGGCGCCCCGCTTCGTCGATGGCCGCGTCGTAATCGTAGCTTGTGGTGTCGGGTGTGTAAGTCGTGCCCTGGCCATTGGCGCCGGGCTGCCAGCCGAAGCTGGTGCCGCCATGCGCCATGTACAGGTTGAAGGAAATGCCCTGCTCCAGCATCCACTCCACCGCTTCCGCCGCCATCGCCGGGGCGGTCTGGTTGTGGCGCGAACCCCAATGATCGAACCAGCCGGCCCAGTATTCGCCGGCCATGCGCGGCACGTTCCGGCGGAACGCGGCCAGTTGCGCGAAGGCGTCCTTCACATCCGACACGGGGCCGTTGAAGTTGACCACTGCCGTCACGCCGGGCAGCGTGCCGCGATCAAGCAAGGTGGGATCGGGGCCGTCGGAAGTGAAGAGCGGCAGGTCGAAACCCGCGTCGCGCAACTGCTTCTGGATAGCGGCCATGTAGTCGTGGTCTTCGCCGTAGGAACCGTACTCGTTCTCGACCTGCGTCATCAGGATTGGCCCGCCGCGCGAGGACAGCAGCGGCTTGACCTCCTGCGCCACGCGCTTGAAGTAGCGGGCGGTCGCATCGAGGAAGCGCGGATCCATGCTGCGCACCCGCAGGCCGGGCGTACGCAACAGCCAGGCGGGGAAGCCGCCGAAGTCCAGCTCCGCGCACACATAAGGCCCCGGCCGCAGGATCACGTTCAAGCCGCTTTCCTGCGCGGTGCGGATGAAGGCGGCCACGTCGAGGTTGCCGCTGAAATCGAAACGTCCCGGCTCGGGCTCGTGCAGGTTCCAGAACACATAAGTCGTGATGGTGTTCAGGCCCATGGCACGCGCCTGTTGCAGGCGCTCGCGCCAGAAGGCACGCGGGATGCGGGCGTAGTGCATCTCGCCCGAGCGGATGACGTAGGGTTTGCCGTCCAGCTCGAAATGGTCGCCCACGACCGCGAAGTGCGGCACAGCCGCCTGCGCGCCCAATGCAGCCAGCATGATGCCGAGTGCCGCCAGGCGTTTGATTCCCTTGTATTGCATGCGCTCCCCTTATGTTTCGTTTTTTCGAAACATCTTAACGGCGGCGCGCATATTTAGCTATGCAATTTTCGGCTTATGCCATCAAAAGAAAGCATTCGAAACTTAATGTGAATTACAGCTTTCGAATCACGGTCGGAAAATATGCTTAGGCCTGTATCGCCGGCAGACCAGTGGCATCGCCCCCCGGTCATGCACTGCCGTTGCGGGTTTCCGCACACCAGGGTCATCGAGGGCCACACCGCCAAAAG
>CBHWEO010000082.1:0-18656 GCA_966112955.1 uncultured Duganella sp. | reverse complement strand
ACGCGGTCCATGTCGACCACGCCCAGCTCCTGGTCATTCAGCGCCAGTTGTGCCGGCGCTTTCTGTCCGGCGGGCGCGGACAGGATGAAGAGGGTGTTCTTGTCCCACAGCGTGGCGAATTCCTGCACCGAGAAGGCCAGGTTGCCGGCCGAAGGATCGGCGATGAAGACCACGCCGTCGCGGATGCCGCGCAATACCACGAAGTGCTTGGCGCCGCCGTAATCGATCGGCACGATGGCCGGCTCGGTCAGCGTCAGCAGGTCCTTTACCTCGGCGCGGTAGCCGGCGGCGGGCACGTTGAGCGAAGCGGCGTAGCGCTTCATGTCCAGCAGCGAAAAGCCGCGCCGCTCGATGATCTTTTCCTTCTCGCCCTTTTCCAGCATGCCTTCCATGGCTTGCTGGTCCGTGACGTCGATCCCCAGGTGGAACTTGAGGATGGTGACCAGGGCCGCCGAGCCGCAGCTGTAGTCGAAGGCCTGGCGCACGATGTGGCGGTATTTGAGCTCGGAGAACGGCTCCATGCTGACCGCCTGCGAATAGGCGCCGCCGCCCAGCAAGGTTTGCGGCATCTCGTACTGGCCCTTGGGACGTTCCTGCACTTCGTGGCGGGACAGGGCGGCCGAACCGCCTATCAGGGCCGCCAGCACCCCCATCAACAGCATCAGCATGGCAGCCCCCGGCGTTTGGGGAAAGCACTGCCCTTGCGCGCCGCGCGCGCGTCGAATCCTGCTCCCATGACGTCTCCGAATTATTTATGCGGACGAACGTTCGTCCTTGATCTTTTGTTATTTATTTACGCACGTTTAGCAGGCTGCAAGCTGCAAAAAAATTAGATGCACACCTCTACTTTGCGCGCGAAAACTTATGCTAAAGCACGCAACATGCGCACAACAGCGCTCTTCCTCTGTGTGGCTCGCAGGGCCAAGCATTTGGCCTGCGCGGTCAATGCGAAACGCTAGACCCTGGGGTTTGGCGCCACATATCATAAATTTAATTAATATTGAAACAATATTAAGACAGCGCTTCGCCAACGCCGGCCCACCAGGCTGGCCGCGGCAAGGGGGCGCACAGCACAACACCAACCACATTTACACGGAGATAACGATATGAAACGTATTGCCACCGCAGTAGCTGTCGCCCTGTCCACCCTGGCCCTGTCGGCATCGGCCATGACCCCGATCAAAGACGCGGAACTGAGCGCCGTGACCGGCCAGGACGGCGTGTCGATCGGCGCCAACCTGAACATCAAGGTTGAGTCCTTCGTCTACACCGACACCGACGCCCTGGACGCCAACGGCCTGGGCGGCGGCTCGGTGAGCTTCAACGGCATCAAGGTCAACGGCCTGATCGCCGCCACCATCGACATCCTGTCGCGCAACTCCTTCCTGCAGGCTGCCGGCGCCGCCGGCGTGACCAACCCGGGCACGTTCTACAACGCGGCCACCGGCGGCGACGTGGTGCAGATCGCCATCCCTGCCGACGTGCAGGTGGCACAGGGCAAACTGCTGAACGTCTCGGTCGACGCGATCAAGATGGGCGGCAGCAACGCTTCCTACGGTTCGATGGCCCTGAACCAGCTCGACATGCGCGGCACCACCGTGTGGATCTGGGCACACTGATCGAAGACGCGGCTGCGCCCGCAGCCGCTTCCTCCAATCCTTGATGATGGAATCCCGTCTCTTTGCGGCCGCGCTCGCGGCCGCCTTTTTCTCCGCGCCGGCCGGCGCGCAGCTGCGGCCCATGAGCGACGAAGACCTGTCGCGCGCACGGGGGCAGGGGCTGCTGGCGGTCAGCAACAGTTCCCTGAACGGCTTCGATTTCACGCGCATCGCGCTGGACGCGGACGTGGAGCTGAATGCGGCCTTGCGCAATATGCGCCTGGGCGATTACCGCTTCCCCGCGCGGGAAGGGACGGGCGCCGATATCGACATGCCGCTGCTGCAGTTCGGCCAGAACGGCGGCAAGGTGTCGATCACCAATCCTTATTTCGAAGTCGTGTACCGCGACACCGGCGATGCGGGCGCACCGCGCGAGGTGGTCGGCATGCGCATGGGCTTCGACACCATTCGCGGCGACGTGGGACTGAAGGTGAACAGCCTGTCCGGCTCCCTGCTGGTCAGCGGGGTGGATGCCAACGGCAATCCCGCCACCATCGATTCGCACACGGATGCCGGCGGCGGCAAGCGCTGGGATGGCGCGGCCGCGCTGACCGGCGTGCGTGCCGGCGACGCTTCCGGCCCGAGCCGCGATTTCTGGATTTCCGTGCTGAAGTCGGGCGTGCAGTTCCAGGCGCCCAGCGGCACGACGCAAGTGCCCGACGCCGCGCAAGCGGGCGTCTGGCTCAATTGGCGCGACAAGCTGGTCTCCCTGTCGGCACTGCCCGCCGCGCCCGCCGCCATCGCGGCGCCGCCCGTCCCGGCCGCCGCGCCGGCCCTGCCGACCGTCCGCTGATGCCGAACGCCGCCCGCCACCGCTGGACAAGCAGCGCTTTCGCCGCGCTGGTGGCGCTGGCGGCCGCCCCCGCGCTGGCTGACGGCTTGCGGCCGCTGGCCGACAGCGCCCTGTCCGAGGTGCGCGGCCGCGACGGCGTCAGCTTCGACCTGAGCGGCTTCTCCATGAACGGCGACCTGCGCGTCACCTACACCCGCCCGGACGGGGCCAGCATCTGGGCCGCCAACCCGAGCGCATCGCGCAGCGACAGCGCCGCGCCATTTGCCGATTCCTACCGCTTCGACATCGTGCGCAGCCAGAACGGCCTGGCGGACGTGGCGCAATTCAGCCTGCCGCAGAATGCGAACGGCGAACAGAAATGGCAGCTGGCCTACGACTTCGGCGTCAACGCCGATGGCATCAGCCGCGATGGCGGCGCCATCGTGGTGAGCGACCTGGCGCTGTACGGCGGCGGATGGCAATTCACCACGCCGCGCACCCAGGACGGCCTTGCCTTCGGCGTCGCCGCGCGCATGGACATCGGCCAGTGGGCGTTGCGCCCCAATGGTCGCGGCAATACGGCAGGCCAGCTGGCGCTGGACAACATCCGCATCGGCGCCACCGACGAGAACGGCAACTTCACCGGCCAGCCCTGGGTCATCGCCGATGTGGCGCGCCAGCCGGCGCTGGTGAATGCCCAGGCCGACGAAAGCGGCCCGCGCCTGCACATCGGCATCGGCTGGCCCGACGCGCAATACGGCAGCGGCCAGGCCGCCAGCGGCGGCATCGAAATCGGCAAGATCAGCTTCACCGCCCCAACGGGCAACGTGGACCTGGGTTCCTCCCGCATCGGCAACATCCAGATCAACTACCTCGATATCAAATTCCGCCAATGACCAAGCGACTTGCCGCTGCACTGTTCCTGCTGCCCGCGTTGTTGCACGCCGCACCGCCGCGCGCGTTGGACGACAGCGAGCTGTCCGGCGTGAACGCGCGCGACGGCATCAGCTTCGCTGCCCACATTGTCATCAACGACCCCACGCTGGTCGGTGCCGTGACCGACAGCCGCTTCTCGCTCGGCTTCCACGACGGCGCCGCGCCGCGCTACATCGTGCTGCGCAATGTGCGCGGCACGGTGGACATGTTCGCCATCGGCGTCAACGTGCAGGCGCGGCCCGACGGCAACGGCGACTACATTGCCATTACGCTGCCGTCGCAGATGCGCTACACGAACTTCGGCTTCGAATCGATGAGCGTGCAGAACGATCCCGCCGCTGCCGTCACCGGCAACCTGGGCAGCGTGAATATCGATGGCAACTTGCAGATGCAGGGCCAATTCAGGATGTGGGCGCATTGACCAGGCCCGCGAACAGGTCGACCAAGGGCTGGCCTGCCTGCCACGCCGCCAGCGGCGGCGGCAATTGGCTTGCGAGCGCGGGGCGCTGGCGCACCTCCTGCATGAAGCCGGCCAGCAGGTCCAGCAAAGCCTGCTCCGGCTGGTCGTCATAGTTCTCGAACAGGAACTTGGCCTGCGCCGCCGCATCGGCCAGGCACTGCAGCGTGCCCGCGAAATCGGCAGCCGCGGCGGACGCCAGGTAGGCGGCGCCCAGGCCGCCGGGCGCCTCGCCCACACGCTTCAGGCTGAATTCGACCCAGGTCTTGATGATGTCCGCGTTCCCCGCCTGCATGGCGGCGTCCCAGATCGCCTTGCGGTCAGGGTCCGGCGCCGTTTGCGGATAGGCGAAGTACATCAGCGGTTCGGCCGCCCCCGCAATGCCGGCGCGCAGCAGCTGGATGGCGAAGGCCAGCCAGGGCCGGTATCCCTCGTGGCGGGCCAGGCCGTACAGCTTGTGCTCGGCCAGGTGACCCAGTTTGCGGCCCAGGAAGGCGCCGTGCCGCGCCAGGACCTGTTCCGCGATGGAAGCCAGGCGCGCTTGCAGGGCGACATCGTCCTCGTCGTGGATTTCGTCGATAGCGGCCGCGCTGTCGCGCCGGGCCAGCGCATCGAGAAAGGCATCGATCCTGGCCCGTGGCACGGGGCGCAGGCTGAGCTCAGCGCCGCCGATGACGGCTTCGTGCAGGATGTCCCAGGCCGCCAGGTCATCCGGCGCCGCGATCCGGACCAGGCTCGCGGCCCGCACCCGCGACGGCGGCGTCCCTTCGTCGATGATGCGTTGCAGCCGCGCGATCACCGCCCGCGGCGCGCGGCCCGGCCCCATCGTTTGCAGGCTGCTGACGATGATGCTGTCCATGGCGGCAATGGCCGCCGCGCCGTCCAGGTATTCAAGTGCGCACAGCAGGCTGTCGGTGGGGTACCGGCGCGCCACGTCGTTCAGCAGGCGCATGCGCCTGGCGTCGGAAGGTTCTTCCAGCAGCCGCGCCACCAGGCCGGCCAGGTCGCACCGCGCCGTGATGCGCAGGATGAAGGAAACGATCTGGCCCACCGTGACTTCGCCGTCGCCCATGCGCAGGGGACGGTCGTCCGCCAGCAGCGGCAGCAAATGGGGACGCGCTTCGAGCGTATGGTCTTGCGCCAGGCGCAGCAGCGCGCCGGCGATGGTCCTTTGTTCCGCCGCGTCCTGCAGCAAGTCGTCCAGCGTGCCGCGATCCTCCAAGTCCTTCATGCGCAGTTTGGTGTCGCTGCAGTAAGGCAGCATAGCGGCCAGCAGGGCGATCTTGTACTTTGCCCGGAGCGGCGCCTGCGCCAGCCTGCTTTCGATGAAGTGCGGAAGGCCTTTGAACTGCGCTGCCATCTCGCTGGCGCAGGACAAGTAAATGTCGAACAGGCGATCCACCCATTCGCTTGCCTGTTCCGGCAAGCCGGCATCGATGGCGGCGACCAGGCTTCCCAGCTGGACCAGGTGCGCCGGGAGCAGTTGGCCGAGGGTGCCTCCGGCGATGCGCAGCGTGTCGATGTGGCGCGACAGGCTGGTCTCGTCGTGCAGGGAATAGGCGCGCAGGATGGAACCGGTCAGGCGCCGCCTGGTGGCGTCGTCGGCAAGGGCTTGCTGCCATAAGGCGATGAAGTCGCTGTCGCTGCAATCGAGCGGCGGCCGCAACGCTTCGGTCAATTCGTCAAAGGCAAAGCGCACCGTCCTGCCGTCGCGTGTCTTGAACAGCCCTGCCGAGACCAGCGCATCGAGCTCGGCGCCGCCACCCAGCTGAATGGCGGCGAACTCCCACGGGATGTTTTCCGTTTCCATGCCGAGGCTGGAGGCAATGCGCTCGACGCCATTGACAATGCCGGCAACGCGGCTGGCGCGCATGCCGGGCGCGGACCGGACCAGGTGCCGGACAAACGCATGGATCACGCCGTACCACCCTTCGTCCATGCGCTGTTCGTGGCCGGCCATGCTCGATGCGATCCGGAAGAACAGGGGATGCCGTGCCAGTTCATGCGCGGGCGGGGCGGCGACGCCATAACGGGCAAGGGCCGTCGCAGCTTCTTCGTCGCTGAAACCATCCAGCGTGAGTTCGGCAACGTTGCCCCGCACGTCGAAGCCGCTCCAGGCGTCGGAGCGGCAGGAAACGACAAGCTTGATGTCCAGCGCCGTACACTCCCCGATGGCGTCATCCAGCCAGTTGCTGATGCGTCGCGGTTCTTCGTCCATTTCATTGATGGCGTCCAGGTACACGACAAGCGGCGTGCCCCCCGCCGCCAGCACTTGCGCCAGCCGTTCCATGCTGCCGGCTTCATCGCGCGCTTCCGGCGGCAGGGTGCCGTGGATCGCATCGAGCAGCGGGACACGCGTATCGGCCAGCTTGAACGCGTCGAAATACAGGGAACGCTGCGCGCCCTGCATGGCCAGGGCCGCCAGCAGGGTCGACTTCCCGATATTGGGCATGCCCAGCACCATCAGGGCAGCCTGGCCGCCCGCCATGAAGCGCGCATGCGCGGCGAGGGCCTGCTGCCTCGGCACGTAGCGCTCCACGTCGAACGTATGCTGGCGCCGGACGGCTTCCTGCGTCTGCCTGCTGCAGATTTCCCTGGCCGCCTGGAGATTCATGGCCCACCCCCTGTGCACGCTGCTCCTGCTGTTCCACTGGATGGCGAACTGGTACGAGGCCCAGTCGCACGCCGGGTCGACGCCATGGAAGGGCATGGCGATGGTACGGCCGTCGTATTCCGGACCGCCGACAATCATGGCCACCACCACGCCGGCGGTGTCGTCCATGACCGGGCCGCCGCTCATGCCGCCGCTAGCGGGATCGCCCGCCAGCACCAGGGCTTCCTGCAATGCATAGCGCAGCGACTTGCCGCTGTAGCTGGCCTGCTGGATGCCGCGCGAGTCTAGGTGCACCCGCACCGCAGCCTGCTGCGCGCGCTCGCCGGGAAATCCGTAGCCAACGGGGTTGGCGTAGCGCGGCGGAGCTTCCGTGGTGATGGCCAGCCAGGCGGGCAAGTCGTCGGCCAGCAGCAGGATGGCGAGGTCGGTCGACGCGGGCTGCTGCGGCAGGAGGATGTCGTTGATATCGAGCAGCAGCGGTTCGGCGGCGCCCAGCGCATGGACCAGGAGCCGCAGTCCATCGGCCTGGCAACCCGCCACGCAATGGTGGCAGGTCAGTGCGACGCGCGGCCCGATGCCGAAGGCGGACCCCACGGGGCTGCGGTCGGGACGCACCAGGCGGCAGACGCGGTCACGGAAATCTTCGCGCTGCGGCATGGCGCAGCCTAGCTGGCCGCGCGCTTGTTGATCTTGAACTTGACGTTCAAGGTCGCCTCGGCGCCCACTTCGGCAACGACGAACTTGCCCTTGCCCGTCAGCTTCAGGCCGATGGTTGCTTCGGTGGATTCCACATCCAGGTCGGCCAGCTTGCCGATCGCGCACTGGCCGATGGCACGCACCATCTCCAGCGCCTGGGACAGCGTCGCCGTGCCGCGCTCGACGACTTCTTCATCGACGTTCCAGGCTTGCGCCTCGGCTCCTTCCAGGGAAGGCGAGACCAGCAATTCGGCCTCGCTGTGCTCATCGAGCCTGATCGCGTACAGTTTTCCCATGTCTGCCTCCATGTCGGGTTGGCGACCAACGGAACCCATGGAAGAAAATTAGCACAAGCCCCCCGCAGCAGCGAGGCATTTTCGCGGCCTCATGCGCAAAACCTACTGGACAGTGCGCCTGGCTGGACTTCAGCTTTGAAACTCGCTCGCGATCAGCAGGAGCCCGGCCAGCGGGAACAGCAAGCCCGCCAGCAGCACGCCGTGCCAGCCATAGTGGGCCCAGGTCCAGCCGCCCAGCGCGGAACCGAGGGCGCCGCCGGCAAAGAAGATCGAGATATACAGGCCGTTGAGGCGGCTGCGGATCTCGGCGCCGAGCGTGAAGATGGCGCGCTGCCCGACCACCAGGTTGGCGGACACGCCCATGTCCAGCACGATGCCGCATAGCACCAGCAGCACCAGCACAAACTCGCGCCCGCCGTGCAGCACCAGGGGCGCGGCAAAGGCGGCGGCGCCGGCCAGCAGCGCCATCAGGGTGGTCGAACGGCTCTTGCCAAGATCGGCGCGGCGGCCCGCGATCGGCGAAGCAATGGCACCGGCCACGCCGAGCAGGGCGAACAGTGCAATGCCCGATTGCGACAGGCCGAACGCGGGACTGGCCAGCACCAGCGGCACCGTGGTCCAGAACAGGCTGAAGGCGCCGAACATGCAGGCCTGGTACGCCGCGCGGCGGCGCAGCACCGGCGTGGTACGCAGCAAGGTCCACATCGATGCCAAGAGGGCGCCATAGCGGTAGCCGCCCTCGGGCCGGCGCTGCGGCAGCCGCAGGTGCAGCACCAGTGCCAGCGCCGCAATGGCCACGGTGGACATGAAGAAGATCGCATGCCAGCCCAGCGCGTCGGTCACCAGGCTGGACACCGGCCGCGCCAGCATGATCCCCAGCAGCAGCCCGCTCATGACCGTGCCGACGGTCTGCCCGCGCCGCTCCGGTGCCGACATGTGCGCGGCAAACGGCACCAGCACTTGCGCCGCCGCCGAACACAGGCCGATGCAGAACGCCGCTGCGAGGAAGCTGGCGGCATGGCCCGCCGTTGCCGCGCCCAGCAGGGCCAGCGCGGTGCCGCCCAGCAGCGTGACGGTCAGGCGGCGGTTCTCCAGCAGGTCGCCCAGCGGGACGATGAAGGCCAGGCCCAGGCAATAGCCGACCTGCGTCAGCGTGACGATCAGGCCGGCCGCGCCGGGATCGAGGCCGGTGGCCTGGCTGATCGGGCCCACCAGGGGCTGGGCGTAATAGAGGTTGGCGACAATCAGGCCGCTGGCGACGGCCAGCAGCAAGACCATGGCGGGCGTGATCTGGTGCGCTTGTTTCATGGCAAGCGAGAATAGCATTGAAACAAAAAGCCTGCTGGTGGGTTACTATTTCCGCATGAAAGCCGTTTCCGCTTTGTTGCTGGCATCCCTGGCCCTGGCCTCGGCGCATGCCGCGCCGTTGGTGGTGCTGGTCGATACCAGCACGGAGATGCCGCTGGCCGACATCGATGGCGCACGCCTGCGCGGCGGCATTCACAGCGACCTGGCACAGGCCCTGGCGCGCAAGCTGGACCGGCCGCTGGTGACGCGGGTCCTGCCGCGCAAGCGCATTGCGATGGCGCTGGAGTCGGGGGAGGGCGACCTGCTGTGCCTCTACCTGCCGGAATGGCTGCCGGGCCAGTACCAGTGGACGCAGCCGTTTTTTCCGCAGACCGAATTGCTGGTGACCGCCCTCAGCGCGCCCGCACCCGGCAGGCTGGCCGACCTGGCCGGGCAGCAGGTCGGTACGGTGCTTGGCTATCGCTATCCCGAACTGGAAGCGGCGCTGGGGCCCGGTTTCCTGCGCGCCGACGTCAGTTCCAACGCCGCCAACCTGCGCAAGCTGGCCGCCGGACGCATCCGCTATGTGGCCACCATCAAGCTGTTTTACGACTTCCAGTTGCGCCAGGGCTTGCAACTGCCCGTGCATCCGCCGCTGGAGATCAAGCATTACCTGACGCGCTGCGCCGTGTCGCCCAACAGCAGCGTGGCGCTGGCCGATGTCGACAACGCCATTGCGCAGCTGCTGCAGGAGGGAACCGTCGGAAAGATCCTGTCCAACTACCGCTAGGTGGATCGGTTAATATTCCGGCATGAAGGCGATTTGCACATTGCTATTGACATGGCTATTCCTCGCGACGGCGCAAGCGGGACAACTGGTGGTCCTGGTGGCGACCAGTGTCGACATGCCGATGGCCGATATCCGCGATGGCAAGCTGTATGGCGGGGTGCACCTCGACCTGGCCCGTGCGTTGGCGGGCAAATTGCGGCGCGAGCTCGCCATCGAAGTGCTGCCGCGCAAACGGCTGCCGCTGGCGCTGGAAAGCGGGCGCGCCGACATCCTGTGCACCTACCAGCCCGAGTGGCTGGAAGGACGGCACCAGTGGACGCAGGCCTTCTTCCCACAGTCGGAACTGCTGGTTTCCTCGCTTGCCGTGCCCCGGCCCACTGCGCCGGCCGACGTGCGCGGCCAGCCGGTCGGCACGGTGCTGGGTTTCGCCTACCCCGAGATGGAGCAGGCGCTGGGCAGCGGTTTCGTGCGTTCGGATGCCACCTCGGCGGTGTCCAACCTGCAGAAGCTCAAGCTGGGCCGGGTGCGCCATGTCATCGTCGACAAGGCTTTCTTCGACTACCAGGTGCGGCTGGGCGGCGGCTTTGAAGTGCACCCGCCGCTGGTGGTCAAGTACCAGCTGACGCGCTGCGCGCTCTCGATGCGCAGCCAGGTCCCGCTGGCCGAAGTGGATGCCGCCATCACCCAGCTCGTGCGCGAAGGCGCCATCAACAAGATCCTCTCCAACTACCAATAGTCACCAAGATGAAAAAACTAGCATTGGCACTCCTGCTGGCTTACGCGAGCGCGCAGGCCGCCACCCCCGTTAGCGAGGCCGCCACCGCGGCAGCGCGCCATGCGCGCCAGGCTTACGGGGAAAAGGTCATCGAAAGCCTGGCCGGCATGGTCAGCTTCAATACCGTGGCGGATGACAAGGTGCCGTTCGAGAAGAATCCGCAGCACATCGGCTTCAAGCGCTTCATCAAGCAGGAAGCGGCGCGCCTCGGGCTGGATTACGCCGATTACGGCCACGTCATGGTAGTGGGGCTGGGGCAGGGCAAGGAAAGGGTCGGCGTGATCACCCATGGCGACGTGCAGCCGGTCGATCCGTCCAAGTGGAAGCAGTCGCCGTTCAAGCTTGACCGCAGCAGCGAGCCCGGCTTGCTGCTGGGACGCGGCACGGAAGACGACAAAGGCCCGATCGCCACCGCCATGTACGCGATGAAGGCAATCAAGGACCGCAAGCTGGCGCTGAAGAAGCGCATCGAACTGTATATCTACATGGCAGAGGAATCGGACTGGGCGCCGCTGCAAGCCTTCCTCAAGGACCACACGCCGCCGCAGACCAATATCACCATCGATGCCGAATACCCCGCCGTGACGGCCGAAAAGGGCTGGGGCGCGGTGCGCGTTACCATGCCGCCCATGCCGCAGGCGCCGGGCAGCACGCCGCTGCTGGCCAGCTTCACCGGCGGCTTCTTCGACAGCCAGATCCCGGAAGACGCGCGCGCCGTGATCGACAATGCCGACGCCGCGCTGGAAGCGGCGATCCGCGCCCGCGCCGCGCAGCAGAAAGGCATGGCCTACCAGTACGCCTGGGACGGCAAGCGCCTGAGCGTGACCGCCAAGGGCCTGGCTGCGCATTCATCGAAGCCGGAAGAAGGCGTGAACGCCATCGCCATGCTGGCCGATGCGCTGGCGGGGCAGCGCTGGCGCGGCAGCCAGGCCGGCCTGATGGCCGATTTCGTCAACGATATGATCGGCACCGGCCTGACGGGCGAGAAGTTCGGCAAGATCGCCTACAGCGACGACTTCATGGGACCGATGACCGTCGCGCCGACCACGCTGAAGATGAACGATGCCGGCCTGGTGCTGGGCATCAACCTGCGCCGCCCGCGCGGCAAAAGCACCGCCGAACTCACGGGCGAAATCAACGCCGCCTTCGACGCCTGGAAGGAGCAGAACCAGGTGCGCGCCACGCTGGCCGCGCAAATCGGTGAGCCGTGGGTGCAGGACGATGCGCCGCAATTGCCGACGCTGATGAAGGTGTTCTCGCACTACACCGGCATCAAGGACCCGCAGCCGATCGCCATTGGCGGCGGCACCAATTCGCGCCTGTTCCCGCGCGCCGTCAGCTTTGGTCCGGCGATGCCGGGCAAGCTGTACACCGGCCACTCCGAGCATGAATTCATAACGGAGAAACAACTCCTGCTCAACCTGGAAATGTACACGGCAGTGCTCGTTGAGTTGGCAAAATAGGTATTGCCGTACGGCAGCAAATGACGTTACTATGGGCAACAGGCTTCCGCACCGGGGGCCTTCAGCCCATGCCTGGCTGCGTCACAGGCATCCCATGAAGAGATGCCATGTTTCGCAAGCTTGTCTTCCTGACTGCATTGTCATTTTCCCTGTCGGCACATTCCATGGATATGAGTATCCCGCCGGCGTCTATCGCCGCGCCAGCGGATGCCATCCAGGTCAACGATGTGCCGCGCCGCGGCGCACTGTACCGCGTGCATCACGAAGGCAAAACCTCTTACCTGTTCGGCACCATCCACGTGGGCAAGCAGGACTTCTTCCCGCTCGAACCCGAAGTCAGTGAAGCGCTGGCCAAGTCCAGCTCGTTGGTGCTGGAACTCGACGTGCGCGCCAGCGAAGCCTATTACCGGGCGCTGGCACGCCACGGCCAGTATCCGGCCGGGCAAACGCTGCGCGAGCACCTGTCGCCCGCCGCACTGGACAAGCTGCAGGCTGCGCTCGACAAGATCAAGCTGCCGCTGTCCGCGGTCGAGCATTACCGTCCCTGGGTGGTAGCGAACATCCTGGTGGGGCAGGAAATCGAGAAGAGCGGCTTCCACCGCGGCATGGGCGTGGAAAGCTACCTGCTGGGCAAGGCTGCGCAGCAAAAGAAACCCTTGCTGGAACTGGAAAACGCCGATTACCAGCTGGGCCTGTTCGGTGCGCTGGATGACGCGCAACAGGAAGCGTATCTACTGGAAAATATTGCCGACATCGACAGCGGCGCCGCACTGCGCAAATCGGCCGGACTGGTGGAAGCGTGGGGCGCTGCCGATGCCCCCCGCATCGCAGCGCTCACGCGCGAACTGACCACGGGCGACACGGTATCCGCCCGCTTCATGGATGGCACCTTGCTGGGCAAGCGCAATCCGGAAATGGCAGCCAACATCGAAGCCATCATGCGCAAAGGCGACGCCTTCATCGGCATCGGCCTGCTGCACCTGGTGGGCGACAAAGGTGTGCCGGCCCTGTTGCGCCAGCACGGCTACCAGGTCGAGAAAATTTACTAGTATTTCGGGCTGGCGTTCAGCGTGCCGTTCGAATAGCGGACGTTGTCGCCGACGCGATAGCTGGGCATGCTGTCCACATTGATGGTCTCGAGCGTGCCGTCCGATTTCTTCACGGTGACGCGGTAGCCGCTGCCGCTGCCAGCCGCAGCCGCACCGGTGCTGCCGCCGGCCGCCATCGAACTGGCCGGGTCGATCGATTGCACCACGCCGTCCCAGTTGGCGGCGGTGCGGCTGCCGCTATTGGTTTCGCCCGAAGCGGAAGTCGTGGATGCCGTCGATGTCGCCGTGCTGCTGTCGTCATCCATGCCGGCGGTTTTCCTGCTGCTGTCATGGGCGCAGCCCGCCAGGGCCAGGCTCACCAGCATGATTACGGATAGTTTCATAATTCCTCCATAAAAAGCAACGTAAGGTCTGCGCGCGGAGGAAGTGTACGCCGTTATGGCGGCGGCTGACGCACGTCAAGCGGCAGGGCGCTTGCGCCGGCTCCACAAGGCCCATAAGCAGGTCGCGGTGATGATCGCGGCCGCCATGTCGACCAGCCAGTCATCGACTGAGCCGTGGCGATACGGGAAGAAGGATTGCACGAACTCGTCCACGGCGCCCATGATGGCAATGCCGAACACGGCCTTCAAGGCGCGCGTCGGCGGTTCGCCCTTGCAGCCGGTGAACAGCAGGAAGGCCAGCGCCGAATAGCCGAAGCTGTGCAGCACCAGGCCGCTGGCAAGCTGGGCCGCTTCGGCGCGCGCGCCGGGAATGGAACCGATGATGCAGTTGAGGATGGAGAGCGTGATCGCGCCCCAGAAACGCAGGCGTGCATGGTCGTCGCTGAGGAACAGCCGGGTCAGGAATGTTTGCATGGGGAGGAAGATACCACAGGGCCGCGCTGGCAGGGCGCCAGAGGCGGGCACGCCGGCGCGTGGCCGGCGTACCTTCTGCCACCACGCATATCGATTGCGTGTGTCGCAGATGTAGCCATTATAGGGAGCCCGTGTGACGGCACCATGACATAAATCAAGCTTTCTTCATACTTTGAAGAAAGCAACGGCATCGAGCAAGGTGTCGGCCTGGCCGGCCAGTTCCTCCGCCGTCGCGGCCAGCTCTTCGGCAGCGGCGGCATTGCGCTGGGTCGTGTCGCTGAGCTGGTTGATGGCGGCGCTGATCTGGCTGGCGCCGCTGCTCTGCTCACGCGACGCCGCATTGATCTCCTGCACCAGCCCGGACGTCTTGCGGATGCCGGGCACGATTTCCTTGAGCAGCTTGCCGGCCTGGTTGGCGATGGCCACGCTGTCCTGCGCGACGGTGCCGATCTCCTGGGCCGCGGCCTGGCTGCGCTCGGCCAGCTTGCGCACTTCCGCCGCCACCACGGCAAAGCCCCGGCCATGTTCCCCCGCCCGCGCCGCCTCGATCGCCGCGTTCAGGGCCAGCAGGTTGGTCTGGTAAGCGATATCGTCGATGATGGCAATTTCCCTGGTGATCTGCTGCATGGCTGTCACCGTGCGCGCCACGGCATCGCCGCCTTCCTCGGCATAGGCGGCAACGCGCGCGGCCAGGTCGTCGGTGACGCGCGAATTCTCGTGGTTCTGGAAGATCGACGCGCTCATTTCCTCGATCGATGCGCTGGTCTGCTCCACGCTGGCAGCCTGCTCGGTGGAGCTGGTGCTGAGCGCTTGCGCGGTGGCGCTGGCCTGGGCCGCCGCGTTGGCCAAGGCATCGGCGGCCTGGCGCACGCTGGTCACGGTGGCATGCAGGCGCTGCGCCATGTCCTGCACCATGAACGCCAGGCTGTTGCGGTCCTTGCTGGGCAGCCGCATGCGCTGCGTGAGTTCACCCTGCGCCACCTGCTGCAGCACGGCGCACACTTCCGCCGGCTCGCCGCCGATCTGCCGGATCAGGTGATGGCTGATCGCGTAGCCCACCAGGACGGCCAGCGTGGCGATCGCCAGCACCGCGCCGGCCAGCAATTCGCGAGTGTCGCGCTGCCGCTTGAGGCGCTGTTCGATATGGGAGGACAGCAGCGCAAAGGCGGCATCGTCCGCACTGAACTGCTGGTCGATGGCGCGCGTGGCGGCGGCGATGTAGTCCGGCGCCGGATAGTCCAACCTGTCGGCCATGACAATGCGCATGCGCGCCAGCTCCGTCACTTCCGCCGCAGCGGCAGCCGCCGCGGCAACGGGGATGTCGAGTTTTTGCTTGAGGACAGGATTGGCCGCGTAAGCCTTGCCGAAGGTGCGCTGCATGCCCTCGCTGGCATGGCGCGCCTTGCTGAGCAAGCCGAACATGGTGGCACGGCCCTCGACGTCGATCTTGCGGGTAGCGAGGAAGCCCGCGCCGCGCGCCCGCATCTGGCCCAGGTCTTCCGCCACGCGCGGCAAGTCGAAATAGACGGCGCGCATCAGGTAATAGGAGTCCGCATCGGGATCGAGCGACAGGCTCGACTGGTCGGCCAACTGCTCGATGAACAGCAGGATGTATTCGCACAAGGCGGTGTGGCGCTCATAACTTTCGACGGTGGCCAGGCTGCGCATGCCGATATCGCGCGCCAGGGTGGTCCACTCGTCGCGGATACGGGCGAACATTTTGCGGTCCTGGCCCTCGCCCGGAGCGAGCAAAGCCGACATGCCGAGCAGCAGGCGGTTGACCTCCGCCTCCTTGGCCGAGCGCTCGCTGGCCAGTTGCCCGCCGCCGATGAAAGCGGCCGACAAGCCGCGGTGCTGCTGTATGGCCTGGAGCAGATCGAGCGCCTGGGCGCCCGGCTTGAGGCCCGTCTGCTCGATGGAAGAGAAATGGATGTTGCGGCTGTTCTCGGACAGGAACAGGTAGAAAGGTGGCGCGACAAGCAGCACGCCCATCAATCCCAGCAGCGCAAACCGCTGCCAAAGCTTCAGCCGGTTCAACAGTCTTTCCACCGCAGCCCCTCCTCGCTTTCTTGATTGTAACTTATGTCCACCTGGGGTCAGGAACCGAGTGGACAAAAGTTGACACACAAAAAAAAGCCCGCTGGTGAAAGCGGGCTTAAACTATTTTCTTGGAGGAGAATAGTGGAGACATGCGCTATTATGGTGCGCCGCCGCATATCAGTCCAATTTCTGTTTTCGATAATCGTTATTCAGAATTTATATAACTATTCTTTAACTGGTACAACATAGTTCAGCGCCATGCGGCCGCCATCCACGAATAGCGTCTGGCCGGTCATGTAGCTGGCGTCGTCGCTGGCTAGGAAAGCGCAGATGGAAGCAACTTCTTCCGGCTCGCCGCAACGCCCCAAAGGAGTGCGCGACAAAATGGTGCGTTTTGCTTCTGGGCTGGCCAGCACCGCCTGCTTCGCCAGTTCGGTCAGGATGGTGCCCGGCCCGATGCCGTTGACGCGGATGCCATACGGTGCCAGGTTCAGCGACATCACCTTGGTCAGCTGGTTGACGCCGCCCTTCGACACCACATAAGGCACCTGGTCCGGAATCGCCAGTTCCGAGTTCACACTTGACATATTGATAATGCAGCCGCTCTGTTGCTTGACCATTTCGCGCGCCACGGCCTGTCCGCACAGGAACATGGATTTCAGGTTAATGCCGAGCACACGGTCGAAATCGGCTTCGGCCAGGTCGAGGAAGCTGCACTTGTGCGTCACGCCGGCATTGTTGACCAGGATATCGACGCGGCCAAAGGCGGCCAGGGTTGCGGCCACCATGGCGTCCACATCGGCCTTCTGGCTGACGTCGGCGGCAAAGAAACGGGCTTGGTCGCCCAGGGCTTCGGCGGCTTGCGCGCCTTCGGGCTTGATGTCCACCAGCATGACCTTCGCGCCTTCGGTGATCAGGCGCTGGGCGCACGCCAGGCCGATACCCTGGGTGGCGCCGGTGACGATGGCTACTTTATTCGTTAGTTTCATTCTGGACTTCCACTTTTGGTGAGGAAGCCCATTTTAGAGGATGACCGCGTCGTTGGGCAGTTGGTTGGGGCGTTCGCCGCCGGCCGGATAGTGGCGCGCCAGCAGGGTGTTGAGCTGCTCCAGCGCGGACAGCGTGCTGGCGTGGTAGTCGCCCTGGGCGAAGCCGCTGGTCATGGTGCGGCAGATGGTCTGCCATTCGGTGTCGCTGACCAGGCGGCCGACGTGGCGGTCGGCCACGATATCGACTTCGCGCGCGGCCAGGTTGATGTAGATGAGGACACCGCAGTTTTCTTCGGTGTCCCATACGCCGTACTGGGCGAACAGGGCGCGTGCGCGCTCTCGGTTGCCCACGTTGTTGAAGGCGGAACGTACGTCCAGGCCCGGCTCCACGATCAGGCGCACCTCGGCGCGGTGGCGTTGCTCGCCTTGCGTGATGGCTTGTTCGATGGCCGCCAGCGTGGCGGGCGGGAAGGCGCGCTTGCCGGCGCGGGTGCCTGTAGTGAGGTGGCACCACGCCCGCTTGCAGCGGCCAAGGAATGTCGTCGGCATTGCTGTCATCACCAGTCTCCCGAGGCGCCGCCGCCGTCGAATGTCCCGCCGCCGCCGAAACCGCCGCCGCCACCACCGAAGCCGCCGCCGCCCCAGCTGCCGCCGCCGCGGCCCGCCGAACCCAATGCGTTACCCAGGGCGGCGCCGATCAGCACGCCGGTCGCATCCGAGCCCCAGCCGCCGCGCCGCAAACCGCTCCTGTGGCCGCCGCGCATCATCGGCAGGATCACAAAGACGCCGAACAGCAGCAGCGGCAACAGCCATCCGGCGGACCAGCCGCCGCGCTCGCCGCCGCGCCCATCGCGGGCACCACCGGCGTCTCCCGCGCCGCCATTGGCCGGGCCGCGGTCCGCCGTATCGCCCCCGCCTGAAGGTCCCCCACTGTCGGCGGCAGGACGAGCGCCGGATGCGCCGGGAATCGCTCCCGCGCCGGCGGCGTCCGCCATCGCCGCCACGCCACCGCTGCCGGCCGCCGCTCCGCCGCCCGCAGTCGCGCCCGCACCAGAGTCCGCACTGCTCCGTCCAGCCGCCACAGCGCCGGCCCCGGCGCCAGGTGGTGCGCCGGGCACCCCCGCCATACCGGGCGAAGGCCGCGCGCCGCCTGGCGGTGCAGGGAAGTGCTCCCTATCCAGCAAGGTCGCAATCGCACTCACCCCCGCCGCCAGCCCGCCGTAGAAGTCCCCCTGCCGAAAGTGCGGCGCGATCACATCCTGCAAAACGCGTTTTGATTGCGCATCCGTCAGCGTCCCCTGGACTCCGCGGCCCGCCTCGATCCGCAGCCTGCGCAGCGCGGATGGATTATCCTTGGCCACCACCAGCAGCACGCCATCATCGACCCCTTTGCGCCCCAGCTTCCACGCATCGGCCACCCGAATACTGTATTGCTCGATCGCCTCCGGCGCCGTGGAAGGCACCAGCAGCACGGCGATCTGGCTCCCTGTCTTGCGTTCGTAATCGGCCAGCACGCCGTCGAGCGCAGAGCGCTGCTGCGCGGTCAGCATCCCCGCCTGGTCGGTGACGCGGGCAGCTTGCGGCGGCACCGGCACAAAGCCATCCGCCGCCCGCGCGCCGGTAATGACGAGCGCCAGCAAGGCCAAAACCGCCAGCCCAATCACCACCCGCAGCCACGGCGAGCCAGGCCACAGCGGCCAGCGCCGCGCATGGGCCGCCAGGCCGCCGGTGCGGCGCGCCAGGTCGCGGTCGCGCAGGGGATCGCTCAAACGGTCCTCTTCGCGGCTGGAACCTTTGCCGCCACCGCGTGTCTGCCGTGGAGGGGTCGCCATTGCGGCTCCTTACTTCTTGTTGAAGTCCACCGTTGGAGCGGTCGATATGGATTTTTCGTTCTCGACGGTGAAGCTGGGCTTCACCTCATAGCCGAACATCTGGGCCGTCAGGTTGGTCGGGAAACGCCGTGCCAGCACGTTGAAG
>CBHWEO010000081.1:0-18743 GCA_966112955.1 uncultured Duganella sp. | reverse complement strand
ATCGGCAAGAACATCGTGTCGGTGGTCCTGCAGTGCAATAACTTCGAAGTGGTGAACATGGGCGTGATGGTGCCGGCCTCCGAGATCCTGGCGAAAGCCAAGGCGGAGAACGCCGACATCATCGGCCTGTCCGGCCTGATCACGCCTTCGCTGGAGGAAATGGCGCACGTGGCGAAGGAAATGCAGCGCGACGAGCATTTCCGCATGCTCAAGATCCCGCTGCTGATCGGCGGCGCCACCACCAGCCGCGCCCACACGGCGGTCAAGATCGCGCACAACTACGAAGGGCCGGTGGTGTACGTGCCGGACGCGTCGCGTTCGGTCTCCGTGGCGCAATCGCTGCTGACCGACGAACAGCGCAGCAAGTTCGTGGAAGAACTGGACCACGACTACGCCCGCATCCGCGAACAGCACGCCAACAAGAAAGCGCTGCCGACCGTGTCGCTGGAAGCGGCGCGCGCCAACAAGGCCAAGCTGGAGTTCGCGCCGGTGCGCCCGAAGTTCGTCGGCCGCCGCGTGTTCAAGAACGTGGACCTGGCAACCATCGCCGAGTATATCGACTGGGGCCCGTTCTTCCAGACCTGGGACCTGGCCGGCCCCTTCCCTGCCATCCTGACCGATGAAGTGGTGGGCGAAGCGGCCTCCAAGGTCTACGAGGAAGGCAAGGCGCTGCTGAAGAAGATCATCGAAGGCCGCTGGCTGACCGCAAACGGCGTGATCGCCCTGCTGCCGGCCAATACGGTCAACGACGACGATATCGAGGTCTACACCGACGATACGCGCTCGGAGGTGGCGTTCACCTACTACGGCCTGCGCCAGCAGGGCCTGAAGCCGGTGATCGATGGCGTGCAGCGCCCGAACCAGTGCCTGTCCGACTTCATCGCGCCCAAGGATTCGGGCAAGGAAGACTACATCGGCATGTTCGCCGTGACGGCGGGCCTGGGCATCGAGAAGTATGAGAAGCGCTTTGAAGATGCGCACGACGATTATTCGTCGATCATGCTGAAAGCGCTGGCGGACCGACTGGCCGAGGCCTTCGCCGAATACCTGCACGAACGCGTGCGCAAGGACCTGTGGGGCTATGCGGCCGACGAGGACCTGGGCAATGAGCAGTTGATCAAGGAAGAGTACCTCGGTATTCGCCCGGCGCCGGGGTATCCGGCCTGCCCTGAGCATACGGTGAAGGCGGATGTGTTCCGCGTGCTGAATGCGAACGAGATCGGGATGGAGCTGACGGAATCGTTTGCGATGTTCCCGGGGGCTGCGGTGTGCGGCTTCTACTTCGCGCATCCGCAGTCGAAGTACTTCACGGTCGGGAAGATCAACGAGGACCAGCTGCTCGACATGGCGGCGCGCCGCGGCGTGGACAAGGAGCAGCTGGAGCGCTGGCTGGCGCCGAACCTTTAAAACCGGAAAACCGGGGTACGACCCGAAGGGTCGGACCCCGGTTTGCCGGTTTCAGCGGTTTTGAGCGCGGAACCGCCAGATCGCCAACGCCCCGAAAACAGCCGCAAACGCCAGCTGCACCCCAGCCGTCTGCAGGGCCACATCCATCCCCAGCCCGCGCCAGGTCATGGCATCCAGCCCATCGACCGCCCAGCGCGTCGGCACGACAAGGGTCAGCTGCTGCATCCATGAAGGGAACACAAAGGTCGGCACCCAGGCCCCGCCCAGCATCACCAGGATCAGTGTCGCAAAGGTGGCCAGCCCGCGCGCCGCCTCCGGCGTCCTGCCAAACGCCGCAATCAGCAGCCCGAAGGCAGCCGTCATCAACGCAAACGCCACCACCACCAGCGCAAAGCCGGCCACATTGGTGACCTGCACCTTAAAGATCAGCATCGCGCAGACAAAGATCGCCACCATCAGCCCCGCCGCGATCAGCGCCCCGGACAAGGCCCGCGACACCAGCACCTGCGACAAACCGACCGGCGCCGCCAGCAAACGGTTCCAGATCCCCATGCGGCGCGCCAGCAGGATGCCGATGCCCACATCGATGCCCATGAACAGGATGAATTGCACGCCCATGCCTGCAAACGCATGCGCATAGGCGTTGTACTTCGGCCCCGAGCTGAGCGCCTCGTCGCGCGTGGTGAACGGCACGCTCAGGTTGGCCCCGCCGGTCGCCACGCTGCGCTCGGCGCCGGCCTTGCTGGCCTCATGGTCCTGGTACTTCTTCAAGCCGCCCAGCAAGCCCACCAACGCCGCCTTGTCCTCGCTGTCCGGCACGGACTCCAGCTGTTTCAGGCTGGCTTCCGTGAACTTGCCGCCGGTTGCACCGCCCATGACTTCACCGGTCACGCCCTGCATCACATGCTGGGTCAGCAAGCCCTTCACCATCGCCAGCACGGTCGATTGCGAAGGGTCGTAATACAGCGGCAGTGCCGGCTTGCTGCCGGGCTGGAACAGCGATTGCCCCGCCGCGTCGCCGAAGCCGGCGGGAATCACCACCGCCACCATCAGTTTTCCCGCGCGGACCTTGTCCTGCGCCTCCTGCTCGTTCATTTCGTGCACCGTCAGCGAAGCATCCGCCTTCAGCGCATCGCCGATCTTGCGGCCAATCACGCTGCCGTCCTGCTGCACCAGGCCGATATCGATCTTACTGTTGTTGCCGCCGCCGGCGCCGCCGAACAGGGAACCGAAGAAGGCCGCTAGCACAATCGGCATCAGCAGGTTGAGCATCAACGCGCGCTTGTCGTTCAGGTAAAGGATCAGGTCCTTGCGGATCATTGCCAGAATTGCTGTCATGGTTATTCCTTAATCGCGCAGGGTGCGGCCGGTCAGGGACAGGAAGATGTCTTCCAGCTTGGTGCGCGCGGTGGCGAAATGGGCCAGCGTGTGGCCCTGCTCGTCCAGCCAGCGCAGCACGGGCGCCGCGTGCGCCGTGCCATGCAGGCTGATGTCGAACTGCGTGCCGGCATGGCGCACGCCCGCCACACCGGGCAGGCCCGCCAGCGCGGCCGCCAGCGCGTCGGCCCGCACGGCCGCGGTATCCGCCAGTTCCACCTGCAGTGCAGCCTGCGCCGGCAAGCGGCGGTACAGTTCCGACGGCGGCGCATCGGCCAGCACCTTGCCATGGTCGATGATCACGATGTGGTCCGCCAGGCGTTCGACTTCTTCCATGTAGTGGCTGGTGTAGATCAGCGAGCGGCCCTGCGCCTTCAAGGTTTCCAGCGTATCGAAGATGGCGTTGCGGCTTTGCGGGTCGACGCCGACAGTCGGCTCGTCGAGGATCAGCAGCTGCGGGTCGTGCAGCAGCGCGGCGCCGATATTCAGGCGGCGCTTCATGCCGCCGGAGAACGTGGAAGGCTTGTCCCTGGCGCGGTCCGACAGGCCCACCAGCGCCAGCACTTCTTCCGCGCGCCGCGCCAGCGCTGCACCCTTCAGCCCATACAGCGCGCCGAACAGCTTGAGGTTTTCGATGGCCGGCAGCTCTTCATACAAGGCCAGATCCTGCGGCACCAGGCCCAGTTTGCGCTTGGCCGCGCTGGCCCCCTGCCCGATCGTCTCCCCGTCCAGCGTGACGGTGCCGCGGTCGGGTGCAACCAGGCCGCAGATCATGCTGACCGTGGTCGACTTGCCCGCGCCGTTGGGCCCCAGCAGGCCGACCGTCTGGCCGCGCTGCACTTCGAACGACACGCCATCCACCGCGCGCCGCTCGCCATAAGACTTGCTCAATCCTTTGACGCTTAACACCACTCCTCCTCCGCAAAAAAAAACGGCGCCAGTACGGCGCCGCTGCCGGGGCGTACGCCTCTACAGGGCGTATCGCACCACGTTGTCGCTCCATTCGAAGGCCGACATTTCCAGTTCCACCAATTCCTCGGTCGAAATCGCGAGGTTGGCCAGGGCCGGCAGGATGCGGCTGTCCATGTCCTCCAGGCGCTCGATGCACTCGGCCAGCTTGAGCAGGTCGCCAAAGAAGCCGCCGCGGAACAGCAGGGCCTCGCCCACTTCGTCGCCCAGCGGGATCTGGGCCAGGATTTCCTGCATCGGGATGCCGAACAGGGTATCCATCAGCGACATGATGCCGACCGTGAAGGCAATATCGGCCACGTGGCGGTGCGCCGGGCGCAGCTTGGTGGCCAGCAGCTCCAGCAGGCGGCCGCGCGTCGTGGCCAGCATCAGCAATGGCGTCATCGAGTGGCCGCGTTTGCCCGGTTCCGCATACAGCATGATCTGCAGCCAGCGCTGCAGCTGGCGGCGGCCCAGGATATGCACCGCCTGGCTCAGGGAGTCGATGCGCTGGCGCGCGCCGACAGCCGGCGTGTTCACCAGGCGCAGCAGGTTCAACGCCAGCGACACATCCTTCTTGATGGCGCGTTCGATCTCGGCGTTGTCCGCGTCGGAGGTCACAAGCGTCATCAGCTCCATCACCGCCATTTGCGACGGCGACAGCTTCTTGCCGCTCATGATGACCGGCTTGGCGAAGTAATAGCCCTGGAAGTAATCGCAACCCAGGTCCAGGCAATTCTTGAATTCGTCGCGGTTCTCGACCTTGCAGGCCACCAGCTTCTTGCCGTCCTGCTTGAAGCGCGGCGCCAGCTTGACCAGGCCGTCCAGCGGCAGGTCGCGCATCGACAGCTTGACGTATTCCACCATCGGCATCAGCGCGGGCAGTTGCGGCAAATCGGGGTTGACGTCGTCCAGCGAGAAACGGAAGCCGTGCGAAACCAGCTCCGACATGCGCGACAGCACGGCCGGCGCAAGCGGGTTGGCGGCGCTGACTTCCAGCACCAGTTTTTCGCGCGGCAGGAAGCCGAAGATGTCGCTCAGGATGGCGTCCGCATCGACGTTGACGAAGCCGATGGCGTCGCCGATGGTCCTCTCCATGCCCAACTGGGCGGCATGGGCGATCACTGCGGCTGTGGCCGACAGCGGCGTCGTATTGATGTTGGCTGGCCCAACTGGAGCGTTGCGAAAAAGCAACTCATAGCCGAACAGGGCCTGGTTGCGGTCCAAGATCGGCTGCCGGCCCAGATAAAACTCCCGAACCTTCAGGCTCTGGGAGGCCGCATCGTTGCTGGAAAGGTCAATCATAGGGAAATTCCTGACGTGTCCTGCCATTTTGGCATCAAATCCATCCCCTGTCTGTTTAAATTTGCTCGAAGTCCCGTTTCTGCGGCAGGCCATCCACAAAGCATTTCATCTCACCGGGCGCAAATGGAGTCCATTGCTCATTAGTAGTCAGCGGTTGGGTCACGATCACCGCGACCCGGTCGTTGGGGGTGGTGACTTGGGAGAAGTACACGCTCAGGTCGTCGTCCGACAGCTTGGCCTTGTCGAACGGATACTGGCGCACGATGTAGTGCAGGTGGGTGGAACAGTGCGCGAACAGGGCGCGGCCGTCGGACAGCATCATGTTGAAGGTGCCATGGGCGGCGATGTTGCGCACCGTCTTTTCGACCTGGGCACGCAACATGGGCAGCGGCGGACAGGTATCGCCGAAGCGCTCGCTCAATTCCTGCAACACCAGGCAGAAGGCCCGCTCGCTGTCCGTGGTGCCGACCGGGCGGAAAGGCCCGTGCAGCACCGGCGAAAATTCCTTCAGGTCGCCGTTGTGGGCGAACACCCAGTAGCGGCCCCACAGTTCGCGCACGAAGGGATGGCAGTTCTCCAGCATGACCTCGCCTTGCGTGGCCTTGCGGATGTGGGCGATCACGTTCTTCGACTTGATCGGGTAATTCTTGATCAGCTCCGCAATGGGCGAACGAACCGCCGCCTGGTGGTCGACAAAATGACGCACCCCGGCGCCTTCGAAAAAGGCGATGCCCCAGCCGTCGTGGTGGGTATCCGTCTGGCCGCCGCGCAAGGCAAAGCCGGTAAAACTGAACACAATGTCGGTCGGGACATTGCAGTTCATTGCTAATAATTGGCACATCCCGCAACTTTATCATGCCGCGCAGCGTGCCTGGCCGCAAGGCGGCTCCCACGTCACTGCATGGCACTGACCATGACGTAATACCCGTCCGGGTCGCGCAACGCGAACTCACGCGTGCCGGTGGCGGGGTTGACGCCTGGCTCTTCTTCCAGCCTGGCGGCGAGGCCGCGTGCGCGGGACAGGCATTCGTCAAAATCGTCCACGCGGAAGAACAGCAGCAGCCCGTTACCCGGTGGCGCCAAGTCGGGGCTGGCCAGCGTGGGATGGTCGTGGGCGCCCCACTGGTGCAGGCAAAGCAGCACCGTCCCGTCGTCGTCCACCAGCTGCCCGAAATATTCATGGGCCGGGCCGGTCCCGGGCTGGCCGAACAAAGCCTGGTACCAGGCGAAGCTGCGGCTGACGTCGGCGACGCCGATGATGGTCCAGGTGCGCTTCATGGAATATGTTCCGCGTCGGCCGGCGGCACTACCCACTGGTGCATCCGCTCCTCATAGACGGATACTGTTGGCGTCGCGAAGGCCGGGTCGGCAAACGCCCCGACCGGAACGCCCACAAAGCCGGGCACGCCGAGCAGTTCGTAGTACACGGTCGCGCCGCAGGTCGGGCAGAAGTGGAACGTCCCGCCGGGGCCTTCGTCGCCCACGCGCGTGTATTCGGTTGATGTGCCGGATACGGTCACGTTCTCGCGCGGGAACCGCGCCTGGGTCCCGAACACGCTGCCGGTCCGGCGCTGGCAGGCCAGGCAATGGCAGATCGAAATGCGGACCGGCTCACCGCGCACTTCGGCAGTCAGTTGGCCGCAGCTGCATGAGGCAATACGTTTGGAGATTGGTTGGGTCATGGAATTCAAGCGTCGTTGGATTTAAGCAGTTCAAGGATCACGTGTCCGGCTCCATCGGACTTCTGCTTTGCCCTTGCTCTAGCGGTTAGCCCCATCCAGCCGGGAAGGTCAGGATCGGCGCCATAGTCCAGCAGCAAAGCTACCAGCTCTGGAGAATCACACTTCACCGCTTCGCATAATGGCGTCTCGCCGATCTTCTCTTCTTCATTCGCGTTGACGTCGGCATTGTGGTCGAGCAGCCATTTTGCCGCCTCAAGTTGGCGCGCCACAATGGCGGCATGAAGCGGCGTGAAACTCATATCATCGTACCGGTTGACATCGAATCCTGATTTGACGAGGCGCTCCATTTCATCCAGATCGCCTGCTTCAGCGGCGCGATGAAGCCGCTCAGCCTCAAACCAATCATCTCGATAGCTCATGCGGCAAGCTCCGACAAAGTGTGGGCATCCCGCGCGAGTCGCCATTGGCCATCGGCCTGCTTGCGGTATATCGTCATCCGGTCGCCCGCGAGCCGCGTGGCGGCGCCGCCAGAACGCGGGGTCAGGGATAGGTGGTCGCGGCTTCGGGTGTATGCGACAGTGCCGGCAACGACGAGGTCCTCCAGTTCGCTGCTGCACTCGATCCGAAACCGTTGGTGGGCGGACGAGAAGTTCAACGGGAAACCGGATTTGTCCAGCGGCTGCTGGCCCGGATTCAGAAACACGGCATCGTCCGTCATCAACTCCAGCAGCCGGGCAAGGTCGCCGGCGTTGACGGCGCCGATCCAGGCGGCGTGCACTTCGCGAACCGCGCGCTCGTCCGGTCCCGCGGCGTCCTCGAAATTCAGCTCGACGCCATTGCCCGCCGGGTCCTTGAAGAACACTTGCGTCATCCCGGTGCCCGGAACCTCGGCAACCCGGTATTCGATGCCGCGCCTGGCCAGCGCGTCTTCATAGGCTGCGCGCTCCGAGCAGGCGAAGGCGACGTGGTCGAATGTGCCGGCCGGTGTGGCCGGGCGGTTCTCCGCGGGGCCGGCCTCGGACAAATGCAGTACCGCCTGTCCGCCGGCATAGAGCCAGTACCCGAAGCTGCGGAACGCGGGCCGATGGCCGACCTCGAGCCCCACCACATCGCGGTAAAAATCGCGCAGCCCGTCAAGCAAAGCCCTTGGCGCGCGCAGGTTGTAATGACTGAATCCAATGACTGGCATGTGAAGTCCTAATGTTGAAGCGGGAGCAGTGCGGGCAGCAGCACCTTGGCCATCATGTCATTGACGGGTGATTCGACGTTGAACGCGCCGCCCGTAAACACTGCCACCAGGTCGAGCGAGGGAACGATGTACACCTTCTGCCCGCCATTCCCCGAAAACATGATTGTATCGATTCTCTGTTCGCCTGACGCAGCCTGCACGCGGTACCAGCGGTGCCAGATCCCCAGGCCGTAATCGACGCCATCGACTTTCGATTGCGGCGCGGTGCTCCTTTCGATCCACTGCGCGGACACGACACGCCGCCCCCGCCAGTGCCCGCCCTGCCGGACCAGCATGCCAAGCTTCAGCATGTCGCGCGGCCGCAAGTAGATCTGCCCGAACTCGTTGCGCTGGCTGCGATCGAGCTGGAAGCGCCACCGCCAATCCGCAGGCCGGATGCCCAGCGGATCGAACAGCGCCTGCTGCGCAAATTCGGGCAGCGGCTTGCCCGCCGCCAGTTCAACAATCCGGCCGGCGGTGAGTATGCCGCCGGAGCAATAGCGGCCAACCTTGCCCGGATCGTCCAGTACCGGCAGGTCGACGAAAAACCTGACCCAGTCAGGCGCTTCATACATCTTCACCTCGTTGCCGGGCGATGCGCGGTCGTGGTCATTGCAGGCGAATCCGGACTGGTTGCTCAGCAGGTCCGCCAGGGTCACCTGGGCCTTGCGCGGGTCCGGGTTGCCGAACGTTGGGTAGCCCAGGCGTGCAAGCACCGGCGTATCCGCACCGAGCAGCCCCCGGTCGACTGCGGCGCCGGCAAGCAGCGAAATCACGCTCTTGGTCAAGGAGCGCATCTGCGCCGGGCGGTTGCGGTCGAAGCCGTAGAAGTACTCTTCAAGCCGCAAGGCTCCCTTGTGATAAACCAAGATAGACCTGACCTCGGGATAGCGGCCATCGACCACGCCCTGCACCAGCCGTTCCGCCGCGCCGGCCGGCAGCGAGCCCGCGCCGGCTGCAGACACCGGAATGCCATCCTCAAGCTGGGGCGGGGGCTGGTAGCGATAGGTTTGCTTCGATCCATCCGCCATCCGGGGACGCGGTTCGAGCAGCAGGCGCACGCTGGCCGGCACGTCCGGGCTGCGCCGCCGGAACACATCGCCTGCCTCCCTGAACGCAACCACATGCCCGGCGGCGTCGCGCTGGAATGGGATCTTGTCTCCGCCCGGGTTGGTGAATGCATCCTGCCCCGCTGCGCGCAATGGATATTTCGCATCGCTGACGATGGCGACCAGCCGATCGCCGTCCATCACCATGAACAGCGTGGTCCCGTCACGATAATCGTACTGCCCCTCGAATTCGGCGAGGCCGCGCTGCGACACAGCGGCCGTTTGCGCGGCAGCCAGGCCGACAGCGCATGCCAGCAGGAGGCCGCCGCAAACAGATCGGCGCCGCATGTCCCCGCTCCGCGGTTCGCCAACGGTCAACCGCGTATCGCGGCTTCGATGGCGGCGACGTCGATCTTCCGCATGGACATCATCGCCTGGAACGCGCGCTTGCCCGCATCGCCGCCTTGGTTGAAGGCTTCGAGCAGCACACGCGGCGTGATCTGCCAGCTCAAGCCCCACTTGTCCTTGCACCATCCGCATTGGCTTTCCTGCCCGCCGTTGCCGACGATAGCATTCCAATAGCGGTCGGTTTCCTCCTGGTTTTCCGTTGTGATCTGGAAGGAGAAGGCTTCGCTGTGCTTGAATTGCGGGCCGCCGTTCAACCCAACGCAAGGGATGCCGGCGACCACGAACTCCACGGTCAGGACATCGCCGGCCTTGCCGTCGGGATAGTCGCCCGGCGCGCGGTGAACCGCGCCAACGCTACTCTGTGGAAAGACGTCAGCATAGAAGCGTGCGGCCGCTTCCGCATCGCGCTCATACCAAAGGCATACGGTGTTCTTGTTCATCGCGTCCCCCTCTGTTGGCCAAAGAAAGGAGAATACTACCCCTACTGCGCAAAGTCGTGCGCAACCTGGTTGCGGCCGTTTTCCTTAGCGCGGTACAGCGCATCGTCCGCGCGCTTGCACAGGCTGTCGAGGCGGTCGCCCTGCCGCGAGAGCTGCGACAGTCCGACGCTGATCGTCGGTTTCAACCCAGGCGCAATATCGCTGCAGTCCAAGGCCTGGACCGCGGCGCGCATGCGCTCCGCAATCTCGCGCGCCTGGTCGGGCGTGGCGTCGCGCAACAGGGCGCTGAACTCCTCCCCGCCCATGCGGCCCACGGTGTCGCTGGGCCGCACTGCGCCACGCAAGGCGTGCGCGACCCGCTGCAGCAGCAGGTCGCCTGCGGCGTGGCCATAGCTGTCGTTTACCTTCTTGAAGAAATCGATGTCCAGCCCGGCCAGCGCCAGCTCGCCGCCGCTGGACTGGGCGTGCGCCAGCGCGGCCTCCGCCAGCGCAAGGAAATGGCGCCGGTTGGGCAGGCGCGTCAACTCGTCCGTCATGGCCAGATCGCGCATGGTGCGTGCCAGCCTGGCCTGGCGCGACATCAGCACGGCCAGCGCAACTATGCCGGCAAGGCTCAGCGCCAGCGCCGCCATTTGCCAGCGGCGCAAGGTCTCCGCGCTGCGCAGTTCGCGCTGGGCCATGTCGTTTTCGCGCGCCAGCAATTCGTTCTGGCGCTTTTGCTGCTCGCTGTCGAACTGCACGCGCAGGCGCGCGGTGCGTTCGTCCAGCAGCTGGTCCTGCAGCTTCTGGTGCACGGCCTGGTAGTCGCCACGCGCGTTGAAGGCTTCGCGCCAGTCGCCCAGCGCGGCCAGCGTTTGCGCCCTTTCATCGTGGACCTTTTCGAGGAAGCGCAGGTTGTCCTGCGCCAGGAAGAAGGCGCGCGCCGCGTCAATGTCGGGCAATGCCTGGGCATAGCGGCCGGCCCGTTTCAGCGCGACGCCGCGCGACAGGCGAAAGGCTGCGAGGTCATCGGGGGCGGCCCGCTGCCCGTATAGCCGCTCGACGCCGGCCAGCAGGCGCAGGGCATCGTCGTGGCGCCCCAGCTTGGACAGCACCACAGCCACCGCCTTTTCGTCAAAGGCGATGTCCTCGTTCACGCCGCGCTTGCGGTCCAGCTCCAGTGCGCGCTGCAGGTATTTCAGGGCATCGTCGAGCTTTCCCTGGCTTTCGAGGGTCGAGCCGATATTGAACAGGGCCGTGGCCTGCCCCTGCTGGAGGCCCGCCGCTTCGTTGGCCGCCAGCACCCTGCGGTAGTAGGCCAGCGCATTGTCGTAATCCTTGACGTTGCGGTCGGCGTAGAGGTTGGCGATGGCCCCCAGCACGTAGACCTGGCGTCGCGGCGTGCCAAATTCCGTTTCCAGCTGGCTGGCTTCCTTCAGGTCGGCAATCGCGGACGGATACAGGCCGCGCTCGCCGTATTGCTCGCCGCGCAGCGTGAGGGCCAGCGCCAGCAGGCGCGGCAGCTTGCGCTGGCGCGCCTCGGCCACGGCGGCTTCGTACTGGAACAGGGCCTGTCCCGCGCGGCCCGCATGCTCTTCGGCGTAGCCGTCGCAGATGCGCAGGTGCAAGGCCAGGTCGGCCAAGGCGCCCGCCTGCAGCTGGCGCACGCGCGCATGGGCGGCAGCGGGATCGGCGGCGGCCAGCTCCATGCATTGTTCGCCCTGGGCAAAGCGGGCGGCGGCAGCGGGGTCGGGTGCGGTCGCTTCGGCCCGGGCAAGGGTGGCCAACGCGAAGAGAAAAATGGGCAGCGCTTTCATGGCTGCCCATTGTGGGGCATTAGTGGGGCATTGGGTTACCCCGCGGAAGGAGCTGTGAAATTAATGCAACAGCACCGGCTGGCTCATCAGTGCTTCGTAATTCCCCAGGAATTCATCGATCTCCTCGATCGTAGGTTCGCTGGCAATCAATTCGTTCACGTCGCGGCGGAAGTTCTGCGCCAGGACCCCGGCAATGAAGATTTCACGCTTGCCGCCCTTGTCGACGATCTCGTACCCGCCGAAGCGCAAGGCTTCCAGGCTACGGTCGGCGCCAAATTCGACAACACTGTATTGCTCGCTGTTGTAGATGAGGTTCATATCGCTTCCTTCACAGTTCCGTTTCCAAACCGAGATGGGGCTGTGCCAGCCGATTTCAAGCGGTCAGTACCGGCTCCACGCGCAGCAGGGCGTCGTAGGGTGCCGTTTCAAGCATGGCGCGCAGGCTGTCCACGTGGGTGGCATCAGCCAGGCTGATAAAGAGCTGCGCCGGGGGACGGCGCAAGAGACGGTTCAATGTAACACGCAAAACCAGGTTACCGGCGCAGCATAGGCAGCCGGGAGCGATGCGGTGCACCTGCGGCTGCCATGCCGACGGGTCGCTTTCATCATACACCAATGGAGAATTGCCGTCGGCTAATCCTTCCAGGATGATCGCCGTGGGCCGGCCAGGCGACAAAACGGCCGCGATCGCGTTTTCACGCGCCGCGGCCGTCGGTCCTATAACCAGCGTGGTGTGGATCAAGCCTGGTTCTTCTTGGACAGCTTGCCGGGCTCCACGCCCAGTTGCTTCAGCTTGCGGTACAGGTGGGTGCGTTCCAGCCCGGTCTTCTCGGCCACGCGGGTCATGCTGCCGCCTTCGCGGCCCAGGTGGTGTTCGAAGTACATGCGCTCGAAGGCGTCGCGCGCTTCGCGCAACGGCAGGTCGAACGACAGGTTGAAGATCGGGTTGTCGCCGTTCACCGCCCGTGCCATGCCCAGGTTATGGGTCACCGGCTGTTGCGCCACCTGCGCCTGGCCGAAGCCACTGCTTTCCTCGATCGGCGCCGGCATCACCGGACGGGCCGCCATCACCGGCGCCCGCACCGCTTCCTGCGCCCGGCTCAGGCCCGCCTGCACCGCCTTCAGCAGCTTTTGCATGGCGATCGGCTTTTCCAGGAAATTCATGGCGCCAATGCGCGTCGCCTCCACCGCGGTATCGATGGTCGCGTGGCCGGACATCATGATCACCGGCATGGTCAGCAAGCCGTCGCGCTGCCATTCCTTCAGCAGCGTCACGCCGTCCGTGTCCGGCATCCAGATGTCGAGCAGGACCAGGTCGGGCGCCCCGGCGGCGCGGGCCTGGCGCGCCTGCTGGGCGTTTTCCGCCAGTGTGACCGCGTGCCCTTCGTCGCCCAGGATTTCCGAGAGCAACTCCCGGATGCCCATTTCATCATCAACTACGAGAATGTTTGCCATGTATCCCTTGCCCCTTCCCTCATTTTTGCCGCTCTATACGCAGGCATTCTATACCTGTCTGCGCGACAATGATTTTATTAGTCCAACAATATTATGCCAACTACACCGGCGCCAACTTTAACAGCAAAATCAGCACAGATGCACCACTACTATCGTCACGGTTCTGGATATCGACCCTTCCCCCATGTTCCTCGATAATTTTTTTCACCATTGCCAGGCCCAGGCCGGTGCCCTTGGCCTTCGACGTCACGTACGGCTCGAAGGCGTTGGCCAGGATCTTGGGCATGAAGCCGGGGCCATTGTCCGAGATTGAGAGGCGCACCGCAATACGGGTGCCGCCGTCCGCACTCTGGTAGATGATGCCCTCGGTGACCACGTCGATGCGCGGCGCCGCGCCCACGGGCGGGTGCTCCTGCAGGGCGTCCTGCGCATTCTGCAGCAGGTTGTGGATCACCTGGCGCAATTGGGTATCGTCGCCCAGGATCATGGGCAGGGCCGGCGCCAGGTTGGCGTGGATGATGTCGTCGCCCTCCCCGCCCACGTACAGGTGCAGGATGTCCTCGACCAGGGAATTCAGGTCGAGCGGCTGCAGCACGGCAGGCGGGGTGCGGGCGTAATCGCGGAAGTCGTCGACCATGCGTTTCATGGCGGCGACCTGGTTGACGATGGTGGTGGAGGCTTTGTTGAGCAATTCCACATCGGGGCCTGAGAGCTTGGATTCAAGCTTCATCTGCAGGCGTTCGGCCGACAGCTGGATAGGCGTCAGCGGGTTCTTGATTTCATGGGCCAGGCGGCGCGCCACTTCGCCCCACGCGATCGAGCGCTGGGCCGAGATCACGTCGGTGATGTCGTCGAACACGACGATGTAGCCGGTGCCGCTCTCCAGCGGCAGGCGCGAGCCGCGCGTCAGCAGGATCAGTTCGTTCTCGTCGGCGCTGCCGGGCGGGCGCGGGATCTCGATCTGGCGCTGCCAGTGCAGGCGCGCCACGTTGCGCCCGGCGGCCGATTGCGCGCTCTGGGCCGAAAAGGCGTTGATGATGGCGGTGGCGAATTCCTGCATGCCTTCCACTTCGGCCAGCGGCTGGCCGATCAGGGTCACGCCGGCATGCTGCAGGATGCGTTCGACCGAATCATTGCAGGTGACCAGGCGGAATTCGGAATCGAGCACCATCACGCCGGCGGACATATTGGCCAGCACCGATTCCAGGTGGGCCTTGGCGTTCTGCAGCGCGATACGGTTGCGCTCCACGGCGCCGCGCGCTTCGGACAGCTGGCGCGTCATGGTGTTGAAGGACTGGGTCAGCGTACCCAGTTCGTCGGAGCTGGCCACGATGGGGCGCGGCGACAGGTCGCCTTCGGCCACGGCGCGGGTCCCCTCGGCCAGCAGCAGCAGGGGTTGGGCCAGGTCGTTCGCGATCAGGAAGGCGGCGGCAATGGCGCCGAACACCGCCAGCAGCAGCGTCAGGGTCAGCGTCTCGATATACATCTTGCGCAGCCCGATACGGGCCACGAAGCGCTCCTTGTATTCGGAATAGGCGGTGCGCAGCATCTCGCCGTTGGCGGCCAGCTTTTGCGGCACCGCCTGGATGATCTGCAGGTAGCGCGGCGCCAGGTGGGCGCCGGATGGCTGCACCGGGTCGGGGATGGCCATCAGCACGCGCAGGCGCAGCACGCTGTTGGCGTCCGGCGGCGCCGGCGGCGGCGCGCCCACGCGGTCGTCGCGCAATTCGCCGCCGCCTTCGTAGGCGGCGTAGGACGGTTCTTCCTTGGCCTTGGCCAGCATGACGGCGGTCGGCAGGTCGGCCGACAGGTTGACGCGGCGCTCGCCCATGGCCGACACGATCAGGCCGCCGTCGGCGTCGACGATGATGGCGCTCTGGGTGCCTGGGTGGCGGCGTACGAAGCGCGCCAGCGTGGCCGGGGCGGCGTAGAACGGATCTTCGGCCAGTTGGCGCACGGTGCCACGCGCCTGGGCTTCCAGTTCGGCCAGCGATTCGTCCAGCGCCGAGCGGCCCAGGTCCAGGCCGGCGTCCAGCGCTTCCTCCACCCGCACGTTGAACCAGGAATCGATGGAGTGCGACACGAACTGCACCGACACCAGGAAGATCACCAGTCCCGGCAGCACGCCGATGGCGGCAAACAGCACCACCAGCCGTGTCATCAGCTTGGAGCCGAACTTGCCGCTCTTGTAGCGCGAGTAAAGGCGGAACAGGGACACCCCGACCAGCAGCACCAGCGCCACCGCGACCGAAGCGTTCAGGCCGAGCAGCCAGCCGTAATAGCGGTCGAAGAAGCCGGAGTTGTCGGAGGCGGAAGCGAGCAGGAACAGCAATATGCTGCAGGTCGCGCCCGCGACGACAAACAGGTACCGGAGGGCGGATTTCACTTACTCGGCCCTGTACTGGAAAGTTTTCTGTTTGGAGGCGAGGCGCCACTCGCTGTTGTTGAAGGCATTGACCTGGATCGGCTTGGGCAGGAAGTCCTTGTCCATGCCCATGCGCAGGGTCACATTATACGTTTTGCCCACCTCCAGGGCACCGCGCGGCGCGACTACCCAGCGGGTGGGCCGGCGGATGAAAAACAGGGCTTCGTCCAGCGTCTGGAATGGCTGCGCCACGCTGCCGATGATCTTCACGTGGTACTGGCGGGTCAGTACGTCGTACCACAGCTTGTGGGTGCGTTTGGCGGTGACGGCTTTCTCGTCGAACCAGTACCAGCGCGGCCGGGTGAAGCTGATTTCGGTGGTGAAGTGCAGCGATACGCCGGATTGCACGGCGTCTTCCAGCCCGTGGCTCAGTTCAAAGGCATAGGCGGCCGACAGCCGGTAGCCCTCTTCCGCCGCCTCGATATAGGCGCGCGTGATCTCCACCGTCTCTTCGGCGGCGTGGGCGGCGTGCGGCAAGGCACACGCAAGCGTCAACAGCAACTGCCAGCAAAGGAGTCGAAAAAATCTTTGGATCACTTGCCTGGTGCTCGTCAAAGGGTCACGCATCTTTCCGGAACAATGCGTAGAACAAACCATCGTGATCCTGCTCGGCGCCGCCCAGGGGCAGCAATTGGCCGGGTGCATCGAGGCGGGTGGCGCGGTTGCGCACCGCGAAAGCGGCCGCCTGCGCCTCGGACTCCTGCGGCCACAACGAACATGTCACGAACAGCAATTTACCATTGGGGGCCAGCATTTTCCAAAGATTGTCGAGAATTTGCGACGAAAGTGTTGCAAGTTGACGGGTGTCGCTCTTGCGGCGCAGCCAGCGGATATCCGGGTGGCGGCGCACGATGCCGGAGGCGGTGCAGGGCACGTCGGCCAGGATGCGGTCGAAGGGCTGGCCGTCCCACCAGCCGTCGGCCTGGGCTTCGGCCGGCTGCAGGGTGGCCTGCAGCTGCAGGCGGTCGAGGTTCTCCTGCACCCGCTGCAGGCGCTTCGGGTCGGCGTCGAGCGCTGTCAAATTGACATCGGCCAGCTCCAGGATGTGGCAGGTCTTGCCGCCGGGCGCGGCGCACGCGTCCAGCACGCGCATGCCGGCTTGCACGTCCAGCAATGGCGCGGCCAGCTGGGCGCCGGCGTCCTGCACCGAAACCTCGCCTTCCGCGAAGCCCGGCACCTGCTGCACCGGCACCGGCTTGGCCAGGCGGATGGCCGATGGGCCGATCCGCTGCGCGGCGATGCCGGCGGCTTCCAGGCGGGCCAGGTAGGCTTCCACGCTGGTGCGGCGCACGTTGACGCGCAGGGTCAGCGGCGGCGGCGCGTTGCCGGCGGCCAGCACCTGCTCCCACTGCTTCGGGTAGGCGGTGATGGCAGCGTCGATCCACCATTGCGGGTAGTTGTACCTGGCCTCCGGCTGCTGCAGCGCTTCTTCCAGCAGCTCTTCCTTCTCGCGCAGGAAGCGGCGCAGCAGCGCGTTCACCATGTTCTTGGCGCGCGCGGTGTCGGGGTGGGCGCCGGCGGCGGTGACCGCCTGGTCGACCACCGTGAACGCTTCGTACGGCGCCGGGCTGCCGTCGGCCGGGGCGATCAGCGGCAAGGCGATGGACAGCAGGGCCTGCACCATCGGGTCCGGGGCCTTCGGGGCCATCAGGCCGGTCAGGATTTCGCTCAGGGCCAGCTGGCGCATGGCGCGGTAGGCGATGTCCTGGATCGCGCCGCGCGCTTGCGGCGTGGCGTTATTGTTCGCGAATACGGCGGCCAGGGCCTGCGGCAGGGCCGTGCCCTGCTGGACCTGTACCGCGGCGGTGGCCGCGCCCAGCATGGCGAAGGCCAGGGAATCCTGTTTCAGCTCGGCCTGGAATTCGGTCTGGACGCGCGGTTTCAGGTCGCGGTGATGGCTTTCGCGCAGCGCGGGTTTGCCGGCTGCCGGGCGTGCTGCCGGCGCCTCCGCCGCGCGGGCCGCAGGCTTGCGTGCGGCCCATGGCGAACCAGGAGCCGTCTCCTCGCTGCGCGCGCCCCCGCCGGTGCGGGCGCCAGCGCCGCGCGAACTGCGCTCGTCCCGCGAGGCGTCGCCGGTGCGGGGGGCGGCGCTGCGCGGGCCGCGACCATTGCGGGAGTCTTCACGGGTGTCGCCGGACGGGCGTGGTCCGCTGCCGCGCGGGCTTGTCTCGCCGCGGGGCTGGCCGGCGGCACGCGGGCCAGCAGTGCGCGGGGCGCCCTCTCCCTGCGCACGAGGCGCCCTGGCCGCTGGCGCAGCCGGCTTAGCCTTGGGTTTGAGGGATAAGGTTGGGCGCTCTTTCTTAGTCATTGCAATCCTGTCATCGCGCCCGCCAGCCGGCGGGGCGGCCGGGGAGGCCGCCATCATCGCGGTAAATCTGTAAAAACCGAGATTGTAACCCGGGACAGGGGGGCGCCAAGGCAAGAGCGCATCGGCGGCGGTAACGCCAGCGCGGTTTCCACCAGACGAGCCGCCCTCTCGAAAGCGACTCAAGCAATGGAGGGAATGATAGGCTTTTCAGTATAATGTCCCTCTTTCAGACGTTTATATAGAGGCAGGCCGCAGCGCCGCCCAGCCATTTACATGCTCGCCCAACAAAAGCAAGAGATCATTTCCCTGTTCCAGGCCGCGCTCGCGCCGATCCTGGAAGGTTCCGACGTCAAAGCCAACGTGGTGCTGGAGCGTCCGCGCGACCCGTCGCACGGCGACGTCGCCTGCAATATCGCCATGCAGCTGGCCAAGCAGCTGAAGATGAACCCGCGCGAACTGGCGCAGAAAATCGTCGCCGCCCTGCAGGAAAACCCGGCCGGCAAGCAACTGGTGGCAACGGCCGAAATCGCCGGCCCGGGCTTCATCAACCTGCGCGTGACCGACGCGGCCAAGCAGTCCGTGGTCAAGACCGTGCTGCAGCAAGGCGCCACTTTCGGCCAGAGCGAAGCGCTGGCCGGCAAGAACGTCATCATCGAATTCGTCTCCGCCAACCCGACCGGCCCGCTGCACGTGGGCCATGGCCGCCAGGCGGCGCTGGGCGACGCCCTGTCCTCCCTGTTCGAAGCGCAGGGCGCCAAGGTCACCCGTGAGTTCTATTACAACGACGCCGGCGTGCAGATCCAGACCCTGGCCACCTCGGTCCAGTGCCGCGCCAAAGGCCTCAAGCCGGGTGACGCGGAATGGCCGGAGTCGGCCTACAACGGCGACTACATCGCCGACATCGCCGCCGACTTC
>CBHWEO010000080.1:0-18953 GCA_966112955.1 uncultured Duganella sp. | reverse complement strand
TCACCCGCTGCCAGAACTGGTCGCGCGCCACCGGGACGCCGCCGGAAGTGGCCACGTCGAGGATCACCAATCCCGGGCGGGGCACCATGGCCACCGCCAGCGACAGGCGTTGGCGGATGCCGAGCGGCAGCTGCTCGGGCAGGGAGTCGAGCACGCCTTCCAGGCCGAAGCGCTGCGCCAGCTCCTGCACGCGGCCGGCAATCTCCGGCTCGGGTACGCTGAACAGGCGCGCGTGCAGCACCAGGTTTTGCCGGACCGTCAGTTCGCCGTACAGCGAAAAGGCTTGCGACATATAGCCGACCCGGCGCCGGCTCGCCAGGTCGCGCGGGTCCACCAGCTGGCCGAACAGCCTGGCGCTGCCGGCGCTGGCGGGCAGCAGGCCGGTCAGCATCTTCATGGTGGTCGTCTTGCCGCAGCCATTGGAGCCGAGGAAACCGAAAATTTCGCCGCGGCGGATGCGCAAATCCACCTTGTCGACTGCCACGAAGTCGCCAAAGCGCATGGTCAGGCCGCTGGCCTCGATGGCGATGGCCTGGCCGGCGCCGGCGGCCAGCGCTGGTATGCGCACCGGCTGGTGCTGGCTGCGCTTCGCTTGCGGCAGCAAGGCGATGAAGGCCTGTTCCAGGCTGGCGCTGCCGGTGCGCTGGCGCAGCTCGTGCGGCGTGCCGCACGCCAGCACCCGCCCGTCATCCATCGCCACCAGCCAGTCGAAGCGGTTGGCTTCATCCATATAGGCAGTGGCGACGATCACGCTCATGTGCGGCCGCTGGGCGCGGATGGCGGCGATCAGGTCCCAGAACTGGGCGCGCGACAGGGGATCGACGCCGGTGGTCGGCTCGTCGAGGATCAGCAGGTCGGGATCGTGGATCAGCGCGCAGCACAAGCCCAGCTTCTGCTTCATGCCGCCGGAGAGTTTGCCGGCTGGGCGGTCGAGGAAGGGCGCCAGGCCGGTGCTGGCCGTCAGGTGGGCGATGCGGCGCCGCTGCTCGGCGGCGCCGTGCCCGAACAGGCCGCCGAAAAATTCCAGGTTCTCCTGCACCGACAGGGTGGGATACAGGTTCTTGCCCAGGCCCTGCGGCATGTAGGCGATGCGTGGGCACAGCAGCGCGCGCTGCGCCTTGTCGCGCATATCGCGGCCCAGCACCCGCACCCCGCCCTGCTGCACGGCGCGCGCGCCGGCCACCAGCGACAGCAGGCTGGATTTGCCGACGCCGTCCGGCCCGATCAGGCCCACCATGCAGCCGGCCGGCAGTGCCAGCGTGATCTCGCTCAGCGCGGCGGCGTCGCCATAGCGCAGGCTGACGCCGGACAGGTCGGCAACCGGCGCCGCGCCGCTCACTGCGGCACCCGCAGCGCCAGTTGCGCCGGCCACTGCGCCTGGCGGTCAGGCTTGACCCAGGCCGTGCCGGGCAGGCCGGTCTTCACCAGCGGCAAATGCTTTTGCAGCAGGGCGCGGTCGATGCGCGCCTTGACGCGGAACATGAGCTTTTGCCGCTCGTTGGCGGTTTCCACGGTTTTCGGCGTGAACTGGGCTGTGCTCGAGACGTACGACACGCGCGCCGGAATCACATACTGCGGCGCCGCATCCAGCACCACGCGCACTTCGCTGCCGAGCGCCAGCTGGCCGGCCGCCACTTCCGGCACGAAGAAGGTCATGTAGACGTCGCCCAGGTCGACCAGGCTGAGGACCTTGCCGCCGCCGGGCAGCACTTCGCCCGGCTGCGCGATGCGGTATTGCACGCGGCCGTCGCGCGCGGCGGTCAGCGCGCCGTCGTCGATATCGACCTGGATGCGCGCCAGGGTCGCCTGCAGCGCGCTGACGGCGGCTTGCGCGCCTTGCAGCTGCATGCGCGCCGCCTGCACCGCGCTGCCGCCGGCGGCCGCTTGCGCTTGTGCCGCGCGCAAGCCCGCGCTGATGGCGCCGACGCGGGCGCGGTCGTCGTCCAGCTCCTGTTCCGCGGCCGCGCCTTCGCCGGCCAGCGTTTCGGAGCGGGCCAGGCGGCGGCGCGCCGCCTGCAGCTCGCTTTCGCGCTGCGCCACCACCGCCTGCGCGGCGGCCTGGTCGCCCAGGCGCATGGCAATGGCCGCTTCGGCGCTGGCCACGTTGGCGCGCGCATGCTGCTGCTGCGCCAGCACCTCGTCGCGCTGCGCTTCCAGCGACTTGACCTGCATGTGCGCCAGCACCTGGCCGGCGTGCACGAAGTCGCCTTCGTCGACCAGGATGTCCTGCAGGCGGCCGGGCAGCTTGGCGGCAACATCGATTTCGGTGGCCTCGATGCGGCCATTGCCGCTCACGACACGGTCGCCGTAGCCGCGCGGGTGCGCCTGCACCCAGGCATAGGCGGCGCCGATGGACAGGGCGGCCAGCAGCGCCGCCAGCAGCAATGGTTTTTTCTTGGGCTTGATCATGATGAATGGCCTGACGGGAGAGGAGCGGGCGCGCCGGCGGCGCCGCCCAGTGCAAGGTAGAGCGTGACGTGCGCCGCCTGCAGCGCATGGTGGGCGCGCACCTGCTGCTGTTCGGCCGTCAGCAGGTCGCGCTGCGCGTCCAGCACGTCCAGGTAGGAACTGGCGCCGCTGTCGTAGCGCAACTGGGACAGGCGGGCGCGCCGCTGCTGCACCTGCACCGCGGCGTCGGCCACTTGCGCCTGGCCGGCCAGCCAGTGCAGGGCGGACAGCGCATCGGAAACGTCGCGGAAGGCCGCTTGCACCGCCTTCTCGTAGGCAGCGAGCGCTTCGTCGCGGCGCGCTTCGGCCAGGTGCAACTGGTCGCGCCGGCGGCTGCCGTCGAACAGCGGCAGCGTGATGGAGGGCGCGAAGGTCCAGGCGCGGCTGCCGCGGTCGAACAGGCCGTCCAGCTCAGCGCTGGCGGTGCCGAGCGTTCGTGTCTGCGCTTGGCGGGGTAAAAACGCGGGGGGGGCGGCGCGTTTGTGGGCATTGGGGCCCCGCAGCCGGTGTTCGGCGGCCACGATGTCGGGCCGCCGCACCAGCAGGTCGGATGGCAGCCCGGCGGCCGGCGCCGCCATGCTGGGCCCGGGCTCGCCCTCCGGCAGGGCGACGGGCGCGCCGACCAGCAGGGCCAGGGCATGCTGCTGGGTATCGCGTTCCTGCTGCAGTTGCAGCAGCAGGGCGCGCGCCTGGATCAGCAGGGTTTCGACCTGGGCCAGCTGGAGCTGGGACGACGAGCCCAGCGCCGCGCGGCGCGCCACCATGTCGTAGGTGCGCTGGCGGCTGGCCAGGGTGCGCTCGGCCAGGGCGATGCGCTGCCCGGTGTCGCGCAAGTCGAGCCAGTGCAGGGCTACCTGCCCGACCAGGCTGGCGTGCACGGCGCTGCGCGCGGCGTCGGTGGCGAGCAGGGTTTGCAGGGCGGCGTCGCCCAGGTTGCGCACGCGGCCCCAGAAATCCAGCTCCCAGCTGGCCAGCCCGACGCCGGCCTGGTACTGGTTGGCATGCAGCGGCCGGCGCGTGAGGTTCAGGTCGGCGGGCACGCGCGTACGGTCGGCGCCGGCCTGCGCCGCCAGCGCCGGCAGCTCGGCCGACGCCTCGATGCCGTAGGCGGCCCGCGCTTGCGCGACGCGGCTGGCGGCGATGCGCAAGTCGCGGTTGTTCTGCAGCGCCTGCGCGATCAATGCCTGCAGCTGCGGGTCGCTGAAGTAGCTGCGCCAATCGCTATCGGGCGGCACGCTGCCGGCCGGCGCGGGCGCCGCGTACTGCGCCGGCACCGGCAGCGCCGGCTGCTGGTAGCCTGGCGCCAGGTTGACGCAGCCGGCCAGTAGCGCCGCCAGCGGCAGGGGGATGAGGGCAATCCGTCGCATGGCAGGCTCAATCCAGGATGTGGTAGCCGGCGTCGACGTACAGCGTATCGCCGGTGATGGCACGCGCGGCATCGCTGACCAGGAACGCGCATAAGGCGCCGACGTCGTCCACCGTGACGGCGTGGCGCAGTGGCGCGCGGCGGATCGCGTTGGCGAGCAGGGCGTCAAAAGCCGGAATGCCCGATGCGGCGCGCGTGGCCAGCGGCCCCGGCGAGACAGTGTTGACGCGGATGCCGCGCGGACCCAGCTCGGAAGCCAGGTAGCGCACGCTCGCTTCCAGCGCGGCCTTGACCGGCCCCATGACGCCGTAATTGGCGACCACTTCCTCCGCGCCAAGATAGCTCATGGTCAGCAGGCTGCCGCCATCTTTCATCAGCGGCTCGGCCAGGCGCGCCAGGCGCAGGAAGGAATGGCAGGAGATGTCCATCGCCCGCGCGAACCCGGCGGCCGAGCTGTCCACCACGCGGCCCTGCAGGTCGGCGCCGGGCGCATAGGCGATCGAATGCAGCACAAAGTCGAGCTTCCCCCATTGCGCGCCGATGGCGTCGAACAGGGACTGCATCTGCGGCGGCTGTTCCACGTCGAGCGGCAGCTGGATGGGCGCCGCGAGTTCCTGCGCCAGCGGTTCGACGTGCGGTCGCGCCTTGTCGTTCAGCCAGGTCACCGCCAGTGTCGCGCCGGCCTGGCGCAGCGCGCGCGCGCAGCCCCAGGCAATGCTGTCGCGGTTGGCGATGCCGACGACCAGTCCTTTCTTGCCTTCCAATGAAAGACCCATGTCATTTCTCCATGACGTAATCGCCGGGCGCATCGGCACCGCTGGCGGAAAGGCGCGGCGGCGCCACGCGCGGCCCCGAGCGCGCCGCCAGCCAGGCTTGCCAGGCGGGCCACCACGAGCCTTGCTCCTGGCGTGCCACGGCCAGCCATTCGTCCGGCGACAAGTGGTGAGCACTGGCCGCATGGGTGTGGATCTGGTACTGGCGGTGCGGCGCGCCGGGCGGGCTGACGATGCCGGTGTTATGGCCGCCGCTGCACAGCACGAAGGTGATCTCTCCGCGGCTTAGCGCATGGAATTTGTAGACCGAGCGCCACGGCGCCACATGGTCGGACTGCGTCGCCACCATGAAGGCCGGCAAGGTGATGTCGACCAGTGCCACCGGCTTGCCTTGCACCGTGTAGCGGCCCGCCGCCAGGTCGTTGCCAAGGAACAGGCGGCGCAGGTATTGCGAGTGCATGCGCGCCGGCATGCGCGTGGCGTCGGCGTTCCATGCCATCAGGTCGTTGGGAAATTCTTCTTCGCCAAGCAGATAGCGGCGCACCATGCGCGACCACAGCAGGTCGTTGGCGCGCAGCAGCTGGAAGGCGCCGGCCATTTGCTCGGCGCGCAGCACGCCGCGCTCCTGCATTTGCGCCTCCAGCACGCCGAGCTGGCTGTCGTCGATGAACAGGCCAAGCTCGCCCGGCTCGGTGAAGTCGGTCTGGGTGGTCAGCAAGGTCAGTGAGGCCAGGCGCTGGTCCTGTGCACGCGCCATGGCGGCGGCAGCGATCGTGAGCAGGGTGCCGCCCAGGCAATAGCCGGCCGCATGGACGCGCTGGCCGGGAATGATCTCGCCAACCTTGTCGAGCGCGGCGAACCAGCCTTGCTCCAGGTAGTCATCCATATCCAGCTCGCTCTGCTCTGGGCCGGGGTTGCGCCAGGAGATGCAGAATACGGTGTGGCCGCGTTCGACCAGGTAGCGCACCAGGGAGGTCTGGGCCGTCAGGTCGAGGATGTAATACTTCATGATCCAGGCCGGCACCAGCAAGACCGGTTCCGCGTACACCTGTTCGCCGGCCGGCGCGTATTGCAGCAGCTCGATCAAGTCATTGCGCAGTACAACCTTGCCGGGGGTGCTCGCCAGTTCCTGTCCCATTTGCTGGTGCGGTCCGGTGGGCGCGGACTGGCGCTGCGCAAATCCTTGCTGCCAATCGCGCAGCGCCAGGCATGCGCCGCGGACCAGATTGCATCCGCCCTGGTCGGCCGTGGCGCGCAGCACTTCGGGATTGGTCCAGAACTGGTTGGCAGGGGAGGCGACATCCAGCAGGTTGCGGGCCGCAAAGCCGACTTGCGCCAGGTGATGGCTCGACACGCCCCAGACATCGGTGGCAGCCGCCTGCCACCACTTTTCCGTCTGCAGGAAGCCTTGGTGCCAGGTATTGAACGGCCATTGCTGCCACTCCGGCGCCACAAAACGGCGTTCGCTTACCAGCGGCGCGGGAGCCTGGCCACGGGCGCTTTCCAATGTATAGCGCGCCATGGCGCAGGACTGCGTCAATGCCAGCTCGCCCAATTCAGCGCATTTGCCGGGCGATACGGCAAGGTGCAGCGCCCAATCCGTGACGGCGAGCAGGGCGGAAGCGATCGATAAGGAGGAGCTGGCATTGGCCAGGCTGGCGTGCACCTTCTGGTCCAGCAGTTGGTAGGCTGTGCGCGGGGTGTAGGAGCGTTCTGGCATGGGCAGTTCCGTTGTGTGTGGGCCGGGGCGGACAGCGCGATTGTGCTGTGCAGCATTTTCCAAGGGCTCACTTTAGGGAGTGGGCCCCGATCTTTCCTTGATCTGGATCAAAATGCGCACGAACGTACTTATTCGTTGCGGATCGCTAGCTGGCAGGCGCTGGCCCGTCACGCTCGCGTATGATCAGCGATGCCATCAGCCGCGCGTCGCCGCCCATCTGGCGCCATGACGTAGGCATTGGGCGCAGTCTGCAGTGCGCAATAGAACACGGCGGCCAGGCCACAGCTTTGCCGTGGTAGCTGACGGCATGGAGCCCAAGCACGCTTTTAGCCAGATCCATGTCGATCATGGTCGGAATGTTTTCGCCATTCCCCTTTGCTGCTAAAGTGCTAACCTTGTTCATGACCTTCCCTTATTGGGTCATTGATGAAGACGACTTCCACATCTTTAGACCGTAGGTGCCTGCAGCAAGTTCAATGCTGCGCATGTGGGACGGGGGAAGTCCCTTACGTTCGTTGGGCCTATGAAGAATTTTGAAGCTATTCCTTACGTGAGTCTTGGCCCGGTGCGAATCGGTGCTAATCGCTCAGAGATCCATTCGACGCTCGGGACTCCGGAGGCTACCTTCAAAAAAAAGGCGGCGGGCTCCGTTCAACCCACGGACGCATGGTTCAATAATGCGCTTCAGGTTTTTTACAAAACAGAAGGCGTTGTCGAATTTGTTGAAGTATCTGGCGGCTCCGGGATCGAAGTTCTATGTTTCGGGTTGCCAGTGTTTGCCACTGACGCCGTATCGTTGATGAAGCGTTTTATGGAGCAGGCCGATTTCCAGTTAGAAGAAGGTGGTTGCAGCTTCATTTCAGGCGCTTTAGATATGGCCTTGTGGCGGCCAGATACTGAGGAGCCCGACAGCAAATTTTTCGCAACGTTTGGCTTGGGCGAAAAAGGTTACTATGCTTAAGCCCAACCTTTCAATTAACCGGACTGCTTACGCGCTGCGCGCTTCAGCCGCCGGTTATCGCACGCGGTAGTCCCTTATGGCAGCAACTTCACTAAGCACATTGAGAACCCAGTTCGAGGCGTTTGTCGGAAACGAGCGTTATCGAAAGTTTCTTCGACAAGGGTTTAGGCCGCGCCTAAAATTTTGGCAAGAGCAAGAACTCTCGCGTTTCTTTCAGGCATATCCCGATTTAAGATGCGAGTTGAGTGACCTCGAGATAGCTTTTCGCGTTTGCGAAGTTCATCGCTCCGAATTGTCGCCGTGTACGCTTGAACTGTTTGAAGGTTGCCTCGACTACGCTCGCTCTTACTTGGACGCTCGATCGGAGTGGTTCCCGCATGCGGCAGAAGATCCATTCTCTACCGAAGGTGGGAATGTGCCGGCTAGGCCAGTAAACGCTTGGTATTGCGAACATTGTCGGCAAGCGCGGAGCCAGTTTTTGGCTAACCAATCAGTCCTGGGGACGCGTGACGGCGCCCTCTGATCAGTAACGTTAGCAAACATGACCACGCGAACTCGGGCTCTCGCTCCAGCAACAATTCTCTTGGCGATTGTCGCGGGCACGCCTCTCGCTGTGGCGGCTGAACCTGAAGCATTGATTGGCCGCGATTATGCTTCTGCCCGAAAAATCCTGATACGTGATCATTGGGTTCCGGTGCATCACCTGGAGATACAAACGATGGAGCACGATAGAAAAATTCAGCGGAAGTATCGCGAAATGGATGGCTGCGCTATGGACAAGCCAGTTTGTTCATTCAGTTTCAAGAAGACCGGGAAGTGTTTGCGAGTCATTACCTGGGGTGAAGAGATGAATTCCTTTGAAGTGAATGCAATCGCCCATGACTGCCTCAATGACGCAAAGCGCTAGCAGTGCAGCCAACTGGCCTGCCCCAACGCTGCGCGTTCCAAGCGAACAACTCAAAGAGCTTATTTCATATCTCCAGAGCCTCGAATCCAAGGTCGGCGCCGAGCGCGCCTAACCTCTTAATCAACACGGACGCGCTACAGCGCCCCGACTATTGGACACGTTACACTTGAGAATGCAGGCTCCAGGCTACGCACCCGCTTTCGAACTGCTTCGCGCGCTTGAAGCCGAAGTTGGCATTGGCTCGTTTGAATTAGTTGGCGAATTCGGTCCACTTTCTGATGCATTTGGCTTTCGCCTTCATGCGCGGGGACGTTATTTGTTTTCGGTTTCTACTCATGGAGGCGAACTGCCACATGGGTGCTACGATCTTCAAATTTCAGTCTCCGACGAATCGTTGGAAAATGGCGAAATTGTCTTCATTGAAGACGTCGACGAAAACCGGTTCCTCTTCGTAGTGAACGAGGTGCTCAGTGGCGCTATCGCCTAACCCTACGCTCCAGTGGATGAGTTACATCGGTCTTAGCCCGCTTTCGTACGCCACTGAGCACCGTTGCAGCACCTGACTCTATGGCGATCGCAAGAAAAGGTAGCCGCCGCATTATTGTTGATTCCATTCCGTACCGATGGATAGTCCGGCCACGCCCCACATATGATCAGGCACTTGCGCAGACCGGAATGTCTTTCGCGGTTGATCTTGAAAACGGTGGACTGACAACGCTGTTGGTAAAGCTGAATGTACTTCGCCCAGACAACTGGATGAATGTGGATTTCGTTCCCATCACTCCAGTTGTGGTCGAAAGGGCGATCCGACAGGCGCTGACCACCGGCTGGAATCCGATAGATCGAGGAGGCGCATTTGAGCTCACGTGCACTTTGGAATAAGCCCAACGATTCCCTCAACAAACCTCCGCATCGCTTAGCGCTGCTGCGTCAGGTTACGTCCAACGATTAGGCTTCTGGAGTGCGCCTTCGCATTCCGCTAAACAACCGAGTTGGAAATCGATGAAGCTACTTGCTCCGCTTACTCTTACAATCGTCGTTGCCTCAGTCAATGCTCTTGCCGAAGAACTCACGACACACTCGGTTACTATGTCCCGGCTTAGAGAGTAGTTCCTTTCTGCCTGATGGAACAAAGGAGCGCTGGTGGTTAACCGGAAAACTTACCTGCCCGGAGGTTTTTGACGACTCGAAAGATATCATGCCGAGGGGACCAATCCTTTACATCATTGTCAGCGCGTCGGCCAGCGAAAAGGACGACATGGTCATTAAGAATTTGATGAAGAATCCGAGGCTTTCTTGTCTTCTTTCCACTGGCAGTTTTCAGAGCTTAGGACTGAGGATCAGCAATGATTGAACAGCCAAGACGCTCCGTCGATCAGGCAGGCCCATCGCTGGGAGCCGCGATCTGGCGCTCGAGCATTTGTTTGTGTGAGGTGCGCGCCGTGGTTGAGGGCTCTGAATGGCGTTTTCGGCAAGGTATCGGGGGCGTTACCCGTCAATTCCCTTACATTCGTTAGGCAAAGGAGACATCATGACCGTCACGCGTATGGACAACGTCGGCATCGTCGTGGAGAACCTCGATACCGCCATATAATTCTCCACGTAACTGGGCCTAACCCTTCACGGCCGCATGCCTATCGAAGGCGAGGGGGCGGGCCGCGCCCCGGGAGGGCGCGGCCAGCGCGTCGAGATCGCCATGATGCGCACGCCCGATGGCCACAGCCGCCTCGAGCTATCGCGCTTCGACACCCCAGCGATCGCATCGGATCACCGCGCGGCCCCAGTCAATTCGCTGGGATACCTACGCGTGATGTTCACGGTCGAGGACCTCGACGACACTCTCGCCCGGCTAAGCAGACTCGGTGCAACAGTGGTCGATGAAGTCGTCAACTACGAAGGCATCTACCGCCTCTGCTACATCCGAGGTCCTGAAAGAATTCTCATTGGGCTTGCCCAACAACTGGTGCGGCAGCCCGCCCGAGAGAATCCCACGGAACCAAGGCGTTGAGAACACAGTCGTTGGCGCCTTCAGGAGCACATCTTTGGCATTGAAGCCTGCAATCTCTCATCGCGTTCCGCCGTCCGACGTACTGCGAAAGCTGTCGAAGGAGTTTCACGAATTTGTCGATTTGGGCCGACTGCGCGATGAAACCTACACGGTAATTGCATTCCCTGGCATGCGCGGTGAATCGACCTCGATTGTTGACTCGCGCGTGCTTTCGAAGGCTCTTGCCAGATGCGATTTGGAATCTGAAAAGGCCGTCGTTGTCGCACACAATTTTACGCGCGAGGCTCTGGACAATCTGAATGAACGCGGAGCCATCTACTTTTCCAGGTCAGACTCCTATTGGACTGACGAAAGTTGGAGACACGTTCGTGACGCGCGATAGATTCCGGCTATGTCACCGAAAACAACCGGGTCGCCGGAATGGTTAGAGCTGCGAGCAAAGTCTGCATGGTGATCAGCGACGCCATCAGCCGCGCATCGCCACCCAGTTGGCGCGCCATGATGTATGCATTGGGTGCCGTCGGCAGCGCGCAATAGAACACGGCGGCCAGTGCCACCGTTTCCGGAATGCCTGCCGCGGCGCACACGCGCGTTGCCACCAGCGGCAGCACCAGCAGCTTGAGCGCGGAGGTGAGGACCAGCGCCGCCGGCCGCAAGCCCTCCAGCGAGAACACCAGGCCGCTGCCGACGCACACCAGGCCCAGTGCCAGGGCCGATTTGCCCAGGATGTCGAGGGTGTTCATCAGCGGCGCCGGCAGGGCCAGGCCGCTCATGCTCGCGATCATCCCCGCCAGTGTGGACAGGATGATGGGATTGGTGGCCAGCGTCCGCGCCACCTTGCCCAGGTCCGCCTTGCTGCCGCTCCACCAAGACAGCGCCAGGATCGACATCACGTTCACCACCGGCAGGCACAGCGCCAATGCCAGCATCACCAGCGAGGCCGTCTGCGGCGGGAAGAACAGCGCCGACACCGCGATGCCGAAATAGCTGTTGGGCCGCATGGCGCCCTGCATCACGGAAGACCGGCTGGCATCCGGCAGCCCGCGCCAGAACAGCAGCAGGCATAAGGCCAGGCCGGCCACGATGAAGGTCGGCACCAGCGTGGCCAGGGCCAGCTCGCCGACCATGCGGCCGTGGAAGTCCAGCCTGGCCGTGCCGGCGAACAGCAGGGCGGGGAAGGCGATGAAATAGGAGAACTTCTCCACCGACGGGAAGAAGTCGTCCGGCAGCCAGCGGTACTGGCGGATCGCCACGCCCAGCAGGATGACGAGGAAGACGGGGATGATCGAAGCGAGCATGGATAGGTCGTGGTCTCAGTCTGCCGAAATGCCCGACGGCCCGATACGGCGCGCGTTAGGCGTGTTGGAAATACGGATGCGTATCAGATGCCGCCCCGGGTCCGTGTACACCGCGCGCCCGTGCAGCGTGTGGTGGTTGTCGGCCCATAGCAGTGTATCGTCCGGCAGGTGGCGATGGAAGCGCGGCGCGCGGCGCTCCACGATGTCGTTCACCAGTTCCACCGCCTCCACCAGCTCCGGGCTGCACAGGTCGGGCCGCGCCGCCAGGCCCTTCATGATCGAGTCGTAGCGCCAGCGGATCGTCAGGCCGTCGTCGTGCCGGAACACGGGCGCCAGGTAGTACTCCACGTTGTCGTCCTCGGCGGCATACACGGCCGGCACGCGGAACGGCACTTCGCGTGTGGTCAGCAGGCTGTAGGCGATGCGGCCTTCGCGCGTTTTCTGCAGCTCGCGGTGGATGTCCTCGACGTCGATCAGCAGCGATTCGCCGCCGTTGCAGCGCGCGGCGGACACCACGTACAGCATGAACTGTTCCTCCGGCATCGGGTAGAAGGAGGAATCGGTGTGCATCTCGGCGCCGCCCACGCGTTCGGAAAAGGTGGTGAAGCGCGCGGCTTGCTGGGCGCCGGCCTTGGCCCGCACGTCCCACGCCACGCGCCGCGTGCGCTGGTCGGTGGAAGTGGGGAAGCCGCGCGTCAGGGCAATCGCGTACAGCACCGCATTGCGCTCGGCCTCGCTGAGGTGGGACAGCCCCAGGCTGGTGATGGCGATGCCGCGCAGGTGGGACGTGTCCAGCGCTTCGGCCAGGCGCGCCAGGGTGGGCACGCGCAACAGCTCCCGCTGCAGCTTTTCTTCTTCCGGATGCGGGAAGAAGCCGTTGCCATTGAAGTCTTCGAAATAGTTTCCGACGATGCGGACGATGCGCGCTAAATCCTCGCCCCAGGAAAAATTGCGCTTGGCGATAGCAATACTGCCGGATTTCTCAAATGAGGAAAGCATGGGGCGACTCCTTTCAGGTGAAAAATGGTGCACTGCAAAATTAAGTTAAACCGAAGAAACTAGTTGCAGTGTAAACATTTCTTCTGTGAGGAAACGTCAGAAAAGGCGGGGTAAACCGGGCTACTTTTGATCAGTTTGTCAGGAAATGTCAGGAAATCCCTACAGTTACGTAATACTACGTAGAATTGATATTGCAATAACTAAGTATTAAAAATGCAGCGTAAATTTCCAGTTAACAATAAATCTCTCTAATATTCACCAAAAGATATTGCATTGCGATAGAATCTTTCATCACGGAAACGATGAGGGAACGATATGAAATGGCTACATGAATTGAAGCTCGCCACCAAGCTGTCGTTGGCGTTTGCCGCAGTGCTGGTGCTGACCGTTGGTGTCGGCATTTTCGCGATCGTGCAGTTGTCGACGGTGCGCACCACGGCCAGTGCGCTGTCGGCGCGCTGGATGCCAAGCATGCGCGTGGTGCAGGATTTGAAGTCGCAGGTAGCGCGCATTCGCACGCGCGAATTCCAGTACATCATTTCCACCAAACCGGAAGAGATGGACAAGTACGACAAGGTGATCGCCGCCGACCTGGTCGACCTGCGCAAGATGCAGGACGACTTCGAGCGGCTGTTGGCCACGCCCGAGGAAAAGGAGTTGTACGACGGCTTCGTCAAGATGTGGGCGCGCTACATGGAAGAAGATGCCAAGATCCGCGCCGCCGCCCGCGCCAATGACGACCAGCTGGCCAAGGAGTTGATCCGCGGCGAATCGAACAAGCTGATCGTCGCGCTGCGCGGCCAGGTCGACAAGATGGTCAAGCTGTATCACGAAGGCGGCGAGGCGGAAGCCAAGCACGGCGAAGAGATTTACCAATCCTCGCGCGTCCTGATCATTTCCCTGCTGGCGGCCAGCGCGGCGCTGGGCGCCGTGGCCGCTGTCACGCTCACCCTGTGGCTGACCCGCCGCCTGGGTGGCGAGCCCGATTACGCAGCGTCCATCGCCAACCAGATCGCGTCCGGCGACCTGTCGGTGGAAGTGGACACCCGTCCCGGCGACCAGGGCAGCCTGCTGTTCGCCATGAAGCACATGCGCGACGGCCTGGCGCGCATCGTCGGCGAAGTGCGCAACGCCACCGACACCATCGCCAGCGCCTCGGAGCAGATCGTGGCCGGCAACCTGGACCTGTCCGCGCGCACCGAGCAGCAAGCCGGCTCGCTGGAAGAAACCGCAGCCTCGATGGAGCAACTCACCTCGGCGGTCAGGCAGAACTCGGACAGCGCGCGCCAGGCCAACGAACTGGCGCAGAGCGCTTCGGCCATCGCGCAGGAGGGCGGCGCCGTGGTGGCCCAGGTGGTGGACACCATGGGCTCGATCAATGAATCGGCCAAGAAGATCGTGGACATCATCGGCGTGATCGACGGCATCGCCTTCCAGACCAACATCCTGGCGCTGAATGCCGCGGTGGAAGCGGCGCGCGCCGGCGAGCAGGGCCGCGGCTTCGCGGTGGTGGCTTCGGAAGTGCGCAACCTGGCGCAGCGCTCGGCCTCGGCCGCCAAGGAAATCAAGGAATTGATCGGCAATTCGGTCGAGCAGGTCGAAATCGGCACGCGGCTGGTGGGCCAGGCCGGCGCCACTATGGAGAACGTGGTGGTCAGCGTGGGCCGCGTCACCGGCATCATGAGCGAAATCACGTCGGCCGGGCGGGAGCAATCGTCCGGCATCGAGCAGGTGAATGCCGCCGTGACCCAGATGGATGCGGTGACCCAGCAGAATGCCGCGCTGGTGGAGGAGGCGACGGCCGCTTCCCAAAGCATGCAGGAACAGGCGGCCAACCTGGCGCACATGGTCAGCGTGTTCAAGCTCGATGGCGCGCGCGTGCCGCCGCTGTCGGTGGTGCCGGGCGCCGCGCGCAGCCCGCAGCCGGCGTCCGCCACCGCGGCCGGCCGCCAGCGCCGCCTGGCTTAAGCGGAGGCGCCCAGGCGCGCCGCCAGTTGGCGGTCGTGCCGGCGCGACAGCAGCAGCAAGGCTGCCGCGCCGCCCAGCAGGGCCATGAACATATCGGATTGCGTATCCCACGGGTCGCCCTGGGTGCCGAGGAATTCATCCGCACCCTGGCCCAGCGCCACCGCCGCGCCCCATTCCACCAGCTCATACGTCGCGCTGATCGCCAGCACGATGCACAGCACGATAAAGGCCAGCATCCTGCCCGGCTTGAGGTAGCGGCCCCGCAGCAGGATTTCGCGCGCCACCATGGCCGGCACGAAGCCCTGCGCGAAATGGCCGATCTTGTCGTACGGGTTGCGCGACAGGCCGAACCAGTGCTGCAGGTCGAAGCCGAGCGGCACCCGCGCGTAGGTGTAGGCGCCGCCCACCATCAGGATCACGCAATGCACGGCGATCAGGACGTACAACAGGTCCGTCAGCCGGTAGCTGCGGTACGTGGCCGCCAGCAGCGGCAGCGCCACCAGCACGGGCGCCACTTCCAGCCACCACGTGGTGCGGTCGTACGGCGTAAAGCCGGACCATGCCAGGACGACAAGAACGATGGCGGCCAGCGCCAGGTGCAGGGGGGAGGTTGTCTGGTTCATGCCCGAATATTAACTCGAAAGCTGGCGCGGTTCTTGCAACACAGGGGGTATGAGCCGCAATTTACGCATCGTTTTGATCCACCCGCCGCACGAAAGTGAGGCACGCGCCCAGGCCCTGCACGCCGGCCTGGCGGAAGCCGGCTACGACCTGGTGGCCTCGCTGCCCGCCGATTTCCACCTGCCCGAACACATCGCCCGCCTGCAGCCCGACATGATCATCGTCGACGCCGAATCGGACGCGCGCGACGTGCTGGAACACATCGTGATTGCCACCCGTGACGAGCGCCGCCCCATCGTCATGTTCACCGAAGACGACAAGGCCGACTCCATGGAAGCGGCCATGGCGGCGGGCGTTTCCGCCTATGTGGTGGCGGGTTTGCAGCCGGAACGCATCAAGCCCGTGCTGAACGTGGCCATGGCCCGCTTCAAGCGCGAACAGAAGCTGCTGGACGAGCTGGAAGGCACCCGCCTCAAGCTGGCCGAGCGCAAGCTGATTGACCGCGCCAAGGGCATCCTGATGGCGCGCCAGGGCCTGACCGAAGACCAGGCCTTCCAGAAGCTGCGCACCATGGCCATGAACAAGAACCTGAAGCTGGCCGAGCTGGCGCAGCGCATCCTGGACGCGGAGGATTTGCTCGGCTGATGCACCGTTGTGGTGCAGCAGGGGCAGGAGTAAAGCATGCAGATCGAAAAAGACATCGTCAAGATTGGCTTCAACCCGCTGACCGATTGCGCCTCGCTGGTCATGGCTTCCGTGCTGGGCCTGGACCGCAAGTACGGCATCCGCATCGTGTTGAGCAAGGAAACCTCGTGGGCCGGCGTGCGCGACAAGCTGCTCACCGGCGAGCTGGATGCCGCCCACGCCCTGTACGGGCTGGTGTACGCCACCCACCTCGGCGTGGGCTCGGCGCGGCGCGACATGGCCATCCTGATGAATTTGAACCGCAACGGCCAGGCCATCACCCTGTCGCGCCGCCTGGTGGACGAGGGCGTGTGCGATGGCGCCGCCGTGGCGGCCCTGTCGCACGAGCGCGAACTGCGCTGGGCCCAGACCTTCCCCACCGGCACCCATGCCATGTGGCTGTACTACTGGCTGGCCGCGCACGGCGTGCACCCGCTGCGCGAAGCGCGCATCCTCACCGTGCCGCCGGCGCAGATGGCGACCAACCTGGCCGCCGGCCATATGGACGGCTTCTGCGCCGGTGAGCCATGGAACCACCGCGCCGTGATGGACGGCGTGGGCGTGACCATCGCCACCAGCCAGCAGATCTGGCCCGACCATCCCGAAAAGGTGCTGGCCACCACCGCCGATTTCGTGCGCCGCCACCCCAACACCGCGCGCGCCCTGGTGGCCGCCGTGCTGGAAGCGGGCCGCTGGATCGACGCCAGCGCCGCCAACCGCATGGCCATGGCGGAAATCATTTCCGCCGTCCAGTATGTCAATACCGGCAAGGATGTGATCTGGCAGCGCATCCTCGGCCATTATGAAGACGGCATGGGCCGCCACTGGGAAGATGCGCACAGCGTGCGCTTCCACCAGGAGGGGGCCGCCAATTTCCCTTACCTGTCGGACGGCATGTGGTTCATGACCCAGCAACGGCGCTGGGGCTTGCTGAAGGCCGCGCCGGACTACCTCGGCGTGGCGCTCAAGGTGCACCAGATCGCCCTCTATAAAGAGGCAGCGGAAATAACCGAGACGCCCATTCCCGCCAGCACCCTGCGCAGCTCGGTGCTCATGGACGGGACCACCTGGGATGGCAGGGACCCCGAGCGCTACGCCGCGTCCTTCGCCATCCAACTGTAGCGAAGGAGTCAACCATGCAGGAACCGACCACCCCCCTTTCCGGCGAAGTCTTCGGCGCCTTGATCAACCTGTCCGGCCGCCGCCGCTTCACCTCGCAACGGCTGGTGCTGTACGCGGTGCTGGCCGCACAAGGCCAGGAAGGCGCCGCCGAGATCGCGCGCGATGCGCTCAAGCTGTTCCGCGACGCCCACCACACCCTGTTGAACGGCAACGACAAGCTGCCCGGCATCTTCTGCCCCGAGCTGCAGGACGCCTACTACGGCAAGGCCGATGGCGCGCGCCAGATTGCCGCCTTCATCGAGCTGGCGCAGCGCGCGCTGGACAGCGGCGTGGCCGGCCCGGCGCTGGAACAGCTGGTGGCCACCGCCACGCCGGTGCTGGCCGTGCTGAACCAGATCACCGCCATTTATGAAGAGCAGTCCAAGAAGCACGCCGTGCTGATGAAAAAGCAGTTGCGCGGCGTGATCACGGAAATCGAAACCATCGCGCGCCAGGCCCGGATGGTCACCTTCAATGCGCGCGTGGTGGCGGCGCGCGCCGGCCATGCCGGGCGCGAATTCGCGGTGGTGGCCGGCGTGCTGTCGAATATCACCACGGAAATCGACGACATGGTGAAGGCGGCGCTGCAGGCGGCCAACGCCTGAGGCCCTGGCCGGGCGCACGCAATAGCGCACGCACCAACGCACGCACCAGCGCGTGCGCTATTGCGGTGCACCATAGTTGGGCGCGGTGCACCGCGAGATAGCGAAAAGCTTCTCCGCGGCAGCGAAAACCGTGTGTTTACCCCTGAAAAGCAGCTGGCACAGCTCTTGCAAAGCATAGGTCAAGAGTCGGTCTAACGGAGGATCGGCAAAACCGGACAACGGCGTCCGCGCAGCGCTCCCTTCGCTTAGGGTGCGGCTGTGCGGACGCCTTTTTGTTTTCAGGGATAACGACATGGCCAAAGCGACCAGCATCAAACTGTTTTCTTTCTCAACGCCGCAGATGCGTGCCTTCCACCTCACCTGGATGGCCTTCTTCGTCTGCTTCTTCGCGTGGTTCGCCTGCGCGCCACTGATGCCGGTGATCAAAGGCGAATTCGGGCTGACCCCGGCGCAGATCGCCAACATCAATATCGCCGCCGTCGCGATCACCATCGTCGTGCGCCTGATCATCGGCCCGCTGTGCGACCGCTACGGCCCGCGCAAGGCGTACACCGGCCTGCTGCTGCTGGGCGCCATCCCCGTGCTGGGCGTGGCCGCGGCGCAGACCTATGAGAGCTTCCTGTTCTTCCGCCTGCTGATCGGCGCGGTCGGCGCCAGCTTCGTGATCACCCAGTACCACACCTCGGTGATGTTCGCGCCGAACGTGGTCGGCACCGCCAACGCGGCAGCCGCCGGCTGGGGCAATGCGGGCGGCGGCGTGGTGCAGTCCACCATGCCGATGATCATGGCCGCCATGGTCATGCTGGGCGTGAACGAAGCCATGGGCTGGCGCGCCGCCCTGGTGGTGCCGGGCGTGCTGATGCTGGTCATGGCTTACTTCTACTACCGCTATACCCAGGACTGCCCGGAAGGCAATTACGCCGAGCTGCGCGCAGCCGGCGTCGCACTGGAAGGTGGCAAGAAGGGCGGCTGGGACAGCTTCAAGCTGGCTGCCGCGAACTACCGCGTATGGATGCTGTTCGTGACCTACGGCGCCTGCTTCGGCGTGGAGATCTTCATCCACAACATCGCCGCCACTTATTATGTGGACACCTTCAAGCTGTCGCTGGCGCAAGCCGGCATGGCGGCCGGCAGCTTCGGCCTGCTGGCGCTGTTTGCCCGCGCCCTGGGCGGCTGGGTGTCCGACAAGGCCGCCGCGCGCGGCAGCCTGAATAGCCGCGTCACCCTGCTGTTCGTGATGATGCTGGGCGAGGGCATGGGCCTGCTGTTCTTCTCCAAGGCCGACACCGTCCTGCTTGCCGTGATTTCCATGCTGGTATTCGGCCTGTTCACCCACATGGCCTGCGGCGCGACCTACGCCTTGGTGCCGTTCGTCGACAAGCGCGCCCTGGGCGGCGTGGCCGGCATCATCGGCGCCGGCGGCAACGTGGGCGC
>CBHWEO010000079.1:0-19132 GCA_966112955.1 uncultured Duganella sp. | reverse complement strand
TCTTCTACGCCATGATCACGCTGGCGGTGGCTTCCTCGTTCGCGGTGCTGGCCTCGCAGATGTCGGAATGGACCGGCGGCGAGGACGGCAAGACCTTCGACGTACCCGAGCTGCTGTCGCCCGCCAACGAGTTCGGCGAATTCATGGGCCGCATCGTGGACGGCAAGGTGCTCACCTACTACATCGTGTTCCTGTGCGCCGCGCTGATCTTCCTGGCCCTGCTGCGCATCGTGAATTCGCCGTTCGGCCGCGTGCTGCAGGCCATCCGCGAAAACGAATTCCGCGCCGAGGCGCTGGGCTACCGCACGGTGCTGTACCGCATTGCCGCCAACTGCATCGGTGCCGTCGCCGCAGCCCTGGCCGGCGCGCTGATGGCGCTGTGGCTGCGCTATGTCGGCCCCAAGACCACGCTTGGCTTTGAAGTGATGACCGACATCCTGCTGATCGTGGTGATCGGCGGCATGGGCACCATGTACGGCGCGGTGGTCGGGGCGGCGCTGTTCATCCTCGCCAACAACTACCTGAAATCGCTGATGGCGCAGGCGGCCGGCGCGGTGTCGGGCGTGCCGCTGCTGGAAGCGGCCCTGCACCCGGACCGCTGGCTGCTGTGGCTCGGCATCCTGTTCATCCTCGCCATCTATTTCTTCCCGAGCGGGGTGGTGGGCAAGCTTAGCCAGCGGGCATCGCGGCCAGGTATTTAGCCAGCAGCGCATCAGCCTTGCCGCTGCTGCGCAATTCCTGCACGGCGCGGCGCAATTCCGTCGCCAACGCATCGTTCTCGCTGCGGTGGCCCAGGTGCAGGTGGATTTCGCGCGACTGTACGGTGATGGCGCTCCCGATACGCGCCCGCGGCACCTTCAACTGGTGCAGCGCATGGAACACGTCCAGCCTGGTGCCCACGACCGCGTCCAGGCGGCCTTCCTGCAGCATGCGCAAGCCTTGCAAAGGACCGTTGATTTCATGCTTGCGATATTCGCCCTCGTCAAGGAAGGCAGCGCCGTAATCGGTACCGCGCACCAGGCCGACCGTGCGGCCGCGCAAATCGGCCTGGCCATCGAGCTTGAGGCCCGCACGCGACACCGCGACCACTTCCGCCGTCCACAGCATGCCCATGGGTTCGGCGATTTCCGCGAGCACGGAACTCGAAGACGCGATCATCAGGTCCGCTTCACCGGAGCGCATCAGCGCGATGGCGCGGGCATAAGGCACGACCGTGACGTCGATGCGGTGCCGCGATTCGCGCGCAACCAGCTCGAAGGCGTCGACAAACAGCCCGGATTTGCGGCCGCTGGCGTCCAGCACACCGTAGGGCGCGATGGCAAGGGCGACTGCACGCAGGGGGCGCCCCGCAGCGCGCGCCAGCGGCGCCAGCATGCCGAGGGCGGGCAGCCCACCCACGCCAGCCGCCAGGCAGGCCAGCATGCGGCGGCGCCGCGGCCCGTCCACGTCCACGGTCACGCCCCTGCGGTGGCGCTGGGTCGATCGGCGATGCGGTCGCGCCAGGCCTGCAAATGCGCCAGGCCATGTTCGGCCGGACGGAATTTCATCAGCCCGCGCGCGAATTCCATGGCGCAGAATCCCGTGATGTCGGCGATGGTAAAACGCTGGCCCGCCACGAAAGGCTGCCCGGCCAGCACGCCGTCAAGCCAGGCCGCATTCTCGCGGAACCTGGCCCCTTGCGCGGCGCCGAACTCGGGGAATTGCGGGTTTTCCAGCGGCGCAAAGCCCGGGTGCGAATGACGGATGCAGTTGGCCGCAATGGCAAACAGATGCAGCTCCATGCGCCGGTCGGCCATCTCGATGAAGGCGCGCTCCTCGGCACCCTCGCCCATCAGGTTCGGCGCCGGGTGCAGCCCTTCGAGATAGGTGCAGATGGCGCGGGTCTCGCACAGGATGCGGCCATCGTCCAGTTCCAGTGCCGGCACGCGACCGAAGGGATTCACCGCCAGGTAGGCTTCGCTGCGGTGCTCGCCCTTGCCCAGGTCGACCGGCTGCAGCGCCAGTTGGATGCCTTTCTCCGCCATGAACATGGCGACGCGGCGCGGGTTGGGGGCGCGCGGGGCGGTGTACAGCTTCATTGGGTCTCCCTATGTTGTTATCAGCGCGACTGGCCGGTTTCCAGCATTTTGCGCGCCTCGGCGGCAAATTGCTCCACTTTCTCCTGGCTGTCGGCACGATCCAACACATTGCTGGGCGGGCGCTCGATGCCACGCTGCACGGCGGGGCGGGCGCGGATGGCGCCGATCCAGCGCTGCAGGTGGGGCAAGCCCTCGGTCTCCACGCCGGACCAGCGGTGGGTGCGCACCCAGGCCCAGTTGGCGATATCGGCAATCGAATAGTCCCCGGCCAGGAACTCGTGCTGCGCCAGGTGCCCGTCCAGCACGCGGAACAGGCGCCGGCACTCGCCCTGGTAACGGTCGATGGCCGGCTGGATCTTTTCGGGGAAATAGCGGAAGAACACATTGGCCTGGCCCATCATGGGCCCGATGCCGCCCATCTGGAACATCAGCCATTGCAGGACCCGCGAGCGGCCCTTGGCGTCCTGCGGCATCAGCTGCCCGGTCTTTTCGGCCAGGTAGATGAGGATGGCGCCGGATTCGAAGACCGCGAAACTGTCGTTGGCGCGGTCGATGATGGCCGGGATGCGGCCGTTCGGGTTGATGGCCGTGAACCACGGCTCCTTCTGTTCGTTCTTGCCCAGGTCGAGCACGTGCATCTCGTAGGGCAGCGCCAGCTCTTCCAGCGCAATGGAGATCTTGTGGCCGTTCGGCGTGGCGGCGGTGTACAGGTCGATCATCGCGGTTCCTTTCACGGGGTCGCTGCATGATAGCGGCTTTTCCGCCACCCTGCGCCGGCGCGGTCCGGCAGCACGGCCGCAAAAAAAAACCGGCCATTTGGAGGAGGCCGGCAAAAACGCTTTTTAGGGCGCGGGGATAGAAGAAACCGTGCCGGATTGAGGAATCCGGCAACCCGGCGTACAGGTTTGCTGTACGCTATGGACGTACTGTGCCACCATTCCGGCGCCCGAGGCTTAGGACTTCATTAAGATTGGTCAATATTGCTGGGCAAAAAAAACCCGCGCCATGCGCGGGTGAAGGGATTCAAATCGGGAGAGATTTGAAAGTGCAAGGGGGATATTCACATGCGAATAAGACGCGGTGATTACCCAAAATCGAAAACATCACGACTTCGTATAAGATAGTACAATTTTTAAAATAGAAACTCTCCAAAAGTCACAATGCAGGAAAAAATCTGTAAATGGCCCCTTCAAACCGCGATTTTCACGGCGGTGCTGGCCATTTCAGCCTGCAGCACAGCTCCAGCACCACCCACGGCGCCCCGCCAGCCGCCACCTGCCGCTGCCGAGCCGGCCCCCCCGGCCAGCCAATCGGCCTACCGCATCATGCCCGGCGATTCACTGGTGACCATTACGGTCCGGCGCGGTGGCCCGCTGGCGCGCATCGGCCACGACCACGTCGTGGCCACCCGCCAGCTGGAAGGCTTTGTCGATGCTGAAGCGGGCCGCACCGAACTGCGCTTCCGCCTGGACCAGTTGACGGTGGACGAGCCGGCATTGCGCAAGGAAGCCGGCCTGGATACCCAGCCCTCCGCCGACGCCGTGGACGGCACCCGCCGCAATATGTTCAGCAAGGTGCTGCAGGCGGATGCCTACCCGTGGGTGGTTGTGCGCGCAGCCTTCGTACCGGGCGCGCGCGACCTGCTGCAGGCCGCCATCACCCTGCACGGCGTGACGCGCGCATACCAGGTGCCGGTGCAATGGCGCGCGGAAGCCGGCACGCTGCGGGCCGACGGCGCCTTCGTGGTGAAGCAGAGCGATTTCGGCATGACGCCGTATTCCGTGCTCGGCGGCGCAATGGCCGTGAAAGACGAGCTGGAGCTGAAATTCGCCGTCAGCGCACGACGATGAGGCGCAGGCCCAGGCCGACAAAAATGGCGCCGGCGCCGCGGTCCAGCCACAAGCCGGCGCGCGGGTTGCGGTTGATCCACCGTCCCACCGCGCCGGAAAAATAGCCGAGCGCGCCGAACAGCAGGCAGGCCTGCAGCGTGAAGATCAGGCCCAGCTGGGCGGTCTGCCAGCTGGCGTCGCCGCGCCCCGCCACCACGAATTGCGGCAGGAAGGACAGGAAGAACAGCACCACCTTCGGATTGATGGCGTTGGCGAACAAGCCTTTCGCAAACAACTTGCGCAGCGACTCCTGCGGCATGGCCGCCTCTCCCACCTTTGCCCCGCCCTTGCTGCGCAGTGCGCCGATCCCCATCCAGATGAGGTAGAGTCCCCCTGCCACTTTGAGGGCGGTGAAGGCCGCCGGTGACGCCGCGATCAGGGCGCCAACGCCGAGGGCCGCCAGCAATGTATGGCTGAGGCAGCCAAGCGCGCAGCCGAGGCCGAATACCACGCCCTGCTTGCGCCCGCGTGACATGCCCATACTTAACACCATCAGGTTGTCGGGCCCCGGGGAAACCGTGATCAGCATGGCGGCGGCCAGGAAGGCCAGCCCTTGTTCAGGAGAAATAAGCATACTGCCGATCATACACGACAGTTTGCGGGCATAACAATTCAGTATCACGAAATGCCAATTTGTCTATTACAATAATTGCTGTTGAGGAGATCATTCATATTTTGTTTTCTTCGCTTGCATCGACTATTTCATCCGCCCTGCCCCTGATATTAATCCTGGGGCTGGCCGCGCTTATCCTGCTGGTTTTGCAAAACCGGCGTTTGAAAAAGCGCCTGGAAATGCGCGAAAACCTGCTCCGGCAAACCCAGGCCCAGAATGAAAAGCTGGGCCGCCACCGCATCGACTTCCTGGCGGCGATGAGCCACGACATCCGTACCCCGCTGGCGGGCGTGATCGGCATGCTCAAGTTCGCCCTGCGCGACCGCACCATTGCCGACCGCACCGGCGAATACCTGCGCATCGGCCTGAAGAACAGCGAAGCCCTGCTGGCCATCCTCAACGACCTGCTGGATTTCTCGCGCATCGATGCCGGGCGCCTGTCGATCAGCACGCAGGACCTGGACCTGATCGATATCATCGATGAAGCCATCACCATCCTGCGCCCGCAAGCCGATGCCAAGGCCCTGCTGCTGCGTTGCGAACTGGCGCCCGGCTTGCCGCGCCACGTGCAGGGCGACCCCAACCGCATCCGCCAGATCCTGCTCAACCTGCTGGGCAATGCCATCAAGTTCACCGACCGCGGCGAAGTGCGCCTGCGCGCGTCGGGCGAAACGGCGGACGGCCTGGCGCGGGTCAGCTTCAGCATCACCGATACCGGCCCCGGCATCCCGCTGGAAATGCTGCCGCGCCTGTTCCGCAAGTTCGAGCCGGCCGACCTGTCCTCCACCCGCCGCGCCGACGGCCCCGGCCTGGGCCTGGCCATCTGCAAGGAGCTGGTCGACCTGATGGGCGGCAGCATCGAAGCGGAAACGCGCCTCGGCAAAGGCAGTACGCTGCGCTTCTCGCTGCCGCTGGCCCTGGGCGGCCCGGCCGAGCAGGACCCGTTGAACGTGCCGGCCCACCTGCGCCACGCCCACCGCCTGCGCGTGCTGTGCGCGGAAGACGTGCGCACCAACCAGATCATCATCGGCACCCTGCTGGAAGGCATGGGCCACGAAGTCACGCTGGTCGAGAACGGCCTGGAAGCCCTGCGCGCCCTGCACGAGCAGGATTTCGACCTGGTACTGATGGATGGCCGCATGCCGCAGATGGATGGCGAACAGGCGGCGCGCCTGATCCGCCGCGGCGGCAGCATGGACTTGCCGGTGCGCGATCCGCTGGTGCCCATCATCGCCCTGACCGCCAATGCCAGCGACATCGACCGCGCCCGCTACCTGTCGGCCGGCATGGATGGCTTCCTCAGCAAGCCGGTCGATGAACGCCTGCTGTACGACCAGCTGGAAAAGACCATCGCCCAGCTGCTGAACCGGGGCCGCCAGCTGCCGCGCACCATCCCCACGCTGGCCGAACTGGACGATATGTTCGGGGTGGAGCCGGCCAACCCGGCCATCCACATCCTGCCGCTGAGCGGCATGACGGTACGCCACCAGCAACGCATCGCGCAAGCCTTCCTGGAAGAAGCGCCGCGCCGGCTCGATGAAGGCCGCCTGGCCCTGCAGAACGGCGACGGCGAAGGCGCCACCAGCGCCTTCCACGCCCTGAAGGGCAGTTGCGGCTACCTCAGCGCGCCCGAGCTGCACACGCTCTGCCACCAGTTGGAAAAAGCCAGCGCCGCCGGCGAACTGCAAAGCGCCGCCGCCCTGTTGCCCGAACTCGAAACCCTCATCCTGCAAGCTTGCGCCGACCTGCGCCGCGACGATACGATAGCGGCATGACGACACAACGCGCCTGGGTGCGCATGCCTTCCGGCCGCCGGCTGGATTTGCTGGACCCCACGCCCTTCGATTGGGACGATTCCGACCTGGCGCTGGGCCTGGCGCGCACCTACCGCTGGGGCGGCCACTCGGCCTGGCCCCTGCCCCTGTCAGTGGCCCAGCATTCGATCACGGTGCTGCAATTGCGCCGCCTGTGGTCCGACACCCCGCTGCCGCCCCTGGCCGCCCTGCGCGAACTGCTGCACGATGCGGAAGAAGGCTTGCTGGGCTTCGACTGCATTTCGGTCCTGAAACCCTTCCTCGGCGACAGCTTTCGCGAACTGAGCCAGCGGCTGGAGCAAGCCGTTTTCCTGCGTTACGGCCTTCCGGCCTGGACGCCCAGGGAATACCAGGTCCACAAGCGCGCGGATCGCCTGGCGGCAGCCAGCGAAGCCGTGCACGTGGTAGGCTGGAGCGGTGAAGAAGTACGGCGCACCCTGAAGATCACGGCCGTGCCGCTGGACGAGGATCCGTTGCAGGCCTTATACGGCGAACGGGCCTGGGAACCGTGGCCGCCAGGCCTGGCGTGCGAGCGTTTCCTTGACGAGTTGAACCGTCTCAAGGCAGCGGCTTGATACTCCGGATGATAAAATTGCTGTAATACGAAGTTTTTAAAGACGAATTTTCAGTTATCCACTTTCATTGTGGATAAACGTGTGGAAAAGCGGGGCTTGACAAGCCGTTCAGCCTGTAACGGCGCGGCTTTCTATAAATTGCCCAATTCTTCGGCAAGCGTTTAGTCTCAATAAAATCAATGAGTTAGCGATCCGGTATCGATCCTTTTTGCAACTCACTGAACCTCTGGAAAATATTTTGACAAAACCCCTGCCGCAGAATAGTGTGTCCACAATCGATAAAGGAAAATGCATGGACGTGAAAACTCCGGACGACGACGCAAGCGAAGGCTGGATGATTGACGACGAAGCACAGGCCGGCTCGGCCGAGCAGGCAACGGGCGCCACACCCGCGCCATGGCGGGTGCTGATCGTTGATGACGACGTCGACGTCCATGTGGTCACCAAGTTCTCACTCAGCAATGCCTGCTTCATGGGGCGCCGCCTCAGTTTCCTGCACGCCTATTCCGGCGAGGAAGCGCTGACCACGCTGCGCAACAACCCCGACGTGGCCCTGGTGCTGCTGGACGTGATCATGGAAACCAGCGATGCCGGCTTGCGCGTCGCCAACCAGATCCGCAGCGAGCTCAAGAATGAACTGGTGCGCATCGTGTTGCGCACTGGACAGCCGGGCCAGGCGCTCGAACACAGCATCATCCTCGATTACGACATCAACGATTTCTGGTGCAAGACCGACCTGACCACCCGCAAGTTGTTCACCACGGTGATTTCCTCGCTGCGCAATTACGCCGACCTGCAAAGCCTGCAGTCGCAACTGGCCAGGTACAACCAGCAGCGCGAGCAGATTGCCGCCATCCTGCAGGGGCTGCAGAAGGGGGAAGCATGGTCGGGCCAGCTGGTCGTGGGAGAGCCTGCCTCGACTGTGGATATCCGCGTCGAGCCAGGGGCCGAACCCGGCAGTTTCAAGGCCAGTGGACGCATCCTGAAATAAGTACTGTATGCGCGTACAGTAGTTATTTTGCACGCATTGGACGGCAATTTGCCGTCAACTCGACCTAAGTGGCGGATTGAAAAGGGCTTTTCCGATTATCCACACAGTTTGTGGATATCTTTGTTGATAAGGGGGTCTTGACAAGGCAAACAGCCCTCAACGACGCCATTTCCAACAAACTGCCTGTTCAATGTGCAGAAAAAATATCCTTTAAAATCAAGGGCATGGAATCTCACAAAAAATCACGCGCGAAGTTTAACTAATTAAAGTCGCGCGTTACTTTTCGTTAATTCTTGTGCATAACCTGGGCCGGCGCACGGCGCTGGCCGGGCTGCAGCAGGACGCGCTGGATGATGTGGGGAGCGATATTGTGCGACTTCATATACTCCACCGCGCACAAGGTGCTGAAGCTCGCTTGCACCTCGATACCACGGTCGACAATCTCACTGCGCGCCGCGTCGAGGCGAGGCAGGTATTGCAGCAGATCCATAGGAACACCTTCGGGCGGGGGATGGGAGGTCAAGGAAGTATTGACCATCTCTCCCGGAAGTCAATAGCCAGTTTGAAAGTCGGGGTCAGCTCTGGCAATCGGACACGGGCCCAACCGTAGGCGGCGCCTACGGCTGGGCCCGTGTCCGATTGCCAGAGCTGACCCCGACTTTCAAGTTAGTGGTTCTGGTAACCGCCGTAGTGCTTGACGGGGCTCCAGTCGGGCTCGACCGGGAGCGGCTCGGGGGCGTATTGGCCGAAGTCGGGACCGGCGTGGACGATGCGGCCATTCACCACCGTCAGCGCGCTTTCCAGGGTCTTGATCTCGGCTTCGGGAATGCTGAAGTAATCCTTGGGCAGGATCACCAGGTCGGCGTACTGGCCCTTGGCCAGTTGCCCTTTCAGCTTTTCTTCGCCGCTGAACCAGGCACTGCCCTGGGTCATCAGCTTCAGGGCTTCGTAGCGGCTCAGGCGGTCCTTGGCCTGCCACAGCGGCATGCCGCCGGCCGTCTTGCCCGTCACCGCCCAGTAGATCGATGGCCACGGTCCGTAGCTCGACACGCGCGTGCCGTCCGTACCCAGGCCTACCGGGATCTTCATCTCCAGCATCTTGCGGATCGGCGGCATCTGGCGCGTTTGCGCGCCGTAGCGCTTCCAGTAATGTTCGCCCTGGAAGTACATGCGGTCCTGCACCGCCACGCCGCCGCCCAGCTTCTTCACGCGCGCCAGCTGTTCGTCGGTGATGGTTTCGGCATGGTCGAAGAACCAGCGCAAGCCGTGGAAGGGCTGCTCGCGGTTGACCTTTTCGATCACCGCCAGATCGCGCTCGATCGATTCGCCATAAGTGGCGTGGATGCGGAACGGCCAGCGGTTCTTCACCAGCAGCCGCAGCACGGGTTCCAGCTCGCTTTCCATCTGTCCCGGCATGTCAGGGCGGGGCTCGAGGAAGTTCTCGAAGTCGGCCGCGCTCCACACCAGGTTCTCCCCCGCCCCTTCGGTGTTGTAGCCATTGGGGTAGAACATATGTTCGTTGCGGTCCGGCTTGGCCGTCGCCAGCCAGCGCTGGTAGTCTTCCAGCTCCTTGCCCGGCTTCTGCGCGAACAGGTAGTAGGAGGTGCGCACGGTCAGCTTGCCGTCCTTGGCCAGCTCCAGGCTGACCGCGTAATCGTCCGGATAGGCCTGGCCGCCGCCGCCCGCGTCGATGGCACTGGTCAAGCCCAGGCGGTTCATCTCGCGGTAGTACTGGATGGTGGAATTCAGCTGCTGTTCGCGCGTCAATGCGCCGGTCTTGCCCAGCGTGGAGTACAGCACCATCGCATTCGGCTTGGCCACCAGCAGGCCGGTCGGCTTGCCGTCCGCGCCCAGCTCCACCACGCCATCCTTGTATTTGGTGTCCTTGTCGTAGCCCAGGACTTCCATGCCCTTGCGGTTCACGAAGCCCAGCCCGTACAGGTAGAGGATGAATACCGGCTTGTCCGGCACCGCCTCGTTCAGCTCTTCCAGCGTCGGCAGGCGCTTTTCTTCGAACTGGAATTCGTTGAAGCCGCCCACCACCTTGATCCAGGCGCCTTCCGGCGTGCGCGCCGCCTGTTCGCGCAGCATCTGCATGGCGCGCTTCAGCGAGGTCACGCCATCCCAGCGCAATTCGGCGTTGTAGTTCAAGCCTTCGCGGATGATGTGGAGGTGGGAGTCGTTCAAGCCCGGAATGACCGTGCGGCCGCCGGCGTCGATCACTTGAGTACCCGGCTTTTTCAGCTTGAGCACCTGGGCATTGCTGCCCACTGCGGTAATCACGCCGCCCTTGATGGCCAGCGCCTGCGCGAAGCTGCCTTCGCGCGTCATGGTGGCGACTTTGCCATTGGTGATGATCACGTCCGTCGCATGCGCATGCGACAGACCGACAGCCAGCAAGGCTGCGGCCAGCAACGGTCTGCCCATGGGCTTATTCCTTGATCGCTTCGATCGAGAAGCCGAGCGTCACTTCGTCGCTCACGTTCGGCGCGTATTTGCCGGCGTTGAAGTCCGAGCGCAGGACCTTGGCCGTGGCGTTGGCGCCGCAGGCATCCTTCTTCAGCATCGGGTGCGGCGCGCAGTGGAAGGACGTCACTTCCAGCTTCACCGGCTTGGTGATGCCCTTGATGGTCAGGTTGCCGTCCACCGATACCAGCTTGTCGCCGACAAAATTGAACTTGGTGGATTTGTAGGTGATGGCCGGGTATTTGGCCGAGTCGAAGAAGTCAGGACCCTGCAGGTGGCCGTTGAAGGTGTCGTAGCCGGTGTTGACGGACTTGGGGTCGATGCTCACTTCCACCGAGCCGGTCTTGGCGGCGCGGTCGATCTGGATCTTGCCGGTGGTGCTGTTGAATTTATTCACCTGGGTCGAGTAGCCGAAGTGGCTGTACTCGAAGCGGGAGAAGGAGTGGGTCGTGTCGATGTTGTAGGTTTCGGTTGCCGCCGATGCGGACAGCGAGAAGGCAGCGGCCAAGGCCAGGGCAAGCAATTTCTTCATGAACAGTGCTCCAGTGTGAGTAATGGTGACCCATTATGCGTTGCCAACCGATCACTGTAAAACGCATATTGTGCGCACTACCTATCGACTTTTTCGATAATAGTCTCAGTCCTGGTCGCTGCGCGTCTGGGCCTGGGTCACGTTGCTGCCCGGCGGTACGCTCTGCGTCAGCCAGACATTGCCGCCGATGGTGGAGCCGGCGCCAATCGTGATCCGACCCAGCACGGTGGCGCCGGCGTAGACCACCACATCATCCTCCACGATCGGATGGCGCGGCGTCCCCTTGATCAGCTGTCCCGATGCATCGGCCGGGAAGCGCTTGGCGCCCAGCGTCACATGCTGGTACAGCCGCACGCGCTCGCCGATGATGGTGGTCTCGCCGATCACCACGCCGGTGCCATGGTCGATGAAGAAGCTGGCGCCGATCTGCGCCGCGGGGTGGATGTCGATCCCGGTGCGCGAGTGGGCAATGTCGCTCACCATGCGCGCGATGAAGGGGGCGCCGAGCGTGTGCAGGCTGTGCGCCAGGCGGTAATGCAGGATGGCCACCATGCCCGGATAGCACAGCAGGATTTCGGCAATCGAGGTGGCGGCCGGGTCGCCGGCGTATGCCGCCTGCACGTCCGACACCACCAGGGCGCGGATCTGCGGCAGCGACGCGGCAAAATCGCGCGTGATGGCGTGGGCATCGCGCTCGCCGCCGAACTGCAGGCCGCGCCGCACCTGTTCGTGCAAGCGGTCCAGCGTGGTGTTCAGGGTGTCGCCGACGAAGTAATCGATGCTTTCGTCGGTCAGGTTGGGACGGCCGTAGTGCGTCGGGAACAGCACGGCGGACAACCCTTCGAGGATCTGCACCAGGTCGGCGCGCGAGGGCAGTTCCCGCACCCGGTTCTGATGGCGGATATTGTGGGTCGCTTCACGCGATACGCGCAGCTGGCGGACCACGTCGTCGAGGTCCCAGCGCGCGGCTGCCTGCGCCTGGTCGGCGCCATAAGAGTCGTTAGCCATAAGGCACAAGCATAACGATCCCGCACGCAAAAACGAAAGACACATTTCACCCAAGCTTATGCTCTGCAAGCATAAGGCGATTGCCTTAGAATAGCGGGTTCACCTGCCAGGCATCCCATGAAGAATATCCTGCTTACCCTGCTGCTCGCCGGCCTTACCATGGTCGGCCCGCTGGCCATCGACACTTACCTGCCCTCTTTCCCGGCGATCGCGGCGACCTTCGACGCCAGCCCGATGGCAATCCAGCAGACCCTGAGCCTGTTCCTGTTCACCTTTGCCTTCATGATGCTGTTCTACGGCACGCTGTCGGACAGTTTCGGGCGCCGGCCCGTCATCCTGTGGTCGCTGGTGCTGTACATCCTGGCTTCGCTGGGCGGGGCGCTGGCGGGTTCCTTCGGCTTCCTGCTCGGCGCGCGCGTGCTGCAAGGCCTGGCCTCCGGCGCCGGCTCGGTGATCGGCCGCGCCATCGTGCAGGACCGCTTCCAGGGCCTGGCGGCGCAGAAAATCCTCGGCAACATCATGATGGTGTTCGGCCTGGCGCCCGCCATTGCACCGGTGCTGGGCGGCTGGCTGCAGGTGACTTTCGGCTGGCGTTCGATCTTCTGGTTCCTGACCGGCTTCGGCATCCTGATGTGGATCTCGGTCTGGCGCTGGCTGCCGGAAAGCCTGCCGCAGGAAAAGCGCCACCCGCTGCACCTGGGCGCCATCGCCCGCAATTACTGGATGGTGCTGAAGCACCGTCAGTTCCTGCTGCTGTCGGTGTCGCTGGGCGCGGCCTTCGGCGGCTTTGCGCTGTACATCGGCTCGGCCGCCTACTTCATCATGAACATCCTGAAGCTGCCGGAAACCGCGTTCGCCTGGCTGTTCATTCCCCTGATCAGCGGCCACGTGCTGGGCGCGACCGCCAGCGGCAGGCTGGCGCAGCGCCTGGCGCCGCCGCAGCTGATTGGCCTGAGCTATGCCCTGATGACGCTGGCGGCGGCACTCAATGTCGGCTACAACTGGTTCTTCGCGGCCACCGTGCCATGGGCCGTGCTGCCGCTGTTCCTGTTCTCGTTCTCGCTGGCGCTGGCCATGCCGCCGCTCACGCTGGCCGGCATGAACCTGTTCCCCCAGCATAGCGGACTGGCGGCGTCGATGCAGTCCTTCCTGCAGATGATGCTGTTTGCGCTGGTGTCAGGCCTGGTCGCGCCGCTGCTGTTCGGCAGCGCGCTGCACCTGGCGCTCGGCCTGGTGGCCTGCCTGGCGGTCAGCTTCGCGTGCTACCGCGGCGCCGTGCATGGCCAGGCTCAGGGCCACGGGGCCGGCGTCACTTCCTGATACTGCGGGCCGCCCTGCTCCGGCTCCGGCGCCGGCTGCGGCGGTTCGTGGCCCAGCCTGAGATTGGCGGGCAGGCCCAGGCCCAGGATTTCCTTGCGGCCTTCGACAAAATCGGATGTACTGAGCGGGTGCTCGGGATCGGGCCAGTTGGCAATGGCCCAGTTCTGCACCTCGACATAGCGCTTCCATACCTCGGTGACAAATTTCCGCCTTGTTGCGTCGTCCATTGGTGCCTCCGTTGGTGCCTCCGTTGGGTTTTCCCCACTCTACACCAGTGGCCGATTTACTGTCACACGGGCTTGATGCGGTAGGCGCAGCGCCGCGCGCCGGCCAGGATGTGCTCTTCGCGCTGCACCCGGCAACCGGGGCCCAGCACGCGCTGGAATACGTCGAGTTCCGACCGGCAGAAGCTCTGGCATTCGCGCGCGGCGGCGCAGATCGGGCAATGGTTTTCCACCAGCAGCAGCGTACCGTCGGCTTGCTGTTCCACCTCCGCCATATAGCCCTCCACGTCGCGCGCCAGGGCCAGCGCCTGCACGCGCGCCGGCAGCGCGGGCGATTCGCCGATGGCGTCGCGGTAGAACGCTTCGCTGGCCTGCTCGCGGGCGGTGATCAGCCTGTCCATGCCCTCTTCTCCGAACACCGCGCGCACCTGGGTGATGAGTTGCAGCGTCAAATCCGCGTGACGGTCGGGGAAACGCGCGTGGCCGGCGTCGGTCAGCAGCCAGCGGCGCGACGGACGGCCGACCTTCTCCGCCACGTCTTCATGCCGCACCGTGCCGGCCGCTTCCGCCGCTTCGAGATGGCGGCGCACGCCCATTGAGGTCAGGTCGAGCAAATCGGCCAGCTGCTGCGCCGTGCGCGGGCCGCGCGTCTTGAGCTGGAACAGGATCTGGTCGGCGGTATTCATGCGCCCATCCCTTCCGCGCGCGCCGCCGGGGCCCCGCGGGCAACTTGCCCGCGCCATGCACGCAAGCGCCATCCCGCCCACGCGGCCAGCACGGCGCCCAGCAACAGGATCAGGCGCGTATCGACCAGCGCCAGCACCGAGCCGATGGCCGCCATCACGATATTCGCGATGCAGAACGTCATCGACAGCAAGCCCATGACCGAACCCTGGCCGTGCGCGGCAAAGCGGTCGGCCGCCCACGATTGCACCGTCGCGTTATAGAAGGCATTGGGCAGGCCAAACAGGCAGATCGCCACCATGCCCACCCACAGGTTGCCCAGCGCAACGCCCGCCACGGCAGCAGCCAGGCCGAATGCCAGCCAGCTGGCGCGGCGCAGCGGCTCCATGCCGCTCGGCCGCCCTGCGATGATGGCGGCCAGGGTCATGATCGCGCACATCGCCATATTGACGGTCGCAATGCCGCGCGCATCGTAACCGCCCTGCTCGACCAGCCAGAGCGGGTAGTATTCGTAGAAGCCCGTGATCCCGCAGGTCAGCGCCAGCTGCACGATGAACAGCGTGCGCAGTTCGGGGAAACGCAGCAGGTTCATGGCGTGGTGCGAACGCGCCACCTGCCACCACGAAGCGCCGTCGGCGGGCGCGCGGGCTGCACGCGGCACGGTCAATGCCACCAGCGCCGCCGCCAGCAACAGCGCCGTCACCGCCACCCAGAACGGCACCGTGATGCCGAAGCCCAGTGTGAAACCGGCTAGCACCGGCCCCACCAGCCAGCCTAGGTGCAGTGAACCGTTCACCAGTGACAGTGCACGCAAGCGTTGCGGACCTTCCAGCTTTTCCGCCACCAGGGCACGCGCCACCGCGCCATTCCCCTCCAGCAGGCCGGTGCCGAAGCGGGCCAGGATGAACAGCGGATAGGACTGCATGACAAGGGCCATGGCTGTCAGCGCATGGCCGGCAGCGGCGCCCAACGCGGTCGCCAGCAGGATTGGCCGCCGCCCGTAGCGGTCCGACAAAGGCCCGAGCAGCGCCGAGCCAATCACCAGGCCGATCGGATTGACCGTCAGCGCAACGCCGAACAGCAGCTTGGGCGGCAAGCCGAGGACGTTGTTCAGGGACTTGGGGGCTTCCGCCGCAAACAAGGGCGGCAGGATCGGGTAAGGCAGCGAAGCGCCCGTGGTGGACAGCAGGCCAAGCAGGCAGGTCGCGGCGATCAGGAGGACATTGTTCATGCCCTCCACTATACGCAGCACCCGAAAATAAGTAAACGAAATGATTTACTTATTGTCGGAAGCCGGCCGGTTCAACGCAAGTGCTGCTGCACCCAGGCAATGATGCTCTTGCTGTCCATGGCGCCGGCCTGGCGCGCCAGTTCGCGCCCGCCCTTGAACACGGCCAGCGTCGGAATGCTGCGGATCGCATAGCGCGCCGCCAGCTGCTGTTCGGCCTCGGTGTTCACCTTGACGACGCGGAAATACGGCTCCAGGTGCTGGGCCGCCTGCTCGTAGAACGGCGCCATTGTGCGGCACGGCCCGCACCACGGCGCCCAGAAATCCACCAGAACGGGAATATCATTGCGCTCGATATGCTTGAGGAAGCGCTCAGTCGACAAGTCCGCCGGATGGCCGGTAAATAAGGGCCGCTGGCACTTGCCGCAGATGGCCTCCTGCTCCAGGCGCACCGAGGGCACGCGGTTCACAGCGTCGCAATGGGGACAGACGATATGCAAGTTTTCCATGGGTGGCAGTATAGCGCAGGCTTATAATCCCGAGGGCACGCTTCGCCAGCCAGGAGGAATCATGGAATACGTGAACACCGACCGCTTGCGCATTGCCTTCCGCCAGCACGGCGACCCGCAAGGGGAGCCGGTCTTCCTCCTGCACGGCTGGCCGGACGACCTGCACACCTGGGACGGTGTGGTTCCCGTACTGGCCAACGAGGGCTTCCGCCTGATCACACCCAGCCTGCGCGGCTTCGGCGAAACCCGCTTCCTCGATCCCGCCACACCGCGCAGCGGCCAACTGAGCGCGCTCGCGCAAGACTTGCTGGACTTCGCCACGGCACTGGGCATTGAACGCTTCAATGTCGTCGGCCACGACTGGGGCGCACGCGCCGCCTACAACGCCGCCCTGCTGGCGCCGGAACGCGTGGCGCGCTGCATGGCGCTGTCGGTCGGCTGGGGCACCAATGATCCGCACCAGTCCCTCAGCCTTTACCAGGCGCGCAACTACTGGTACCAGTGGTACCTGGCGACCGACCGCGGGGCCGAAGCCCTGCGCAAGGATCGCCGCGATTTCGCCCAGCTTCTATGGCGCACCTGGTCGCCGTCCTGGCATTTCGGCGAAGGCGTATTCCACGACACCATGCATGCCTGGGACAATCCCGACTGGGTCGACGTCAGCGTGCACTCCTACCGCCACCGCTGGGGCCTGGCCTTCCCCGACCCGTTTTATGCAGTGCAGGAAGACCGCCTGCGCCGCGAATCCGTGATCGCCGTGCCGACGCTTACCCTGCACGGGACCGAAGATGGCGCGAACAGCCCGCAGACTTCGGAGCGCAAGGAACACCTGTTCAGCGGACCATATCACCGCGCGCTGCTGGCCGGCATCGGCCATTTCCCGCAGCGAGAAAATCCCGGCGCCGTGGCGGATGCCTTACTTGCGTGGCTCCAGCGCGGTTAAGCCAGTCATCGCGCTGGGGAAGAACAGCTGTTGGCCGCCGGGACGGAACTGGGCAATCCTGGCCTGCCCTTCCGCTGAGGTGATCCATTCGATCAGTTGCTGCGCGCCCTTGATATTCACCCCTGGATGCCTGGCGGGGTTGGTCGCAATGATGCCGTAGGGGTTGAACATGCGCGGGTCGCCGTCGACCATCAGGGCCAGACCGGTCCTGGCCTGGTAAGCACCGTAAGTGGCGCGGTCGGTCAGCGTGTAGGCGCCGATCTCGGACGCCATGGTCAGCACCTCGCCCATGCCCAGCCCTGCCGAGAGGTACTGCGCACCGGAGGGCTGGACGCCAGCCTGCTTCCAGTACGACTTCTCCATGATGTCCGTGCCCGAATTGTCGCCGCGCGAAATGAACCTGGCCGGTCCCGACGCCAACTTGCGGAAGGCCGCCAGTACGTCCTTGCCGCCCTTGATGCCGGCGGGATCGGCGGCCGGGCCCACGACAATGAAGTCGTTGTACATCACGTCGCGCCGGCCGATGCCCCAGCCTTCCGCCACGAACTTGTCTTCCGCAGCGCGTGCATGCACCAGGGTGAGGTCCACGTCGCCGTTTTTGGATAGTTCCAGCGCCTTGCCGGTGCCGACCGGGATCACGTGCACCTTGCTGTTGGTCTTTGCCTCGAAGGCCGGCAACAGGAAGGCCAGCAAGCCGGAATTCTCCGTGCTGGTGGTGGTGGACAGGCGGATAATTTGCTGGGCCCGTGCGGCGCTGGCCATCACCAACGCCGCGGCAACGACCAACAGCTTCCTTCGCATCATTCACTTCTCCTCAAGGTGGCCGTCGCGCAGCTTCAGCCTGCGCACTTCGGGCAGGTTGATCAAGTCACGGTCGTGGCAAGCCATGACGACGGTACTGCCGGCCTGGGTCAAGGACGGGATCAAGGCCAGTACCTGTTCGCGTGCTTCGCCATCCAGGCTCGCGGTCGGCTCGTCCAGCAAAAGCAGGCGTGGATTGAGCACCTTGGCGCGGGCCAGGGCAATGCGCTGCTTCTCGCCGCCGGACAGCGTGGCCGGATCGCTGGAGCGCAGGTGCTGCACGCCAGCCCAAAGCATGGCCGCTTCCACCAGCCTTGCCGCTTCGCCGCGCCCCACGCCGCGCGCCTTCAAGCCGAAGCCGATATTCCCGGCCACGCTGGTCGAAAACATCACCGGATGCTGGTGGACGTAGACGATATCGCGGCGCAGCCTGGCCGGATAAGGCGCCAGTTTCACCGCCTCGCCCGCGAAATGGACACCCTCCGCATCGGCGGGCGCCAGGCCGGCCAGGATGCGCAGCAGGGTACTCTTGCCGGCGCCGTTCATCCCGGTCAGCACGTACGCGTGCGCCGTCTCCAGCTGGAAGTCGCGCAGGTCGAACAGCAGCTTGTCGCCATAATGCTTGGTCAGGCGGGCAATCGACAGCATGCGGCTCATCCCCTGCCCCGGGCGGCATGGGCATCGCCCTGCAGCACCATCATGGCCCCGTTCATCGCCAGCGCGATGGTGACCAGCACCACGCCGAGGGCGATGCCTTGCGCGAACTCGCCCTTGCTGGTTTCCAGCGCGATGGCTGTGGTGATCGTGCGCGTCTCGCCGGCGATATTCCCACCCACCATCATGGCGCAGCCGACTTCCGAAATGACGCGCCCGAAGCCGCTGATAATGGCCGCCATCACGCCGAAGCGGACTTCGTAGAGCAGCGTTATCATGACCCGCCAAGGGGAAGCGCCATGGGCGATGGCGGTTTCCGCGAAACGTGGATCGGCCGCCTGCACGGCAGCCAGCGTGAATGCCAGCAGGACCGGCAGCGCGATGAGCACCTGTCCCGCCACGATGCCCGGCTGCGAGAACAGCCACTGCAGGCCGCCCATCGGGCCATGGCGCGACAGCATCATGTACAGCAGGAGCCCGATCAGGACAGTCGGCAGCGACAAGGCCGCCTGCACCAGCCAGATTACGACGCGGCGGCCGCGGAACTGGGTCATCGCCATGGCATAGCCGCCGATGACCGCAAACGGCGTCGCAATCAGCAGCCCCAGCACGCTGGTGCTGACCGAAATCCAGACAATCCGCCACAGCACCGGATCGCCGCCGACCAGCAAGCCAAACGCCCCTCGCACCGCCTCCAGCAAGGCCATCACGCCCCTCCAGCTGCAGCCGCGCTCGTGTCAACCTTGGGGTCAGGCTCTTTGGTTGACACGAGCTCGGCGGTTGCCATTGCCGAGGCCGTGTCA
>CBHWEO010000078.1:0-19138 GCA_966112955.1 uncultured Duganella sp. | reverse complement strand
CTCCCAAACTTCGCCCAACCCCGCCACACCCACCGCCCCCCCGCCGGGGGCCCCCCACTGCCCTACCGGTTTTCCGGTTTTGGCACGCGGAACCAGGCCGCATAGAGCGCCGGCAGGAACAGCAGCGTCAGCGCCGTCGCCAGGATCAGTCCGCCCATGATTGCGACCGCCATCGGCCCCCAGAACACGGAGCGCGACAGGGGAATCATGGCCAGCGCCGCTGCTGCCGCGGTCAGGATGATCGGCCGGCAGCGCCGCACCGCCGATTCTACAATGGCATCCCAGGCCGGCACGCCCTGCTTGATATCCTGTTCGATCTGGTCCACCAGGATCACCGAGTTGCGGATAATCATACCGAACAGCGCAATAATCCCCAGGTTCGCCACGAAGCCCAGCGGCCGTCCCATGACCAGCAGCGCCATCGCGGCCCCGGCAACGCCCAGCGGGCCGGTGAGGAACACCAGCATCGCCCGCGAGAAGCTGTGCAGCTGCAGCATCAGCAAGGTGAAGATGATGAATACCGCCAGCGGCAGGTTGGCGGCGATCGATTCCTCCGCCGCGCTGCTGTCCGAAGCCGCGCCCTTCACCTTGATCTCATACCCGGCCGGCAGCTTTGCGCGCAGCGCAGCCAGCTTGGGATCGATCTGGCCCGAAACCGTCGGCCCCTGCACGCCCTCCACCACGTCCGATTGCACGGTGATCGCCCACTCGCGGCCTTCGCGCCATACCACGCCCGGCTCCCAGACGAAGTGCACGCGTGCCAGTTGCGAGATCGGCACCGAACGCCCGCTATTGGTCGGGATATACGTGTCATTCAGCACGGCGATGGTGCGGCGTTCGTCAAGCGGCTGGCGTACCTGGATATCGATCAGGCGGATCCCTTCGCGGAACTGGCCGATCGGGGTGCCGGACAGGATGGTGTTCGCCGCCCGCATCACGGTTTGCGACGTCACGCCCAGGGCGCGCATCTTGTCCTGGTCCAGGTCAAGGCGCAGCACCTTGATCGACTCGTTCCAGTTGTCGTTCACGCCGACCGTGTTCGGATTGGCGCGCATGATGTCCTTGACCTGGTCGGCGATGGCGCGCACCCCTTCCACCTCGGTGCCGGTGACGCGGAACTGCACCGGATACGGCACCGGCGGCCCGTTCGGCAGCAGCTGCACGCGTCCGCGCACTTCCGGGAAGTCGTGCTTGAACACATCGCTGATCTTCTTGCGCAATTCCTCGCGCGACTTCAGGTCCTTGGCCAGCACCACGGTCTGCGACACGTTCGTCTGCGGGAAGATCTGGTTCAGCGGCAGGTAGAAGCGCGGGCTGCCGGTGCCGACATAGGTGGTCACACTGGCCACGCCGGGCTCCTTGCGGATGAAGTCTTCGAACTTCTTCGCCTGGCGCTCCGTCTGGGCGAACGCCGTGCCTTCGGGCGACCACATTTCCACCATCAGTTCGGGGCGGCTGGAGTCCGGGAAGAACTGCTTTTCAATGAACTTGAAGCCGTACACACCCAGGAAGAACACCACCAGCGTCAGCACGATCGTGGTCTTGCGGTATTCCACGCACCAGTTCACGACGGCGCGAAACTTGCGGTAGCCGGGCGTATCGAACAGTTCATGGTGGCCGCCGCCTTCCGCATGCGGCTTGACCTTCAGCAGGATGAAGCCGATGTAGGGCGTGAACACCACGGCCACGATCCACGACGTCACCAGCGCGATCGCATTCACCGAGAACAGCGAGAAGGTATATTCGCCAGCCGCCGACGCGGCCAGGCCGATCGGCAGGAAGCCGGCCACCGTGATCAGGGTCCCGGTCAGCATGGGCAGCGCGGTGGAGGTGTACGCGAATGTCGCCGCCTCCAGCCGTGAATAGCCCTCCTCCATCTTCCGCACCATCATTTCGACGGCGATGATGGCGTCATCGACCAGCAGGCCAAGCGCGATGATCAGTGCACCCAGCGAAATCTTGTGCAGGTCGATGTCAAAAATGCGCATGAACAGGAAGGTCACGGCCAGCACCAGCGGGATGGTCAGCGCCACCACCATGCCTGGGCGCGCGTCGAGGCGCAGCTTCGGCTTGGTGTGCAGGCCCAGCGAAACGAAGCTCACAGCCAGCACGATCAGCACCGCTTCCACCAGCGTGTGCAGGAACTCGCCCACGGATGCCGTCACGGCAGCCGGCTGGTTTGATACGCGTTCCAGCTCGATGCCGACCGGCAGCTTGGTCTTCATCGCCTCGACAGTCTTTTCCAGGTCCTTGCCCATCTGGATGATGTTGCCGCCCTTCTCCATCGACACGCCCAGGCCGATCACTTCCTTGCCGTTGAAGCGCATCTTGTCGCGCGGCGGATCCTGGTATTCGCGCTTGATGGTCGCGAAATCGCCCAGGCGGAAAGTGGTGTTATTGGCGCGCAGCTCCAGTTCTTCCAGGTCCTTGACCGTGCGCAGTGCGCCGGAAACGCGTACCTGCAGGTTGTCGGTCGGCGTCACCACGACGCCGGTGGCTTCGACCACGTTCTGGGTAGCGATCTGGTTGGCGATCTGCTCGACCGTCAGGCCCAACTGGGCGAACTTCTTGTGCGAGAACTCGATATTGATCTTCTCGTCCTGCACGCCGAACAGTTCGACCTTCGACACTTTCTTCACGCCGAGCAGCTGCTGGCGCACCAGGTCCGCATAGTCTTTCAGTTCGGCGTAGCTGAAGCCATCGCCGGACAGTGCGAAGATCGAACCGTAGGTGTCGCCGAATTCATCATTGAACACCGGCCCCTGCACGCCGGCCGGCAGCGTGGAGCGGATGTCGCCGATCTTCTTGCGCACCTGGTACCAGGCTTGCGCCACTTCCTTCGGCGGCGCCGATTCCCGCAGGTTGACGATGATCAGGGTCTGGCCCGGCTTGGAATAGCTGGTGATCTCGTGGACGTAGGGCGTCTCCTGGAGTTTCTTTTCCAGCTTGTCGGTGACTTGCTCCGCCATCTGCAGCGCCGTGGCGCCCGGCCAGAAGGCTTGCACCACCATCGCGCGGAAGGTGAACGGCGGGTCTTCGTCCTGCCCAAGGTTCTTATAGGCCAGCATGCCGCCCAGCAGCAGCACGGCGATCAGGTAGCGGGTAAGGGGAATGTGCTCCAGGGCCCAGCGCGACAGGTTGAAGCCCTTCATTTGGCGGCTCCGAGGATGGTCACCTTCTGGCCTGGCTTGAGCAGGTTGACGCCGGCCGTGACCACGGTCTGGCCCGGCTTGACGCCGCTGCCCAGCACCAGGTCATTGCCCGACACGCCGGTCACGGTCACCGGTACCAGGCGCACCACGCCATTCTCGACCACCCACACCGAGGTGGCGGATTTTTCATGGAACAGCGCGGTGAGCGGCACTTTGATCTGCGGCTGCGGCGTGCGCGAGGCAAAGGCCACCAGCGCCGTCATGCCCAGCTTGGCCTCGGACAGGCTGGCAGGGATCGATACACGGAAAGCGTAAGTACGGGTGAACGGGTCGGCCACCGGGGAGATCTCGCGGATCTTGCCCGGCACCGTCTTGTCGGGACTGGCCCACAGGCGCACGTGCACATCCGGGATGGCACGCAGCGTGTCGACCTTATCTTCCGGCACGCCGAACACGATTTCCTTCTCATCGGTCTTGGCGACACGCACTACCGGCGTGCCGGGCGCCACCACCTGCCCTACTTCGGCATCCACCGCGGTCACCACGCCATCGATGTCCGATTGCAGGCTGGCATAGCCGGCCTGGTTGGACATGCCGCGGTACGCCGCCTGTGCCGAATCCACCTGCGCCTGCGCGGATTTGTAAGCCGACAGTTTGGCGTCCAGGACGGCCTGGCTCACGAAGTTCTTCTCGCGCAGTTCCTGGTAGCGTTTCAATTCGGCGCTGGCCAGGTCGCGCGTGGTTTCCGCCGCGCGCAGGGCAGCCATCGCCTGGGCCTGCGACAGCTTAAGATCCTGAGGGTCGAGCTCCATCAGCACCTGGCCGCGCTTGACTGCATTGCCGACGTCCACTTTGCGTGACACGATCTTGCCGCCGACGCGGAAGCCGAGGCGCGATTCGACCCGCGCCCGGACTTCACCGGAAAATTCGGCATTCACGTCGATGTCCGAGCTTTGCAGCACCATGGCGCGCACCGGGCGGATGTCTTCGGTCTTGGGGGCTTCTTTCGAGCAGGCGGCAAGCAACAGGGCACAGGCCGCTACCAGGGGTAGTTTTTTTGCTACGAACACGTTGGAATTCCTTTTTAGTGCCCCTGGCAATTGCCGGGGGTGTCTCTTTGCCATTATTATTTCTAGTTTGAAACTAACTGACTTTCCGTTTAGTAAGAAAAAATTATAGCCGGGTCAACCGAACTTGCAAATGACTTTCGCGTCATTAAATTTAGAACAGCTCCTCTATGTCCGTTGACCACTACGAGAATTTCCCTGTCGCATCCATTTTGCTGCCGCGCCGCCTGCGCCCGGCAGTGGAAGCGATTTACGCCTTTGCCCGCAGCGCCGACGATCTTGCCGACGAAGGCGATGCCACGCCGGAGCAGCGCCTGGCCGCACTTGGCGCCTACGAGGATGCCCTCGGCCGCATCGAGCGCGGCGAAGGCGGCCACGATCCCATGTTCGCCCGCCTCGCCGAGGCAATCGAGCGCCACCAGTTGCCGCTGCGGCCTTTCTACGACCTGCTGTCCGCCTTCAAGCAGGATGTGGTGGTGAGCCGTTACGCCACGTACAACAGCCTGCTGGATTACTGCGCGCGTTCCGCCAATCCAGTCGGCCTGCTGATGCTGCACCTGTACGGCGCCGCCGACGAAGACAATATCCGCGACTCGGATGCCATCTGCTCCGCCCTGCAGATCATCAATTTCCTGCAGGATGTGGCGATCGACGAGCACAAGGAGCGCATCTACCTCCCCATGGAAGACCTGGCGCGCTATGCGCTGTCGCCGGCCCACCTGGCGCGGCCCGATAACAAGGCCAAATGGCGCGCCATGATGAAGTTCCAGGTCGACCGGGCGCGCGCGCTGATGCTGCAGGGGGCGCCGCTGGCGTGCCGCATGAAGGGCCGCATCGGGCTGGAACTGCGCATGGTGGTGCAAGGCGGCCTGCGTATCCTCGAGGCCATCGAAGAGGTGGATTACGACGTTTTCCTGCGTCGGCCGAAGCTGGAAAAGCGCGATTGGTTCAAGGTTTTCTGGCGTGCGCTTCGGATGAAGCCTTCTTCCCTATAAAATAGCGCCTTTGACAGCATTACCCAAGCCATAACAACATGTCCCCCGACGAATACTGCCAGCAGAAGGCCGCCGCCAGCGGTTCCAGTTTCTACTACAGCTTCCTGTTCCTGCCACCGGAACGCCGCCGCGCCATCACGGCGCTGTACGCCTTCTGCCGCGAAGTCGACGACACCGTGGACGAGTGCAGCGATGAATCGCTGGCCCGCATCAAGCTGGCCTGGTGGCGCAACGAAATCGCCCAAATGTACGAGGGCAAGCAGACCCATCCCGTGACCCAGGCCTTGCAGCCGCACCTGGCGGCCTATGACCTGAAGCAGGAACATATGCAGGCGATCATCGATGGCATGGAAATGGACTTGAACCAGACCCGTTACCTCGATTACGCGGGATTGTCGAAGTACTGCTGGCACGTGGCGAGCGTGGTAGGCATCCTGTCGGCGTCGATCTTCGGCGTGACGCGTCCGGAAACGTTGCAATACGCGGAAAAGCTGGGACATGCCTTCCAGCTGACCAACATCATCCGCGACGTGGGCGAAGATGCCCGCAAGGGACGTATCTACCTGCCGATCAATGAGCTGCAGCAGTTCAACGTCACCGCCGCGGATTTGCTGAATGCCCGCGAAACGGAAAACTTCGCGAAGCTGATGCAGTTCCAGGTGGCGCGCGCGCAGAAAGCCTACGACGAAGCCTTTGCGCTGCTGCCGAAGGAAGACCGGCGCGCCCAGCGTCCCGGCCTGATCATGGCGGCCATCTACCGCACCCTGCTCAATGAAATCGAAGAGGATGGCTATCACGTCCTCAAGCAGCGCATCTCGCTGACGCCGATCCGCAAATTGTGGCTGGCGTGGAAGACCTGGGTCCGTGGCTAAGCACTTTGCCGTCGTCGGCGGCGGCTGGGCGGGTCTTTCCGCTGCGGTCGAACTGGTGCGCGCCGGGCATCGCGTGACCGTTTTCGAAGCGGCGCGCACGCTGGGCGGACGGGCGCGGCGCGTCATGCTCGACGGCCGCTCGCTCGATAATGGGCAACACATCATGCTGGGGGCGTATTCGGAGACCCTGCACATGCTGAACGAAGTGGGCGTCGATCTGGCCAAAGCTGTCCTCACGCTGCCCCTGCAAATGCGGTATCCGCCCCGAAGTGGCGGCATGGATTTTCTTGCGCCCCGCTTGCCGGCGCCGCTGCACGTTGCCCTCGCGCTATTGCGGGCGCGCGGCCTGGCGCGGGAAGACAAGATGGCACTGGCGCGTTTCTCCACGACCGCGCGCTGGATGGACTGGCAATTGAACCACGATTGCAGCGTGGCCGAATTGCTGGAGCGATTCGACCAGACGCCGCGCATTGTGGCGCTGATGTGGCGCCCCTTGTGCCTGGCCGCGCTCAACACGCCGCCGGAGCGGGCTTCCGCGAACGTTTTCCTCGCGGTCCTGCGCGACAGCCTGGGCGCTCGCCGCGCCGCCTCCGATATGCTGCTGCCGCGCGCCGACCTCTCCGCGCTGTTCCCCGACGCCGCGGCAGCCTGGCTTCAGGCGCGCGGACACACCGTCCACCTTGGCGCCAAAGTCACCGCCATCACGCCGCCCGGCCACGGCACTGGCGGCGCCGACCAAGCCGGCTCCGGCTGGACGCTCGACGCGAGCGGTGCAGCCCTGGGCGCCGACTGGAAAGCCGAATTCGATGGCATCGTCCTGGCAGGCTCGCCGGCCGCGAGCGCACCGCTGCTGGCGGGGATCGACGGGACAACCGCACTGGCCGCCCAGCTCTCGGCCTTCGAGCCCGAACCCATCGCCACCTGCTACCTGCAATACCCCCACGGCACCCGCCTCGACATCCCGTTCTACGCCCTGATTGACGATCCGGCAAGCCAACGCTGGGCCCAATTCGTCTTCGACCGTGGCCAGCTCGACGCCAGCCAGGACGGCCTGTTCGCCGTCGTCATCAGCGCCTCCAGCGACGCCGCCGGCCTGCCCCAGGACGAGCTGGCAACATCCATCGCCACCCAGTTGGCCGCCGACCTGTCGCGCCCCGAGCTGGCCAAACCGGCTTGGCACAAGGTCATCACCGAAAAGCGCGCCACCTACGCCTGCACCCCGGCCTTGCAGCGCCCGACCAATGAAACGCCGCTGCCGGGACTGGTCCTGGCCGGCGATTACACGGCAGGCGAATACCCCGCCACGCTCGAGATGGCCGTGCGCAGCGGCATCCAGGCCGCGCACGCCCTGGCAGGAGCCTGAACGGCATGTCCCGCCTGTCCCCCGTTTTGGTGCCCTGCCCCCGCGTTTCTGCAGTCTGTCGTAAACAGGTAGAGCCGCGGCAAAGCCAGCGATACAGTGCAAGCATGGAGCAACCGAAGCCTGGAATTACCAATGAGCAAGACTGAGTACCTCGAAGCACTAAAGAAGGCCCTGGCCGGCTTGCCACCCGACGTGGCCGCCCGCACCATGGCCTACTATGAGCAGAATTTCATCGACGGCCTGGCCGCCGGCAAAACCGAAGAGGAAATCGCCGCCGAGCTGGACGAGCCGCGCAAGATCGCGATGACCCTGCGCGCCAACACCCACCGCAGCGCCTTCGAACAGAGCCGCCACCCCGCCAACCTGTTCCGCATGGTGTTCTCCTTCATCGGCCTGGGCATCTTCAACCTGTTCATGGTGGTGCCGGCCGCCGTGTTCTCGGCCCTGCTGCTGTCGGTGTACGCCAGCGCCTTCGCCCTCTACGTCAGCGGCATTGCGGTTACGGCAAGCGGCCTGGCAGGGGCCAATGAATTGGTGCTCAACGGCCCGCTGCACCACATCATCGGTTACAACGATGAGGGCGAACAGGTCGACACCCGCATGCAGACCAAAATTTCCATCAGCGACCAGGGCGTCGACGTGTTCCAGGAGCCTTCGCCGGGCCTGCGCAAGGAATGGGATGAAGCGGGCAGCAAGTCGGAAAAATGGCTGGAAGGCGCGGAAGCCATGGCCGAAGGCGGCGTGCACATCACGTCCGAGCTCGACAATGAGTCGCGCGCCACCCAGACCGTGGTTGGCATTGCACTGGTACTGCTCGGCATCGTGCTCAGCCTCCTGAGCATCGTCATCACGCGCTACTCGCTGATCGGCTTGAAGCGCTATCTCCAGATGAACGCCTCGCTGCTGCGCGGCCGCTGAAAGGAGATGTCATGAATATCCGTTCCCTGCTCAAGATTGGTGTCGGCATGGCCCTGCTGGCCGTGCTGCTGACCGCCCTCACCTACAGCATGCTGCGCGCCCAGGGCATTGCCAACCCGACCAGCGTGGCCGGGCGTACCACCCGTACCGAAGTGCGCGACGTCAGCGCCATGGTGTCCACCGTTGAACTGGTCGGCCCGATCGACCTGCGCCTGAAGCAAGGCGACGTGCCGTCGCTGAAAGTGCGCGGCGAACAGCGCCTGCTGGGCAATATCGCCACCGAACAGGATGGCTCGACCCTGCGTATCGGATCCAAGGGCCTGCTGTTGCATCCGCGCCGCCCGATCGAAGTCGAGCTGGTACTGCCATCGCTGAAGGAGCTGGTCGTCAACGGCAGCGGCGACAGCACCGTCAGTGGCTTCAGCGGTGAACACCTGAGCGTCCAGCTGCAGGGCTCCGGCAACCTGACCTTCAGTGGCCGCTACAAGAACGTGGAAGCCGGCGTGCACGGCAGCGGCGACTTGAACCTGAACACGGGCCATGGCGAGAAGGTGGCGCTGGAAATGGTCGGTTCGGGCGCCATCACCTCGAGCGGCAGCTGCAAGGAGTTGACCGCCGAAGTGACCGGCTCAGGCGACCTCGATGCGGAACACCTGGCGACCGACAAGGTGATCGTCACCCTGCAGGGTTCCGGTACCACCAACGTCTTCGCCCGCCAGTCGGCCGACCTGACGGTCAAGGGCAACGGCAATATCCGCGTGTTCGGCAACCCTGCCGACCGCAATGTGAACCGCAGCGGATCAGGCGGCGTGAGCTGGGTTCATTAAGTAGCGCAGCATGTCCTTGCCGGCGGCCACGCCGCTGGCAAAACAGGCCGTCAGCAGGTAGCCGCCCGTCGGCGCCTCCCAGTCCAGCATCTCGCCCGCCACGAACACGCCGGGCAGCGCTTTCAGCATCGTTCCCTGCAGCGCTTCGAAACGCACGCCGCCGGCGCTGCTGATCGCTTCGTCGATCGGGCGCGGCGCCTGCAGCGTCACCGGCAGCGCCTTCAGCGTCGCGGCCACGCGCAGCGGGTCGTGAAAGGCTTCCTTGTCCAGCACTTCATGCAGCAGCCCGGTCTTGACGCCCTTGATGTGCAGGCGGCTTTGCAGGAAGCTCGACATGGAACGGGCGCCGCGCGGATGCGACAGTTCCTGCTGCACGCGCGACAGCGGCCAGTCGGGCAGCAGGTCCAGTTCGATGGTGGCACGGCCCTCCGCCGCGATCCGGTCGCGGATGCCGGCCGACAGCGCGTACACCAAACTGCCTTCGATGCCGGTCGCGGTGATCACCAGTTGGCCCTTGCGGCCGCCAATCGCCACGGTGGTCAGCGGCTGGCCCGCGTATTTTTCGGCGAAGTGGGCGCTCCAGTTGGCATCGAATCCGCAATTCGCAGGAACCAGCGGTGCCACCTCGACGCCGCGCTGCACCAGCACTTCTTGCCAGGCGCCGTCGGAGCCCAGCCTCGCCCAGCTGGCGCCGCCAAGGGCCAGCAGCACGGCGCCGTGCCGCGCCGTGCGCTCGCCGTCCGGCGTGTCGAAGCGCAGCGCACCGTCGCCGATCCAGCCCAGCCAGCGGTGGCGCTGGTGGAAATGCACGCCGCTTTCGCGCAAGCGGTGCAGCCAGGCGCGCAGCAGGGGCGCCGCCTTCATCTCCGTCGGGAACACGCGGCCGGACGTGCCGACGAAGGTATCGATCCCCAGCCCGTGCACCCAGGCGCGCAGGTCGTCCGGCGTGAAAGCATCGAGCATGGGGCGCAGGTCGCCGGCGCGGGCGCCATAACGCCCCACGAAGCCGGCGTACGGCTCGGAATGCGTGATGTTCATGCCGCCCCGCCCGGCCAGCAGGAACTTGCGCCCGACCGACGGCATGGCGTCGTACACGTCCACCCGCACGCCGCCGGCGGCCAGCACTTCGGCCGCCATCAGTCCGGCGGGCCCGCCGCCAATGACGGCTACCCCTTGTCTTTGATTGCTTTCCATAGGGGCAGCATTGTATTCGATCTCGGGGGATCGGCTGCCAGGAGTTGGGCGAAGGCCTCGGCCGGCATCGGCCGGGCATAGAAGTAGCCCTGGATTTCATCGCAGTGATGGGCGCGCAGCCATTCGCGCTGCAGCAGCGTTTCCACACCCTCCGCCACGATGTGCATGTTGAGGTTATGCCCGAGGTCGATGATCGAGCGGCAGATCGCTTCGTCGGCCTGCTCGCTGCCCAGCTGGCGCACGAAGGACCGGTCGATCTTCAGGCAATCGACAGGCAATTCGCGCAAGCGTGCCAGGGACGAATGGCCCGTGCCGAAATCGTCCAGCGAGAGCTTGATGCCGATTGCCCGCAACTCGTCGAGCTTGGCCACCGCATCGTCGATATTGTCCATCACGCAGGACTCGGTGATTTCCAGGCCCAGCAAACCGGGCGGCACGTCGTTCTCCTGCAGCGCGACTTCGATGTGCTCGACCAGTCCGTCTTCGCGGAACTGGCGCGGCGAAAGGTTGACCGACACCGGCAGCATCGGCAGCCCTGCCTCGCGCCAGGCCCGCTGCTGGCGGCACACCTCGCGGATCACCCACGCGCCGAGCGGCACGATCAGGCCACTGCTTTCAGCCAGCGCAATGAACTCGCCGGGGGCCACCAGGCCGCGCGTCGGATGCTGCCAGCGCACCAGCGCCTCCGCCCCGGCCAGCCTGCCATCGCCCATGGCGGCGCGCGGCTGGTAATGCAGGACCAGTTCATGATGCACCAGGGCGCGCCGTAACTCGGCCTCCATGGCGAACATGCGTGAGGTACGCTCATTCATTTCCGGCGCATAGAAGCGGAACCGGTTCCCGCCCAGGCCCATGGCGTGGGCCATTGCCGCGTTGGCAGAACGCAGGATGGCCGAGGCATCGCCGCCATCCTTGCTCATCAGGGCAATGCCGATGCTGGCCGTGGTGGTGACGATATTGTCCTGCCAGCGCATTGGCTCCTTGATTGCCGCGAGCAGCTTGGATGCCACCGGCAGCACGTCTTCATCCTGCGCCATGTCGCCCACGATGACGGCGAACTCGTTACCCAGCAGCCGCGCCACCGTATCGCCCTCGCGCAGGCAGGACTGCATGGCCGATGCCGCATGCATCAGCATTGCGTTGCACGCGTCGTGTCCAAGGCTGGCCTTCACGCCGCGGTAGCGGTCCATGGTCAGCGCCAGCACGGCGACTCGGCGGCCGCTGCGCTCGGCCGCCAGCATCGCTTGCCGCAAGCGGTCGTTGAACAGGGTGCGGTTGGCCAGCCCGGTGGCCGGGTCGTGGTGGGCCTGGTAGGCCAGGGCTTGCTCCGCCGCGCGGCGCTTGCGCGCTTCACGCCGGCTGTTCAGGCCATACGCCAGCTCGTCGGCCAGTTCCTGCAAGGACGCCACTTCGGCCGCGTCGAAGGCCGCGGGGTCGTTCGAATAGACGCACAGCACGCCGTCCGGCCCGTCCCCCTCATCCGCACTGCGCAGCGGCAGGGCCAGCACACTGGCAAGGCCGAATTCCGCCGGCTCGCCATGGCGCACGCAGGGTTTGCCGTCCCGCATGGCCTCCAATGCGACGCCGCCGCAACCGCATCCGAGCTGCCAGCCGCCCTCGGCCGCCGCGAAGCGCGCTTCGGCGGTGCCGTGGATCGCGCTGGCCAGTGGTTCGCGCGTGGCGCCGGGGACAACGATCCCGGTCCAGGCCAGCGGATACCCTCCTTCTTCCGACACGGCACGGCACACCGCCGCCGACAGTTCCTCGGCATCGCCGGCACGGACCAGCGCTTCGTGGCAGCGCGAGAACATGCGCAGACGGCGATTCGTGCGCAGCAATTCGGCATGCTGCATCCGCTCATGTTCGTGGGCAGCCTGCAGCTTTTCCGCCATCGCGTTGAGAGCGGCGTGCAAAGCCGACAGCTCGCCCCCGCCGCTGACGGATGGCAGCCGGGCGTCGTGGTCCCCTGCCGCCAGGGCCGCGGCGAAGCGCACTCCCGCATCCAGGGAACGCTGCACGTGCGACAGCAGGAGCCGCACCACCAGCAAGGCCCCGAGCGCCCCGATTACAGCGGGCATTACCACCCCAAGCAGCTCGCCGCGCTGCATTTCGCGGACCAGGACCGTCGCCGCCAGCACCGTGCCGATACCGGCGCCGAGCCGCGCCCGCAGGCTGAGTTGATTCAAGCGCAGGCTCATGGCGTCAGTCGAGATAAGGAACGAAATCGAAAGCGGACAGGATGCTGTTCACCTGCGCCGACAGGCAGAAGGCGAAAAAGCTTCTTGCCACGCCGACCGGCGCGTCCCTGCTTGCCAGGGTGAGCGCGCGGCAGATCGGGTAGCTGCCGTTGCGGATGTTTGCACTGCTTGCCGCGACGCCGCCAACCGGCAGCAGGCGCACCGAAACCCCTTGCGAAATCGCCCGTTCCGCAGCACCGACCGATACATAGGCAATGGCGTTCTCGCAGCCCGCGACGACCGCCAGGCGTTCAATATTGGACTCCACCGCGGCCCCCAGGCGCAATGCATCCAGCGGCTGCTTGAGGAAGCGGGCAAACAGCGCGCTGGACGCGCCATCCTGCAGCCCGCCCAGCGTATGGATCGACTGGGCAGCGCCGCCCAGCGCCCGCCAATCGCGTATCCGGCCCGTGAAGACGGCCTGTAATTGTTCGCTGTCCAGCTCGCGCACCGGATTGCCTGCATGTACCACGACCCCGACGCCATCGCGCGCGATCGGAATCCCGTAAAGGTCCCGTTCGGACGGCGCCAGCGCCCGCGACAGCATCGCAATATGCGCACGTCCCGCCCGCACGTCCTCCAGCCCACGCGCGGAACCGCCCAGCTCCACCTCGATTTCCACTTCGGGGTGCAGCAGGTGGTACTTGGCGGCGATCTCCTTCAGCAGCGGCGCCATCGTGGTGGAACCGGCAATGTGGAGTTTGGAATGGCGCGTATATGGCCTGACCGGGACTACGCCACGGACGGTGCCATTCAGGCCAAGGGCAGCGAACACGAAACCCATTGCGACTCTCCTTGCTGGGAAGGGATCAAGCCGCAGGGAAGAGGCGACGGGAATTGACGGGGGATGAGCGCGGCGCAGGTTTTGGGCCGCACACGGTCAAGTATAACGGGATGATGCGTTTGGTCAACAGTACATGCTCGTCTGTTGCGTGCGCACCGCAACGGCTGTTATCCGCCTGTCACAGGTGGGAAAAAGGCAACTTCGTCGCCTGCCGCAACCGGCGCTGCGGCATCGCACATGCGCTGGTTGCAGGCCATGCGCAAGGCGCGCCCTTCCGCCAGGGCGGTCGCCCAAGGCTCACCGCGCGACTGCAGCCAGGTCCGCACCTGGCCCACGGTCTCGACGCCGGCCGGCAGCAGCACCTGTTCGCCGCCGCCGAGCGCCTCGCGCACACTGGCAAAATATTTAAGGTTGATCAGCATATCAATACATCAATTCACTGAAAGGAATGAAGCGCACCACATCGCCCGCGGCGATCGGGTTGCCCGGCGGGTTGTCGACCAGGCCGTCGGCCCACACCGTGGAAGTCAACACAGCCGATCCCTGGTTCGGGAACAGGTCCAGCCCGCCCTGCGCATTCAGCCTGGCGCGCAGGAATTCGTTGCGGCGGTCCGGCTTGGGCCAATTGAAGTCGGCCCGCAGCATCATGCCGCGCGGCTGCGGCGGCACATCCGCGCCCTGCAGGCGCAGCAGGAATGGCCGCACGAACAGCAGGAAGGTGACGAAACTCGATACCGGGTTGCCCGGCAGGCCGATGAAGAATGCCCGCCCTACTTCACCGAAGGCCAGCGGCTTGCCAGGCTTGACGGCGATCTGCCACATATTCAGTTTGCCTTCCGCCTCGACGGCAGGCTTGATATGGTCTTCCTCGCCGACCGACACGCCGCCGGAAGTGATGATCAGGTCGTTGCCATCGGCAGCCTGGCGCAGCACGTTGCGCGTGGCCTCCAGCGAATCGGGCACGATGCCGAAATCGCGCACTTCGCAGCCCAGGTTTTCCAGCAGCGCACGCAGCGTGAAGCGGTTGGAATTGTAGATCGCGCCCGGCGCCAGCGGCTCACCCGGCATGGCCAGCTCGTCGCCGGTGAAGAACACCGCCACGCGCAGCTTGCGGCGCACGGCCAGCTGCGCCATGCCGATCGACGCGGCCAGGCCCAGTTCCTGGCTGCGCAGGCGCGTGCCCGCCGCCAGGATCACGCTGCCGACGCTGATGTCCTCGCCCGTGCGGCGTATCCACTCGCCCGGTTTCGGCGTGTGGCGGACCGTCACCAGGCCCTCTTTCGCTTCGCACTGTTCCTGCATTACGACCGCGTCCGCGCCTTCCGGAATCAGGGCGCCGGTGAAAATGCGCGCGGCGCAGCCGGGCAGCAGGGGCTGGCCGACATGGCCGGCCGGAATGCGCTGGCTTACCGTCAGGGTCGCGTTGCCGCTGGCGCAATCGGCGGCGCGCACGGCGTAGCCATCCATCTGGGTGTTGTCGTGGCCCGGAACGTTCATTTCCGATACCACGGCGCGCGCCAGCACGCGGCCATTGGCTTCCAGGGTTGGGACCTGTTCCACCTCCGCTACCGGGCGGGCGGCGGAGAGCAGGAAATCAAGGGCTTCGCGAACGGCGAGCATGGCCATGTTTTACAGTCCCGTATTGGCGGCGATGTATGCCTTCATCCTGTTCACGTCGGCCGGCATGACTTCGAAACGCTGCGGCAGCGCCTCGATGTTCTCGAAGCCGGCGGGACGCTCGGCATCCTGGCCCAGTGCTTCCAGGATGGTTTCGTTGAATTTGGCGGCCAGCGCGGTTTCCAGCACGATCATGGGAACGCCGGCTTCCAGGTTTTCCTTGGCGACCTTGATGCCGTCCGCGGTGTGGGTGTCGATCACGATGCCGTAATCGTCGGCCACGTCGCGGATGGTCTGCAGGCGGTCTTCGTGGGTCGACTTGCCGGACTTGAAGCCGTAGTCCGCCACCAGCTTGAATTCGTCGCCGTCGCTGCCCGGCGCGCCGGACAGGTCGAAGCCGCCATCGGTTTCCACCTTGCGGAACAGCTCGCGCACGCGCTTGCCGTCGCCCTTCACCAAGTCGAACACGAAGCGCTCGAAGTTCGACGCTTTCGAAATGTCCATCGACGGGCTGGAGGTATGGTAAGTCTCCGCCGACTTGCGTACGCGGTACACGCCGGTGCGGAAGAATTCGTCCAGCACATCGTTTTCATTGGTAGCCACCACCAGCTTGTCGATCGGCAGCCCCATTTGGCGGGCGATATGGCCGGCGCAGATATTACCGAAATTACCCGATGGGACAGTGAACGACACCTTCTGGTCGTTGCTCTTCGTCGCCGCCAGGTAGCCGCGGAAGTAATACACCACCTGCGCCACCACACGTGCCCAGTTGATCGAGTTCACGGTGCCGATCTTGTGGCGGGCCTTGAATTCCAGGTCGTTGGACACGGCCTTGACCATGTCCTGGCAATCGTCGAACACACCTTCCACGGCGATGTTGAAGATGTTCGGATCCTGCAGGCTGAACATCTGCGCGGTCTGGAAAGCGCTCATCTTCTTGTGCGGTGACAGCATGAAAACCTTGATGCCCTTCTTGCCGCGCATCGCGTATTCGGCCGCGCTGCCCGTGTCGCCGGAGGTGGCGCCAAAGATATTCAGCTGGGCATCCTGCTTGGCCAATGCGTACTCGAACAGGTTGCCAAGCAGCTGCATCGCCATGTCCTTGAACGCCAGGGTCGGACCATTGGACAGCGATTGCAGCACCAGCTTCTTGCCGTCAGTGTCTTCCAGCACACGCAGCGGCGTGATGTCGGCTGCGTTTTCGCCTTCACGCACGTTACGGTACACATCGGCGGTATAGGTCTTGTGCGCCAGCGCGCGCAGGTCCGCTTCCGGGATATCGCCTGCAAACTTCTTCAAGACTTCTACTGCCAGGTCGGCGTACGACAAGTGGCGCCACTTGTTCAGCTCTTCGCCGCTGACTTGGGGGTATTCAACCGGCAGGTACAGGCCGCCGTCCGGGGCCAGGCCACCCAGGAGGATGTCGGAAAATTGCTGGTGGGAGTGCGATGCAGCCGACGCGTCGGCACGGGTAGACACGTATTGCATAGAGTAGAAAGTCCGGTAGGCAGGTGAAAACAGGCATTTATTATAGTGCCAACCGAATTTTCTTGGGGCCGGAGCCGCAAAAACAGCTCCGGAACTCCGTTTTCAGCAGGCCGCGTGGTTGACGGAGACAACGTGGATGGCCAGGCCGCCCAGCGAGGTTTCCTTGTATTTCGCCTGCATGTCGGCGCCGGTCTGGCGCATGGTCTCGATGACATTATCCAGGCTGACGAAGTGCGTCCCGTCGCCCTTCATGGCCAGCGATGCGGCGGTAATCGCTTTCACGGCGCCCATGCCATTGCGTTCGATGCAAGGAATCTGCACCAGGCCTCCAATCGGGTCACAGGTCATGCCCAGGTGGTGCTCGATGCCGATTTCCGCCGCGTTCTCGATCTGCGCATTGCTGCCGCCCAGCGCGGCCACCAGGCCGGCCGCCGCCATCGCGCAGGCCACGCCCACCTCGCCCTGGCAGCCGACTTCGGCGCCGGAAATCGAGGCATTGCGCTTGCACAGCATGCCGATCGCCGCGGCGGTCAGCAGGAACGCGCGCACGCCGGCTGCCGGGTCGACCGGTTTACAGTCTTCCGCATAGTATTTCAGCACAGCGGGAATGATGCCTGCCGCACCATTTGTAGGCGCCGTTACAACACGTCCACCTGCCGCGTTCTCTTCGTTGACTGCCATCGCGTACAAACTGACGCCATTCAGCGCGTCGTGCGGCAGCTGGTTGGCGCGGTCGCCGGCCTGCGCCTGGCGCCACAGGTCCGCCGCGCGGCGCTTCACGTTCAAGCCGCCCGGCAGTTGGCCGCGGGTTTCCAGGCCGTGCTGGATGCAGTCGCGCATGACGTGCCAGATGCGGTCCATGCCCGCGTCCAGCTCCGCTTCCGGGATGCGCTTCAGCTCATTGGCGCGCAGCATTTGCGGAATCGTCTTGCCGCTGCTGACGCCATGCCCCAGCAGCTCCGCCATGGTGTTGAAGGGGTAAGGCAGGCGCACCGCAGGCTTGTCGTCCGTTCCCGGCACTTCGCCTTCGGCGCGAATGAAACCGCCGCCAATCGAGTAGTACACCTTGGACACCGTGCTGCCATCGGCGCGCTTCAGGGTGAAGCGCATGCCGTTCGGGTGTTCCGGCAGGTTCTCGGCCATATGGAACACCAGGTGTTCCTTGCGCGTGAAGGGCACCGTCTTCCGGCCCAGCAGATTCAGTTCGCCGTCCACCTCGGCGGCGGCCAGCATGTCGTCAACAGCGTCGGGATCGACGTGCTGCGGCGTTTCGCCCATCAGGCCAAGCAGCACGGCCTTGTCGGTGCCGTGGCCGATGCCGGTCAGTGCCAGCGAGCCATACAGCTCCGCCGTGACCGACGTGACATCGTCCAGCGGACTGTTTTCGACCAGGAAGCGGCGTGCCGCCACCATGGGGCCCACCGTATGGGAACTCGACGGGCCAATGCCAATCTTGAATAGGTCGAAAACACTCATGTCCATTGCTGCTGGTCTCTCTCTTTGTAGTTATGCGGCCTCGCTGAGGCTCACGTCAATATTCTCCAGCATGTCCTTCACCATCTCGTCCACACCGATGCGGGCTTTCCAGCCCCAGTCCTCGGTCGCCTTGGAATCGTCCAGGCTGCGCGGCCATGTGTCGGCGATGGCCTGGCGGCTGTCCGGCGTGTAGGCGATCTTGAAGTCGGGCACGGCACGGGTAATCGCTGCCGCCAGTTCTTCCGGGTTGAAGGAAACGCCGGCGACATTGTACGACGAACGAATCTTGATTTGTGAAGCCGGCGCGTCCATCAATTCAATGGTTGCGCGAATCGCGTCGGGCATGTAGATCATCGGCAGCGTGGTCTTCGGGCCGAGGAAGCAATCGTAGCGTTCACCGCGCAGCGCGGCGTGGAAAATCGCGATGGCATAGTCGGTGGTGCCGCCGCCGGGTGGCGACTTGAAGCTGATGATACCCGGGTAGCGGATCGACCGCACGTCCACGCCGTACTTCAGGAAGTAGTATTCGCACAGGCGTTCGCCGGCCAGCTTGGAAATGCCGTAGATCGTGGTTGGATCCATCACGGTGTATTGCGGCGTATGCTCGGCCGGGGTGTTCGGGCCGAACGCGGCGATGGACGACGGCCAGAAGATGCGCAGCGGCTTGCCCTGCTCGCCGCGCTCGCGCGCCACTTCCAGGATGTTCAGCAGGCCGTCCATGTTCAGGTCCCAGGCCTTGAGCGGCGCCGCTTCGCCGGTGGCGGACAGCATCGCCGCCAGCTGGTAGACCTGGGTGATGCCTTCCGCCGCCACCAGTTGTTCCAGTGCCGGCTTGTCCATCACGTTCAGAACCTGGTAGCGGGCCGCGTTGAACTTGTTGACCGGGCTGATGTCGGTGGCGATGACATTCTGCGCGCCGTGCTGCGTGGCCAAGGCCTCCACCAGTTCACTGCCGATCTGGCCATTGGCGCCGATGACGAGGATACGTTCCATGGTTCTTCTTCCTGTTCAGTTCTTGATGATGCCCAGCTCTTTGCCGGCTTGTTCGAATGCGGCCAGCACTTTGTCGAGCTGTTCGCGGGTATGGGCGGCGGACAGCTGCACGCGCACGCGCGCCTGCCCCATCGGCACCACCGGATAGAAGAAGC
>CBHWEO010000077.1:0-19203 GCA_966112955.1 uncultured Duganella sp. | reverse complement strand
ACATCATCATCCTGGTGGCCTTCCTGATGCCGGCCATGTGGCTGGCGGTCAAGCACGGCGGCAATCCGGTGCCGCAGATCGCCTACGGCAAGCTGCTGCCCCAGCTCAGCGCGCGCGAGACGCAGCTGGCGCAGGACGACAAGGAAAGCGAGGTGCGCGAAATCTTCCTGCAGCGGGCGGAAGACTTCGGGGTGCGCCTGCACGGCCTGCCCGCCTCCTGGGATTCGGGCCGAGTGGAGGCGCAGCACAACCTGGACATGGTCAAGCAGCGCAACGGCTCGCTGCTGGAAATCCGCGCCGCCGAGCGCGCCCTGGCCGATTATCCCAAGACCGTGGAAGACGCGGCTGCCGTGTGGACGGCGCAGCGCGACTACAACCTGGCGCGCGGCCGCGGGCTGGTGAAGCACGCCGAACCCTTCCCCGGCGCCAGCCGCGAACAGTCGGACCAGAAGCGCAACAACTTCCTGGCCCTGGTGTTCTGCCTGATGGTGGGCACGGCCGCCCTGCCGCACATCCTGATGCGCTCCTACACCACGCCCTCGGTGCAGGAAACCCGGGTGTCGGTGTTCTGGACCCTGTTCTTCATCCTGCTGGTGTACCTGACCATTCCCGCGCTGGCGGTGCTGGTCAAATACGACATCTACAGCTCCCTGGTGGGCAGCGACTACGCCCACCTGCCGACCTGGGTGTCCTACTGGGCCAATGTGGACAAGACCAACCCGCTGCTGTCGATCAGCGACATCAATGCCGACGGCATCGTGCAGCTGGCCGAAATCCTGATCGACGGCGACGTGCTGGTGCTGGCCACGCCGGAAATCGCGGGACTGCCGTACGTGGTGTCCGGCCTGGTGGCGGCGGGCGGCCTGGCGGCGGCGCTTTCGACCGCCGACGGGCTGCTGCTGGCCATTTCCAACGCCCTGTCGCACGACGTCTATTACAAGATCGTCGACCCGCAGGCGTCGACGCAGAAGAGGGTCACCATTTCCAAGCTGCTGTTGCTGGCGGTGGCCTTCATTGCGGCCTACGCCGCCTCGACCAAGCCGGGCGACATCCTGTCGCTGGTGGGGGCCGCCTTCTCGCTGGCGGCGTCGACGCTGTTCCCGGCCCTGGTGGCCGGCGTGTTCTGGCGGCGCGCCAACCGCCAGGGCGCCATGGCGGGCATGCTGGCCGGTTTCTTCACCTGCCTGTACTACATGCTGCATGCCAATCCTGTGCTGGGCGGCAGCATCAGCGGGCAGTGGTTCGGCATCGCCGCCAATTCGGCCGGCGTGTTCGGCGTGCCGGCCGGCTTCGCGGCGCTGGTGGCGGCCAGCCTGCTGACGCCCGCGCCGGACGCGCGCACCCTGTCGCTGGTACGCCACATCCGCACGCCCGAATAGGCGCTGTGACATTTGGCGAGTTTTCCCGGGGTGGCTTTCACGTAACATGCGGCCCCATGAAAATCCTCTCCCTTACCCTCGCCATCGCCCTCGGCATGGCCGCCGCGCCGGCCGCCATGGGCGCAGCGGCGCCACCACCGGTGGAAGCCTTCTTCGAAAACCCCGCCTTCACGGGCGCCGTCCTGTCCCCCAGCGGCAAGTACCTGGCCGCCAAGATCAGCAAGAAAGGCGGGCGCAGCGTGCTGGCCGTGGTCGACCTGGCCAGCAACAAGGCGGAAGCGGTGGCGCACTTTGCCGACACCGACGTCAACCACGTGCGCTGGGTGAACGACAACCGCCTGGTGTTCGATACCGCCGACCTGCGCGCCGCCCAGGGCGACATCAACTACGGTCCCGGCCTGTATGCGGTCAACCGCGACGGCAGCAAGTTCCGCCAGCTGGTGTCGCGCCGCGGCCAGGCCTTCATCACCAATGGCGATGCGTCCAGGCTGCTGCCCTGGCACACCTTCATGCTGGACCAGGATGGCAGCCAGGACTCGGACAGCATTTACGTAGCGGATTACGACTACAGCGGCCCGGGCCAGTTGAACCGTATCGGCCTGCTGCGCCTGAACACGCTGAACGGGCGCACCGAGCACGTGCCGGGACCGGACGATCCCAAAGGCTGGCTGCTGGACCAGGAAGGCAAGCCGCGCCTGGCGATCACGCACGCCAAGGGCACGCTCGGCATCCACCTGCGCGACGGCGAGAACTGGCGCCAGCTGGCGTCCTTCAACGACCACCACGGCGGCCGGGACGCCATGCAGGTGCTGGCCTTCGGCCCGGGCAGCACGCTGTACGTCGCGGCGGCGCGCGGCCGCGACATGACCGCGCTGTACCGCTACGACACCGCGACCGGCAAGCTCGACGAACAGCCGATGGTGAACCTGGACGGCTACGACTTCCGTGGCCAGCTGGTGGTCCGCAACGGCAAACTGGTCGGCGTGCATTACCTGCGCGACGGCGAAGGCACGGTGTGGCTCGATCCCGAGCTGAAGGCCATGCAGGAAGCGATCGACAAGCGCCTGCCCAACCTGGTGAACATGGTCAGCCTGCCGGCCGACCCGCAAGCGCCCAACGTGCTGGTGCGCTCGTTCTCGGACATCCAGCCGGCCCGCTTCTTCATCTACAACCGCCAGGCGAAGACGCTGGCTTCGGTGGGCGACACCCATCCCGACATCAAGCCGGGCGCCATGGGCGCGCAGGAGCAGGTGCGCTACACGGCACGCGACGGCATGCAGATCCCGGCCATGCTGACGGTGCCCATGCAAAGCGACGGCAAGAAGCTGCCGATGGTGGTAATGGTGCATGGCGGCCCCTTCCTGCGCGGCAGCCAATGGGGCTGGGCGCCGGACACCCAATTCCTCGCCTCGCGCGGCTATGCGGTGCTGGCGCCGGAATTCCGCGGCAGCACCGGCTTCGGCTTCCAGCACTTCCGTGCCGGCTGGAAGCAGTGGGGCCTGAAGATGCAGGACGATATCGCGGACGCCGTCAAATGGGCGGTGGACAAGGGTTACGCCGACCCGCAGCGCGTATGCATCATGGGCGGCAGCTATGGCGGCTATGCCACGCTGATGGGCCTGGTGAACGACCCGGACCTGTTCCGCTGCGGCGTGGACTATGCCGGCGTCACGGACATCAAGCTGATGTACACCGGCCACTGGCTGTATATCTCCGACGTCTCGGACGAAGCCAAGCGCTACAGCATGCCGGATATGGTGGGCGACCCGGACAAGGATGCCGCCCAGCTCAAGGCCACTTCACCGATCGAGCAGGCGCACCGCATCAAGCGCCCGCTGCTGCTGGCCTACGGCGGCCAGGACTGGCGCGTGCCGCTGGTGCACGGCACCCGCTTCCGCGACGCGGTGCGCAAGGTCAACCAGGACGTCGAGTGGATCGAATATCCGGAAGAAGGCCACGGCTGGAACGATCCGAAAAACCGCATCGACTTCTGGACCCGGGTCGAAACCTTCCTGCAACGCCACATAGGCAACAAATAGCCATGCTCAAGCACTTCCTCCTGTCGCTGGCCGCCGTGAGCGGGCTGGCCCAGGCTGCCCCGCCAGTGCGGCAGTTTTTCGAACCGGCCCTGTTCAAGGATGCCGAACTGTCGCCAAGCGGGCGCTTTCTGGCACTGCGGATGGGCAACAGCCAACTGCGCGACGGCATGCTGGTGATCGACACCGACACCGGGGCAACGGTCGGCGGGGCGCGCCTGGAGGGCTACGATGTGGGCGACATCCGCTGGGTCAACGACAACCGCCTGGTGTACAACGTGGTCGACCGCAACGTCGCCCCCGGCGATGTGCGCTTTGCGCCCGGCCTGTATGCCGTCGACCGCGATGGCAAGCATGCACGCCAACTGGTCGAGCACGCCGAGGTCTTCACCACGGGCAGCCAGATCAAGCGGCGTGTCGAACCCTGGAACACTTACCTGATGCCCGGCCAGGGCGCGCAGGACTCGGAGTTCATCTATGCCAGGCGGCCAATCTGGGAGGAGAATTCCTATGTGCTCGACCGCGTCGACCTGGTGCGTTTGAATACGCTGACCGGCAAGGCCACCGAAGTCCAACGGCCTGCTGCGGCCCAGGGCTGGATGCTGGACCACAAGGGTGAGCCGAGCATCATGATCTCCGAAAGCGACGGCAAGGACACCGTCCACTACCGCGACCCCGCCAACGGGAAATGGCGGGTGCTGGCGAGCTTCCCGGCCTACGGCGCGGACAAGGGCGGCATCGCGCCAATCGGCTTCATCGACGACAAGCGCATGCTGGTCAGGGCCCACCTGACCGGTGACAAGGCGGCGCTGCACAGCCTGGACCTGGCCAGCGGCAAAATCGATCCGGAACCGCTGGTATCGCTGAGCGACTTCGACTTCAATGGCAGCATGGTGTATTCCAGCAAGCGCCTGCTGGGCATCCATTACCTGGGCGATGCGCGCGGCAGCATCTGGTTCAATGCCGACATGAAGGCGGCCCAGGCCGAAGTGGACAAGAAGCTGCCAGGCGTGGTCAACCTCATCACGCCGCCCACGGCGCCCGAAGTGCCATGGCTGCTGGTGGAAAGTTATTCGGACCGCCAGCCGCGCTTCTTCTCGCTCTTCAACGGAAAAACCGGCCAGCTGAAGGTGATTGGCGCCAGTCGCCCCGACATCAATCCGGATGAGATGGGCCGCCAGGAATTCGTCAAGGTTCCGGCGCGCGACGGCATGCAGCTTCCTGCCTGGCTGACGCTGCCGGCCAAGGGCGGCAAGCAGTTGCCGCTGGTGGTGGTGATCCATGGCGGCCCGTACGTGCGCGGTACCGAATACGGCTGGTCGCCGGTGAGCCAGTTCCTGGCCTCGCGCGGCTACGCGGTGCTCGAGCCGGAATTCCGCGGCAGTACCGGCTACGGCAATGCCCTGTTCCGGGCCGGCATGAAGCAGTGGGGCCTGGCGATGCAGGACGATATCGCCGACAGCGTGAAATGGGCCGTGGCACAGGGCCATGCGGACGGGCGCAGGGTCTGCCTGCTGGGCGGCAGCTACGGCGGCTATGCCACGCTGATGGGTCTGGTCAAGGATGGCGACCTGTACCGCTGCGGTGTGGCCTATGCTGCCGTAACCGATATTCCGCTGATGCTCGATAACGGCATGGCCTGGGCCAGCGACATGGACAGCGATTACCGCCGCTTCGGCGCCCCCGTGATGCTGGGCGACGTGCAGGCCGATGCCGAGCGTTTTACCGCCACGTCGCCGCTGAAGCAGGCGGCGCGCATCAAGCGCCCCCTGTTGCTGGCGCACGGCAGCGACGACCGGCGCGTACCGCGTGCCCACTACGCCAAGCTGCGCAGCGCGCTGGAGGCGAACAAGGCCGATGCCGAGTTTGTCGAATACATGGGCGAAGGCCACGGCTGGAGCACGGCCGCCAACCGCATCGACTTCTGGACCCGCGTCGAAGCATTCCTCAACCGTCATATTGGAAAGCAGTAAATGATCAAGTATTTGTTGTCCGGCTTGCTGGCAGTGGCCGGCCTGGCCCAGGCCGCGCCGCCGCTGGAGCACTTCTTCGGCACCGAAGCGTTCAAGGACGCCAAGCTGTCGCCCAGCGGGCGCTATGTCGCGCTGCGGGTGGGCGACGCCACCGGCCGCGACAGCCTGGTGGTGCTGGACAGTGCGACACTGGAAAACGTGGGCGGCGCGCGCATGGCCGACAAGGACGTGGGCGCGGTACGCTGGGTCAACGACAACCGGCTGGTGTTCAACATTGTCGACCGCAGCGTCGGCCCCGGCGACCGCCGCTTCGCGCCCGGCTTATACAGTATCAGCCGCGACGGCAAGGAATTGCGCCAGCTGGTCAACCATGGCTTCAGCGACATGCCGACCATCGGCACCAATATCAAGACGCGCATGGAACCGTGGAATACCTACCTGCTGCCGGAAGATGGTGGCCAGGATTCCGAGTTCATCTATGTGCAGCGCCCGGTCTGGCCCGAAACCAACAGCTACGCCATCAAGCGCGTCGACCTGGTGCGGCTGAACACCACCAGCGGCCAATCGAGCTTTGTCGACCGCCCCGCCACCTCGATGGGCTGGATGCTGGACCATAAAGGCCAGCCGAGCGTGATGCTGTCCGAAAAGGATGGCAAGACCACGATCCATTACCACGACGCCGGCAGCGGCTGGCGCGAGATCGCCACCGCGCCTTCCTACGCCTTGAGCAAGGAAGGCGTCGAGCCGGTCGGCTTCCTGGATGACAGGCACATGCTGGTCAAGGCGCGCCGCCACGGCGACAAGGCGGCCCTGCACGTGCTGGACCTGGCGAGCGGCAAGGTCAACCCGGAACCGATGGTGGAACTGGCCGACTTCGATTTCGAAGGCAGCATGGTGTATTCGAAGCAGCGCCTGGCCGGCATCCATTACCTGGCCGACGCCCGCTCCACGGCCTGGTTCGACCCGGCCCTGAAGGCGGCCCAGCAAGCGGTCGACAAGAAGCTGCCGGGCCTGATCAACACGATCACCCCGCCGGTGGCGCCGGATTCGCCCTGGTTGCTGGTGGCCAGCCACGCCGACCGCCAGCCGCGCTTCTATGCCCTGTACAACAGCCAGTCCGGTGAGCTGAAGGGCATCGGTGGCGCCCATCCGGCGATCAAGCCGAACGAGATGGGCCAGGTGACCTTCGCCAAATTCCGCGCGCGCGACGGGCTGGACGTCCCGGTCTGGCTCACCACGCCGGCGCGCGGCGGCAAGAAGCTGCCGATGGTGGTGTTGGTGCACGGCGGCCCCTGGGTGCGCGGCCAGGAATGGCACTGGGATGCCGATGCCCAGTTCCTCGCCTCGCGCGGCTATGCGGTGCTGGAACCGGAATTCCGCGGCAGCACCGGCTATGGCCTGAAGCTGTTCCAGGCCGGCATGAAGCAGTGGGGCTTGAAGATGCAGGACGATATCGCCGACAGCGTCAAATGGGCCGTCGGCAAAGGCATCGCCGACCCGCAGCGCGTCTGCATCATGGGCGGCAGCTATGGCGGCTATGCGGCCCTCATGGGACTGGTCAACGATCCGGGCCTGTACCGCTGCGGCATCGCCTATGCGGCGGTGACCGACATTCCAGCCATGTTCGAAAGCGGCATGACCGTGCTGTCCGATATCCACGAAGACTATATGCAGTACGGCGTGCCCGAGCTGATCGGCGACCTGAACAAGGATGCCGCGCAGTTCAGCGCCACCTCCCCGCTGAAGCAGGCGGCGCGCATCACCGCCCCGCTGCTGATGGCGCATGGCGGCAGCGACCGCCGGGTGCCGGCGCCGCATTTCCGCCGGCTGCGCAGCGCCCTGCCGGACAACAAGGCCAACGAATTCGTCGAATACGGCGGCGAGGGCCACGGCTGGTCCACGGAGGAAACCCGCATCGACTTCTGGGGCCGGGTGGAACGCTTCCTGGACAAGCATATCGGCGCCGGCGCAAAAACGGAGTAAGCTGGCGGCTCGTCCATCACTTACCTGAAGGAGGCAGCGCGATGTCGTCTGGCAAAATCCTGGTCGCACAAGGGGGCGGTCCCACCGCCGTGATCAACCAGTCGCTGGCCGGCGTCGTGCTGGAGGCGCGCCGCTTCCGCAACGTGACACGCATCTACGGTGCGCTGCACGGCGTGCGCGGCATCATCAACGAAGACTTCGTCGACCTGACCCAGGAAACCAGCCATAACCTGGAACTGGTGGCCGCCACGCCCTCCTCCGCCCTCGGCTCGACGCGCGACAAGCCGGACCTGAAGTACTGCGAAGAGATCTTCAAGGTGCTCAAGGCGCACGAGATCGAACACTTCTTCTACATCGGCGGCAACGATTCCTCGGACACGGTGCGCATCGTGGCCGAACAGGCGCAGGCGGCGGGCTACCCGCTGCGCGCCATCCATATTCCCAAGACCATCGACAACGACCTGGTGGGCAACGACCATACGCCGGGCTTCCCGTCGGCGGCGCGCTTCGTGGCGCAAGCCTTCGCCGGCGCCAACCTGGACAACGCTTCGCTGCCCGGCGTGTACGTGGGCGTGGTGATGGGGCGCCATGCCGGCTTCCTGACGGCCGCTGCGGCGCTGGGCAAGAAATTCCCCGACGATGGCCCGCACCTGATCTACCTGCCGGAGCGCGTGTTCTCGATCGAGCAATTCCTGGCCGACGTGAAGGATACCCAGGCGCGCTATGGGCGCTGCGTGGTGGCCGTGTCGGAAGGCATCCACGATGCCTCCGGCGAGCCGATCGCCACCCTGCTGGCCAAGGAAGTGGAACGCGACGCGCACGGCAATGTGCAGCTGTCCGGCACCGGCGCCCTGGCCGACCTGCTGTGTGACGCGATCAAGGACAGGCTGGGCATCAAGCGCGTGCGCGGCGACACCTTCGGCTACCTGCAGCGCTCCTTCATCGGCTGCGTGTCGGACGTCGACCAGCGCGAGGCGCGCGAGGTGGGCGAGAAGGCCGTGCAGTTTGCCATGTGGGGCGACCGCAATGGCTCGGTGGCCATCAAGCGCACCGGCTTCTACTCGGTCGACTATGAATTGCTGCCGCTGGAGGCGGTGGCGGGCGAGACGCGCACCATGGACGATGCCTTCATCGACGACAAAGGCACCGGCGTCACCGACGCCTTCCGCATGTACCTGCGCCCCCTGCTCGGCTCCGGCATGCCGGACGCTTACCGCCTGCGCCCGGCGCCGGTGCCGAAGATCCTGAAGCGCTAGAACAGGGCCGGCAATTCGGCCGCCAGGAAGTCGGACAGGGTGCGCACCTTGGTCTGCAAGTGGCGGTTGCCCGGGTACACGATATAGGCCATGCGGGCCGGCAGCTCCCAGCCGGGCAGGACCCGCGCCAGGGCGCCTTGCGCCAGCAGGGGCCGCGCGATGAACGACGGCAGGGAGCCGATGCCCTGCCCGGCCGCCAGCATCTGCCCCAGCATCAGGCTGTTGTCCAGCCACATGCGCACCGGCGGCTCGATTTCGCGCACGCCGTCCTTGCCCTGCAGCCGCCACAAGCCCGGGTGTTCGGCCAGGCGGAAGGCCAGCGCGCGGTGCGCCAGCAGGTCGGACGGCTGGCGCGGCTTGCCGTGCCGGCGCAAATAGGCGGGCGATGCGCACAGCCACTGTTCGACCTTGCCCGCGCTGCGCACCACCAGGGTGGAATCGGGCAGCGTGGTGCGCACGCGCAGCGACAGGTCGAAGCCTTCGGCCACCACGTCCAGCAGGCGGTCGGCCATGGTGAGTTCGACGTCGATGTCAGGGTACTGGTCCATGAAGCGCGCCAGCAGCGGCGCCAGCACGGCCAGGCTGAGCGACACCGGGGCATTGATGCGCACGCGCCCTTGCATGGCGGCCCGCGCGCCGCTGGTGCTGCGTTCGAGTTCTTCCAGTTCGTCCAGCAGGCGGCAGCACTCCTGGTAGTAGGCGCGGCCGGTGTCGGTCAGGCGCATGGTGCGCGTGGTGCGCAGCAGGAGCGCCGCGTGCAGTTCCTGCTCCAGCCAGCGCACCTGCTTGCCGATGCCGGCCGGCGACAGGCCCAGTTCTTCCGCCGCCTTGCTGAAGCTGGCGCGCTCCACCACCCGGCGGAAGGCCTGCATGGCCGCCAGTTTGTCCATTTGATCCCCGCAGTAAAAAGTCTTTCTCCAAAACGCTGGATTATCTTAGCAGGAGAATCAAATAAGCTGGCTCCACTTTTCTTACCAAGGAGCCCATATGAAACTCGCTACTGCACTGGCAGCCCTGCTGCTGTCAACCAGCACCATGGCCGCCGAACCCGGCACCAGCCCCTGGGGCCCGCAAGATGAAATCGGCCGGCTGAACCTCGTCACGCCGGCGTCCAGCGCGGCCATCCTGGCGCGCATCGGCGGCGGCCGCGCCTATGACCTGTCGGTGGACTATTTCGTCGGCATGCCGAGCTGGCAGGCCGCCGGCGACCCACCCTACCTGATGTGGATGACCCACACGCCGCACGGCAACGTGCTGGCCGACCCGATGGGGACCGGCAAGGCCATGAACCAGCACGTGAGCTATTCGGGCAGCGCCATTTCGATGTATGCGCACATGGGCACCCATATCGACGCGCTGAACCACTTCGGCCTGAACGGCAAGATCTGGAACGGCTTCAAGGTGTCGGAGCACCTGGGCGACCGTGGCTGGAACGTGGCCGGCGCGGAAAAGCTGCCACCCATCGTGGCGCGCGGGGTGCTGATCGACGTGGCAGCCGCCAAGGGCGTGTCCATGCTGCCGGACAATTACCGGGTGACGGGCAACGACCTGGCCGACGCGCTGGCGCGCCAGAAGGTGGCGCTGCAAAAAGGCGACGTGGTGCTGATCCGCACGGGCCGCATGCAGCAGTTCGAGAAAGCCCAGGCCTTCATGCAGAACCCGCCGGGCATGGGGCTGGATGCGGCGCGCTTCCTGGTCGAGCAGCATGGCGCGATGGTGGTGGGGGCGGACAACCTGAGCTTCGAAGCCTTCCCGTCCGAGTCCAAGGACAACTACATTCCGGTGCACACCTACCTGCTGGCCGAACACGGGGTGCCGATCATGGAGCTGGTCAACCTGGAAGAGCTGGCGCGCGACAGGGTGTATGAATTCGCCTTCATCGGCGCCTCGCTCAAGTTGCGCGGCGCCGATGCCGCGCCCATGCGGCCGATCGCGCTGCCGCTGCGCTGATCAATCGCGGTGCACGTCGCGGTAGGCCAGCATCTCGGCCAGGCGCTCTTCCTTGTCGGGATCGAAGCCGCAGCTGGCTTCGAACTTCGCGGGGTTCTCGTAGGTGCCGAACAGCATGTCCCACCACACGATGTCGCCATAGTTGTTCTTGTGGCGGCCGTGCTGGTGGTGGATGCGGTGCATCTCGGGGCGCTGGAAGAACCAGCCGACCCAGCGCGGCGTGGTGACGCTTGTGTGGTAGAAGAATTCGCCCAGCGCGGTGCACAGGGTATACACCGCGCCCGCTTGCGGCGACAGGCCGAGGAAGGCATACACCAGCAGGCTACCGATGATCGAGTTGACCACCATTTCGCCGGGGTGCTTGTAGAAGGACGTGATGACTTCGATGCGCTGCGGGCTGTGGTGGATCTGGTGGAACAGGCGCCACAGCAGGTCCGATTCATGGCGCACGCGGTGCCACCAGTAGAACACGAAGGTGGCGATGAAATAGGCCAGCAGGCCGCCTGCCACGGGGCCGAGGTGGGCGGACAGGTGCAGCAGCGAGGCCTGTGAAGCCCAGCGCTCCCATGTCACGCCGGCCAGCAGCACCACGCCCAGTTGCACGGCGTTGATGGCCAGCACGCGCACGGGCCAGGTGCGGACCTGCGGCAGCTTCCAGCCGGGGCGCAGGCGCTCGAGGATGAAGCAGAAGGCAAATACGGCAACGATGGTGGGCAGCATGGCGGGTCTCCTTGGTTTGTCGAGGACGCGATCTTCCCGCCACGCCGTGCGCCGGGCCAGTCATTTGCGCGACATCGCGTATCCCGCGCCGGGCAGTATCAACCGGCGATACCGTCAAATAGGGCGGTTTTCATCCTCTTTACGGCTTAGCATGGCGTCACCACAGAACAAGGAGACTCACATGAAGCGATGGATTGGAACCCTGGCGATGGCGGCAAGCGGCATGGCGGGCACGGCGGGAGCCGCGCCGGCGCCGCTGCCGGCCGCCGAGGTGGAGCGCGCGCGGCACGCTTTCGATTTCCTGCATGGCGACTGGACGGTGCAGAACCGCCGCCAGTCCGACTACACCAACCCGGACAGCCCCTGGGAGAGCTTCAGCGCCAGCAACCTGGTGCAGGCGCTGCCGGCCGGCATCGGCAATTACGACGAATACCGCCCGCAAGGCGACTGGCGGCCCGGTTTCGTGGCGATGACGCTGCGGGTGTTCGATCCCGTCACAGCGCGCTGGAGCATCTATTGGCTGACCAACCGCGATGGCGGCCTCGATCCCGCCACCGGCATGCTGCTGCCGCCGGTGGTCGGGCGCTTCGACGCCGATGGCGTGGGGCGTTTCGAAGGCGAGGAAGTCTACAAAGGCCGCATGGCCCGCGTGCGCTTTACCTGGACCCACAGCGGCGAGCGTAACGCGCGCTGGGAGCAGGCCTTCTCCTGGGATGACGGCACCAGCTGGCACACCAACTGGGTCATGGAGTTCACGCGGAAATAGGCTGCGGCCTGCTGTCCCCGGCGGGCCGGGCCCGCCAGGCGCGCATGGCCAGCGCCGCCACCGCGTACAACGCCGCCACGCTCCAGAAGATGTGTTCCAGCGGCAGCCAGGCCATAGCCAGGCCGCCTGCGCCCGCGCCCAGCAGCGCACCGGCTTTGGCTGCGCTGTTGCCTGCCCCGAGCACGCGGCCCTGCTGTTCGTCTGCCGCTTCCAGCGACAGCAGGCCATAGAACACGGGCAGCAGCGCTGCCATGCAGATGCCCCACGCCAGCCTTGCAGCCAGTACCAGGACGACGCTGCGCCCAATTGCCTGCAAGGCGACGATGCCGGCGCAGGCCCAGCAAATCCACTCGAGCCGTTGCAGCACCCAGGCGCGCGGCTTATTCCTGAAGTGCCGCGCCCAGACCGGCGCGAACAGGCAAAGGCCGACGGCGGTGGCGCCATAGCACAGGCCCGTCAGCCAGGGCGGCGCGTGCAGGACTTGCTCGGCGTAGAGGCTGAAGAAGCCTTGCGGCATCATTTTCCCCGCCTGGACGAGGACGATGCCGGCCAGGAGCCCAGCCACTACGCTACCCGCCAGGCCGCTGCGACACGAGGCGCGGTCCGGCGCGGCGGGAGCCTGCGGCTGGGCGGCACCCGCAGGCTGGGCCGGCAGCACCATGGCGGCGCATACTGCGCAGGCCAGGCAAGCCACGGCGGCGACCGCGTTGACCGCAGTGAAGCCGATCGAAGAGAACAGCAGCCCGCCGGCCAGCGGCCCAAGCACCGAACCGAGCGCCGTCGCCACCTGCAGGCGCGCCATCAGGGCGCCGCGTTCGGTGCGCGGCACGATGCCGGCGCCATATGCTTGCGCGGCGGCGATGAAGCCCGCCAGCGCCCCTTGCAGCAGCCGCACCAGCAGCACGACGGCGCCGCTGGTGGCGAAGGCCAACCAGAGCTGGGTGACGGCCAGCGCCAGCAGGGCGCGCAGCAGCATCGGCTTGTGGCCGACGCGGTCGCCGATGCGTCCCCACAGGGGCGTGAACAGCATTGCCGTCACCAGCGGCCCGGCATAGGCGACTGCGCTGGCCACCGCCAGGCCGCCGGGCGCGTCGCCGAGGGCACGCAGTTGAAGGGGCCAGAACGGTCCGCTCATTTCCATCGCCCCCATCGACAGCAGCTGGATGGCGAACAGCCAGCGCAGCGCCGCCATCAGCGCATCGCCTCGCGCAGGGGATTCGGCATGCTGCCCAGCGCGTCGTCCGAGCTGTCACTCAGGCGCATGCGCAGGAAGGACTTGGCCGGCCAATCGCCTTCCAGCAGGGCCGCGCGCTCGCGCTCCCAGCGCGCCGGGTCGGCGTGGCTGCGCAGCGTGTCGAATACTTGCGACGCCGTGTTGGCAAAGATGCGCCAGAACACGTCCTCATCGCAGCCGTAGCTGCGTGCCAGCAGCAGCGCCAGTTCGGACACGTGGCAAAGCAGGACCGCGTGCAGCAGCTTGTCGCGCACGATGCCGTCGTCGTCGAACAGCGTGTGGCCGGGGCGGTGCGCCTGCAGCGTGTGGCCGCTGCGTTCCAGCGTCGGGCGGTGGATGCGGATGTCGCCGAAATCGCGTACCAGCAACTGCACCGGGCGGTAATGCCGGTCCAGCACGATGAAGCTGTTCTGCTGGTGCGCTTCGAACGCCACCCCGTACAGCAGGTAGGCCGACAGCACGGCGCGCAAGGCCGTGGCGGCGTACTCGCGGAAGAAGGCTTGCGCGCCGGCCGCGTCGTCGCCGGCGTACAGCGCCACGGCTTCCGTCACCAGCGGGCGGCCGCTGAAGGGCGACTCCGCGAACAGCGCACCGGCCGGCAGCGCCAGCATGCCCGCTTCCACGCAGGCGGCAGGATTGGCGCGGTACAGCGCTGCCAGGTGGCGCGCGCGGTCGTCGTCGGCATCCAGCAGGTGGACGCCGCACTGCTCGGGCACGATGGCCAGCGTGCCGCCGAAGCCGCCTTCGCTGGCGATGATGGCCGACAGCAGGCGCGATACGCGCGGCCCCATCACGGCCGACTTGGGCGACACGGTGCGCTGCACGCTGGTCAGGCGCAGCGAGACGGGCAGCTTCACATGCGGCAGCTGCGCCGAACCATGCGGCACCACGGTGCGGAAGGACATGGTCGGCGTGGCGGGCATGGCCGCGTCCAGCAGGAGCAGCTCGCCCGCCGCGATTTCGGCGGCGAACAATTGCGGCAGCTGGCGCGCCGCCTGGTAGGGATGCAGGGGCAAAGGCAGCCAGCCTTCATGCGGCACGCCGCGCGCCTGCAGGGCGGCCAGCCAGGATTGCCAGGCCTGCGGATAGGTGCGGCCGAACCAGCTGCGGTAATCCTCGCCGTCGGCGGCGAAGGCCACGTGCGCCCTGTCTTCGCGCAGGGCGGCCAGCGGCACCTGCAGCCTGGCTTCGAATTCGGGCGACAGCGCCATCACCTCGTCGGCGCCGAGTCCGAGCTTGGTCTTGTAGTTCGGGTGCCAGGGGTGGCCCAGCGTGCCCCACTGCTCCAGCAACAGCGGCGCATTGGCGTGGCCGGCTCCGCGCAGCGCGGCCAGGAACAGGGGATGGCGCTGGCGCAGTTCGGCCGACAGGCGGGCGGCCCAGCCATCGCGGTAGGCCAGGCAGAGGGCATCGTTGGCCGTGCTGTTTTCCAGCTCGGTGGACAGGCGCAGCAGATCGGCGGCAGCGGGCTGGCCGGGCAGCGAGGTGGCGATCCCGGCCAGCAGGGCGGCGGGGGTATCGAGCGGCTGCGGCGGTCGGCCCGGCTGCACCAGGGCGATGGCGCCATCCAGCTGCAGGTTGCCGATGCGGCCAAGGCGCAAGCCTTCGAAGCGCAGCATGGCGCGCTGGCCCCACAGGGGCAGCCAGCTGGCGTGGCCGTCGTGGATCAGGTGGCCCGGTTCCAGCAGGTTTTCACGGAACAGGGCTTGGAGAGTGCGCTGCAAACCACGCTGCCTGGCATTGAGCTGGGTAGGGTCAGCGGCGATTTGTTTCAGTCGCGCATTCATGGGAGTCCTTTGGGTTAAGGGACTCGCATCCTAACGTAAACGCGAATGATTCTCAATTGCGTTTCAATCGTGCTTGAGAATCGTCAACTTTTGTCCACCCGGTTCCTGACCCCGGGGGGACAAAAGTTGCGCGGACGGAACGAAAAAAAACGGAGCCGCGGGGGGCTCCGTTTTCTCTGCGGGCTCGGGCGCTTAGACGACGATGGTCTGGTGCTCGCCCTCGGCGCGGGCGCGGATCTTGCCGATGCGGGATACGGTTTCGCCTGCCGCGCTCAGCTGGGCGATGGCGGCGTCGGCGTTTTCAGCCGACACGATCACGGTCATGCCGATGCCGCAGTTGAAGACGCGGTGCATCTCGGCGTCGGCCACGCCGCCATGCTGCTGCAGCCACTTGAACAGCGGCGGCATGGTCCAGGACGAGCCGTCCAGTTCCGCCGTCAGGTTGTCGGCCAGCACGCGCGGGATGTTTTCCACCAGGCCGCCGCCGGTGATGTGCACCAGGCCTTTCACTTCCATCGACTCCATCAGCGCCAGCAGCGGCTTGACGTAAATGCGGGTCGGCTCCATCAGCACGTCGGCCAGCTTGCGGCCGTGGAAGTCGGCTTCCAGGTCCGGCTTGGCCACTTCAATGATCTTGCGCACCAGCGAGTAACCGTTGGAGTGGGCGCCCGAGGAGGCCAGGCCCAGCACCACGTCGCCCGGCTGGATTTTCGAACCGTCGATCAGCTTCGATTTTTCCACCGCGCCGACGGCGAAGCCGGCCAGGTCGTATTCGCCGTCCGGGTACATGGACGGCATTTCCGCGGTTTCGCCGCCGATCAGGGCGCAGCCGGAAATCTCGCAACCCTTGGCAATGCCCTTGATCACGTCGGTCGCGGTCGCCACGTTCAGCTTGCCGCACGCGAAGTAGTCGAGGAAGAACAGCGGCTCGGCGCCCTGCACCAGGATATCGTTCACGCTCATGGCCACCAGGTCGATACCCACGGTGTCGTGGCGGTTCAGTTCAAACGCCAGCTTCAGCTTGGTGCCGACGCCGTCGGTCCCGGAAACCAGCACCGGCTCCTTGTATTTCTTGCTGATCTCAAACAGCGCGCCGAAGCCGCCGATGCCGCCCATCACGCCTTCGCGCATGGTGCGCTTGGCGAATGGCTTGATCGCTTCAACTAGGGCGTCGCCGGCGTCGATATCGACACCTGCGTCACGGTAGGACAGGGAAACATTCGAAGGTTGGCTCATGGTGTTTTACGCAACAGAGGCGGTAGAATAGAAAGCGGTGGCCGTTTTACGGCAAGTCCGCTATTTTAGCATTTTTTACCCCCAATCCGCCCCCAAAGATGCCATTTCCCCTCGCTCCGGAACAAAAACAAACGCTATTCTGGGTGTCGGTCTGGGCGGCTTTCTTCTTCCTCCTGTGGGTGTTGGGACCGGTGCTCACGCCCTTTCTGGCGGCCGCGATCCTGGCCTACGCGCTGAACCCGGCGGTCGACAAGCTGTGCCGCCTGCGCCTGTTCCGCCGCTGGAACATGCCGCGCGCGCTGGCCGTCACGCTGGTGATCGTGCTGTTCGGCGCGGCCGTGCTGGCCCTGCTGCTGGTGGTGGTGCCGGTGCTGCAGCAGGAAATCCCCTTGCTGCAGGCGGCCATCCCGGCCTTCCTGGCCAAGCTGAACGACACCCTGGGCCCGCGCCTGCAGCAGCTGGGCGTCCAGTTCACCCTCGACGGCGCCAGCATCAAGGCCCTGGTGGCGGAAAAAATGGCGGAAAGCGGCAACCAGATCTGGACTGCGGTCCTGAATTCCGTGCGCACCGGCGGCAGCGCGGTGCTGGGCTGGCTGGCCACCCTGGTGCTGATCCCGGTGGTGCTGTTCTACCTGCTGCTGGACTGGCATGCGCTGCTGGCGCGCATCGCCGGCGCCGTGCCGCGCCGCTACATCGGCGCCACCATGGACATGGCGCGCGAATCGGACCAGCTGCTGGCCCAATACCTGCGCGGCCAGTTGATGGTGATGCTGGTGTTGTCAGTCTATTATTCCGCCGCCCTGGCCGTGGCCGGCTTCGACGTGGCGCTGCCGGTCGGCATCCTGACCGGGGTGCTGGTGTTCATCCCCTACCTCGGCTTCGGCCTGGGCCTGCTGCTGGCCCTGATGGCGGCGGTGCTGCAATTTTCCGACTGGAGCGGGCTGGTGGCGGTGGCCATCATCTACGGCCTGGGCCAGGTGATCGAAGGCTTCATCCTGACGCCGCGCCTGGTGGGCGAGCGCATCGGCCTCGATCCGCTGGCCGTGATCTTCGCCCTGCTGGCCTTCGGCCAGCTGTTCGGCTTCGTCGGCGTACTGCTGGCATTGCCCGCTTCGGCCCTGCTGATGGTGGGTTTCCGGCACCTGCGCCGCCACTACCTGCGCAGCAGCTTTTATAATGCGTAGTGTGAAGATCGAATACGTTAGCAAAAAGTCCACAAATCCGGGGCAAGACCGATGAAACAGCTGGTGCTTGACCTGGGCGCGGAGCCGGTGTGCACCCTCGAATCGTTCGAGGTGGGCCGCAATGCCGAGGTGGCGGCGCTGATGCGCCAGTTCGCCGAACGCAGCTCCCGCGAGCATTTCGCCTACCTGTGGGGGGAAATTGGCGCAGGCAAGTCGCACCTGCTGAAGGCGCTCGCCTCGGGCGAACGCGCGCGCTATATTTCGCCGTTTTCGATCGAAACCGAGTTCCTGTATTCGCCGGACGTGGACCTGTACCTGCTGGACGACTGCGAAAAGCTGTCGCCGCTGGCCCAGATCGATGCCTTTGCCCTGTTCAACGAGATCCGCGCCAACAATGCCTTCATGGTGAGCGCGGGCTCGGTCGCGCCGGCCGTGCTGCCGGTGCGCGAGGACTTGCGCACGCGCATGGGCTGGGGCCTGGTGTACCAGATCCATGGCCTGACCGACGACGAGAAGCTGGCCACGCTAACGCAGATGGCGGAAGCGCGCGGCTTGACCCTCTCGCCCGGTGTGCTACCTTACCTGCTGTCGCATTTCCAGCGCGACATGGTATCGCTGTCCTCGATGCTCGACTCGCTCGACCAGTATTCCCTGGAAACCAAACGCCCGATTACCCTGCCCCTGCTGCGCGAATGGCTGCAGGAGGAAGCGAAAGAATGATGAAACTCGCCCTGTTCGACCTTGACCACACCCTGCTGCCGATCGATTCCGACTTCGAGTGGGGACAGTTCCTGTGCCGCGTGGGCGCCGTCGACGCCGACCAGTTCAAGCGCCGCAACGAGGAATTCTTCGCCCAGTACCAGGCGGGCACCCTGGACCCGGTGGAATACCTGGAATTTTCGCTCGGAACCCTGGCTGCCTTCGAGCCGGAACGCCTGGCCGAACTGCAGCAGCAGTACATGACCGAGGTGGTGATCCCCAACATCCGCCCCGCCGCCCGCGCGCTGCTGCAAAAGCACCTCGACGCCGGCGACCTGGTGGCGATCGTGACGGCGACCAACCACTTCGTCGTGGCGCCGATCGCCAAGGCCTTCGGCGTGGAGCACCTGATTGCCGCGATGCCGGAGCGCGACGCCGCCGGCCGCATCACCGGCAAGCTGCTCGGCACCCCGACCCAGGGCGAAGGCAAGATCGTGCACACCAAGGCCTGGCTGGAGAAACTGGGGCATACGCTGGACAGCTTCGACAGCGTCCACTTCTACAGCGATTCCCACAACGACCTGCCGCTGCTGTCGATCGTCAGCCATCCGATTGCGACCAACCCGAACGCCAAACTGTCCGAGCACGCGATTGCGCAAGGCTGGCCACTCATTCACCTGTTCAATGATTAAGAAATTCATCCGCAAGATCCTGGGCGTCAAGCAAAAGGGCAACCAGCTCGTCGTGCTCGGCCCGCAAGAGCACGGCATCGACCCGCGCATGGTGTCCAACAACGCCATCCGCGTCACCAGCACCCTGCAGGAAGCAGGCTTCGAAGCCTTCGTGGTGGGCGGCGCCGTGCGCGACCTGCTGCTGGGCGTGAAGCCCAAGGACTTCGACGTCGCCACCAACGCCACCCCGGAACAGGTCAAGCGCCTGTTCCGCCGCGCCTTCATCATCGGCCGCCGCTTCCAGATCGTGCACGTGATGTTCGGCCAGG
>CBHWEO010000076.1:0-19560 GCA_966112955.1 uncultured Duganella sp. | reverse complement strand
CTGATGGTGGTGGGGGCCTCGACCCTGGCGCAGGCGCCGCGGCGCGGCAGCGGTGCGGCAGTTGCGGGCATCTTCATGATCGGCTTTGGCGCCCTCGCACTGCTGAAGGGGCTGGGCCTGATCTACATCAGCTGGCGCGTCATCTTCCCGATCGGGATCATCGCCGTGGGCTTGATGATGGTGTTCCGCGCCAATAAGCGCAAGCAGGCCGATACCGGGACTGCCATGGCCGGCAGCGCGGCGGACGATACGTCCTTCTTCCACGTGGCGGGAGGCGAGACGGGCGAGCGCGTGCTGGACCTGACGGCCATCCTCGGCGGCTTCCAGCGCAAGGTGACGACCCAGGATTTCCGTGGCGGCGACCTGACCAGCGTGATGGGCGGCATTGACCTCGACATGCGCACCGCTTCGCTGAACGGCACCGCCGTGCTGAACGTGTTCGCGCTGATGGGCGGTATCTCGCTCAAGGTGCCGACCGACTGGATGGTGGAACTGGAAGGCACGCCGATCCTGGGCGGCTTCGACGAGAAGACCATGCAGCCCAAGGATGCCAGCAAGCGCCTGGTGATCCGCGGCACCGCCATCATGGGCGGCGTGGAAATCCGCAACTGATGCAAGGCGTACTGACCAGCCGCAGCGGCGCGCTGCTGTACCTCACGGTCTGGCTGTTGCTGGGCGTTGGCCTGGGCGGGGCGGTGGCCCAGCTTGGCGATGAACCCCTGCTGCGCGCCATGCTGTTCGCGGTGCCGGTGACCTTGCTGTTTTCCGTCGGCGCCGGTTTCTCGGCCTACTATATGTGCAAGGCCAATCCGCTGCGCGAACGCAGCCCGGCGGTGATCCTGGTATCGATGCTGACCGCCGCTGTATGGGCCGGTTTTCTGTGGGTATTCCTGATGCGGGTGTGGAACAGCGCGGCCGAATCGTTCGGCGCCCAGGGCATCACGGTGCGGCCGCAATTGACAGTGCTGCTGTTCTCGCTGGGCATCCTGATGTATGGCTTGCTGGCGTCGTTGAATTACCTGCTCGGCGAATTCGTCCGGGCCCGCCAGGCGGAGCAGCGCGAACTGGAATCGAAACTGCTGGCGCGCGATGCGGAATTGCGCATGCTGCGCACCCAGATCGATCCGCACTTCCTGTTCAACAGCCTGAATTCCATCAGTGCCCTGACCTCGATCGATGCCCGGCGGGCGCGCGACATGACGCAGCGCCTGTCGGACTTCTTCCGCCAGAGCCTGGGGATCGAGGCGCAGGGCAAGATCACGCTGGAAGAAGAAGTGCGCCTGATCGGCCACTTCCTGGCGATCGAGAAAGTGCGTTTCGGCGCGCGGCTGGGCGTGGAGCAGGATGTGGACGAGGCGGCGCTGCCTTGCCTGCTGCCGCCGATGATCCTGCAGCCGCTGGTGGAAAACGCCGTCAAGCACGGCATCGGCGGCATGCCGGACGGCGGCACGGTACGCATCGATGCTCGCCGCGAAGGCTCGCTGCTGAAGGTCGAGGTGGAGAACGATACGGACCCGGACACGCCGCCCCGCAAGGGCAGCGGCATTGGCCTGGTCAATGTGCGGGAACGGCTGGCGGCGGCGTACGGCCACCAGGCTACCCTGCACTGCACGCATGAAAACAATACATACCGGGTGGCGCTGGCGCTGCCCGCCGAGACGAAGGAGTCCTGAACCATGCGCGTCATCATTGTCGATGATGAAGAACTGGCCCGCGGCGTCATGCGGGAATACTTGCGGGCCCACGCCGACGTGGAAGTGGTGGCCGAATGCGGCAACGGCTTCGAGGCGGTGAAGGCGATTGCCGAGCTGGAGCCGGATGTGGTGTTCCTCGATATCCAGATGCCCAAGCTGGATGGATTCGAGGTGGTGGAGCTGGCCGGCAGCAAGCCGCATTACGTGTTCGCCACGGCCTACGACCAGTACGCGCTGAAGGCGTTCGAGGTGCATGCCATCGATTACCTGCTCAAGCCATATCCGCAGGAGCGGCTGGACCAGGCCGTGGCCCATGTGCGCAAGCGCCTGGGCGGCGAGCGGCCGGCAGTGGTGCAGATGGCGGCCGAGGCGGCAACCCGCAACGGCCCGCTGGAACGGGTCCTGATCCGCGACGGCTCGCGCGTGCACGTGATTGCGGCCGAACGCATCGATTCGGTCGAGGCACAGGACGATTACGTGGAAATCATCGCCGAGGGCAAGCCATACTTGAAGAACCAGCGCCTGTCGGAACTGGAAGAACAGCTTGACCAGACCCGCTTCGTGCGCCTGCACCGTTCCTGGATCGTCAACGTGGAACGCATCGAGCGCATCGAGCAGGCCACCAAGGATAGCCACTGCGCGGTGCTCAAGGACGGGCGCAGGATTCCCGTAAGCCGCACCGGCTACCAGAAGGTCAAGGGGCTGTGATGAAGCTGGGATGGTCTTTGCTGCTTGCGCTGGCGGCCGTGCCGGCGCATGCCCAACTCTATAAATGGACGGATGCCAGCGGCAAGGTCCATTATTCGGACCGGCCGCAGGATGGCGCGCATGCCCAGCAATTGAAAGTGGAACGCGCGGCGCCCGCGGCAACCGCAGCGCCGGCGGCCGACGACTGGCGCCCGCGCGCCCGCGCCGCGCGCGCGGGGCGCATTCGGCTGCCCCCGGCCGTGCGGGCAGCGGCTGGGGCGGCCGCACGGCGCGCGGAGCAGTTGCCTTACAACCCCAGCGCGCACCGCTCGGACAAGCCGATGACCGACGAAGAGGTTTGCGCGCGCGACGCGCAGCAGATCGCGTATTCGGAAAAGGTCAAAAAGCTCGCATTTACGGGCAGCGGCGGTACGGTCGCCGTCAGCGAAGAGGAGCGCCAGGCCATCGTCCGCCAGCGCAAGGAAAACCACGCGCTGCTGTGCGGGCCCAACCAGCGCAAGCGTTAATAGATCCCGGCTATTTTGGCGAGCAGACCAATGATGGCTAAGCCGTAACTGATGCCCAGGCCAATGAGCCAGCGCGTGGTGCGGGAAAGCTCGGCGCGAAGTTCAGCAAAGCCGCGGTCCATGTGGTCGCGCAGCTTGTCTTGCCCTTCGCGCAGCTTGATCTGCTCTTCCTTGATTTCCCGCAATTGATCCTTGATGGAATCCACCTCCGTCTCCACCTTGGCAAGCCGTTCGCCGTAGTCCATGGGGCCTCCGCTGGGTAAGTACGCCCACTGTGGCGCAAAGTGCGGAGGGCGGTTTTGAGCTTGGACAGCGTTCAGGCGGAAAAGTTCCGCGATCCGATGTGCCACCAGGCCGGCAGCAGGGCCTGGATTTCGGGACGGGCGAAGCGGTCGTCGATGAGGTGGACGGTGCCGCGGTCGCTGGTGGTGCGGATCACGCGGCCGGCGGCCTGCACCACTTTCTGCAAACCGGGGTAAAGGTAGGTGTAATCGTAACCCGCGCCGAAGGCCGCTTCCATGCGCGCCTTGATCTGCTCATTGACGGGGTTAATCTGCGGCAGTCCCAGCGTGGCAATGAAGGCGCCGATCAGCCGGTCGCCCGGCAGGTCGATGCCTTCGCCGAACGAGCCGCCCAGCACGGCGAAACCGATGCCTTCGCCGCCCAGGCGGAAGCGTGCAAGGAAGGCATCGCGCGCCGTTTCATCCATGCGGCGCTCCTGCCGCCACAACGGTACCTCCGGATGGCGCGCGGCGAACAGCTCGGCCACCTTCTCCATGTAATCGAAGCTGCTGAAGAATGCCAGGTAGTTGCCGGGCTGGCGCTGGTATTGCTCGCCCATCAGCGCGGCGATCGGCGCCAATGAGCGTTCGCGGTGCTGGTAGCGCGTCGAGATGTGGCTGGCGATGTGCACCTGCAGCTGCTGGGCCTCGAAAGGCGAGGCGACATCGACCCAGGCCGTATCGGCCGGCAGGCCCAGCGTGTCGGCGTAATAGTTCCAAGGGCTCAGCGTGGCGGAAAACAGCGCCGCCACATGCGCCGCCTCGAAGCGCTGCCTGAGGAAGGGCGCCGGCAGGATGTTGCGGATGCAGAGCACGGAATTCACGCGTCCCGCCGCGCCACGGCCGGCCTCGGACTTTTCGATATCGAACAGCGAATGGTCGCCGAAGGTTTCGCCCAGGCGGCCGAACAGCAGGGCGTTGAAGTAGAAGTCCAGCACGTCGGCATCGAACCAGGCAGGATGCTCGGCCATGTAATCGCCGATCTCGGTGCAGGCCGACTGCAGCGCGGCCATGAACTTCTCGGGCAATTCGGCGTGGCTGGCGTATGCGGCCTCCTGCGCCTTTTCCAGTGCGCTCCATTGGCGGTGCACGCGGTCCAGCGCCTTGCGCAAGGCTTCCGGCGCGGTCTTGCGCAGCACGCGCAGGCGCACATGGTCCATCTCGGCCGAATACATCTTGCGTGCGCGCGACACCATGTTGTGGGCCTCGTCCGCCAGCACGCCGACCTTCCAGCCATTCATCTGCGTCAGGCTGTACAGCATGGCGCTGATGTCGAAGTAGTAGTTGTAGTCGCCTACCACCACGTCAGCCCAGCGCACCAGCTCCGACTGCAGGTAGTAAGGGCAGACCTGGTGCGCCAGTGCCACGTCGCGCACCGACTCGCGGTCCAGCATTGGCTGCTGCAGGGCGGCGGCACGGGCGGCGGGCAGCCGGTCGTAAAAGCCTTGCGCCAGCGGACAGGACTCGCCGTGGCAGGCCTTGTCCGGGTTCTCGCAGGCGGTGGTCTTGGCGGCCAGTTCCAGCGCCCGCAGCGGCAGCAGCGGCGCGCTGCGCTTGATGGTTTCCACCGCACCGAGCGCCATGGCGCGGCCGCTGGTCTTGGCCGCCAGGAAGAACACCTTGTCCAGCCCGTGTTCGGCGCTCGCCTTGAGCATGGGGAAAATGCTGCCGATGCTTTTGCCGATGCCGGTCGGTGCCTGTGCCAGCAGCGAACAGCCGCGCGCACTGGCCTTGTACATCGCTTCCGCCAACTGGCGCTGGCCGGGGCGGAAGTCGGAGTGGGGGAAGCGCAAAGCCCGCAATTGCTCGTCGCGTGCCGTGCGGTGCGCCAGTTCCTGCTCGGCCCAGGTCACGAAGCGGCCGCACTGTTCCTCGAAGAAGGCGCGCAGCGCGGCGGCGTCGGCTTCTTCCGTCAGCACGGTTTCCTTTTGCGTGCCGATGTCGAAGTAGACCAGTGCCAGGCGCACGGCGGCCAGCCCGCGCGCGGCGCACAGCAGGTGGCCGTACACCTTGAGCTGGGCCCAGTGCAGGATGCGGTGGTTGGCCGGCTGGCGCGCCAGGTCGCCGCGGTAAGTCTTGATTTCCTCGAGCTGGTTCTGGCGCGGGTCGTAGCCGTCGGCACGGCCGCGCACATGGAGCGGGCCGAAGTCGCCCGACAGGCTGACTTCGCGCTCATAGCTTTCGTCGCGGCGGCCGGTGACGATGGCGTGGCCTTCGATACCTTCCTGCGCGGTCGGCGTGGGCGTGAAGCGCAGGTCGAGGTCACCTTGCTTGGCGGTGAATTCGCACAGGGCGCGGACGGCGACGACGTAACTCATTCTTGCCAGGCCAGGTAGCACACCGACACGGGCATGCCATGTTCGGCGCAGTAATCGATCCAGCGCAGCTGGTTGTCCTGCAGGCGGTCGCCGGGGCCTTTGACTTCCACCATCTGGTAGCGCCGCTCGGCGGGCCAGAAGCGGATCAGGTCGGGGAAGCCGCTGCGGTTGGCCTTGATGTCGAGCAGGATGCGCTGGAACCACAGCTTCAGGTGGCCGGCGGGAATGCAGTCCAGGGCCAGTGCGAGCAGTTCTTCGTCGATCGCGTCCCAGTACACGAAGGGCGATTGCAAGCCGGCCTTGGCGGCAAAGTTGGCCAGGATGGCCTGGCGGTAGCTGCCGTCTTCCAGCCGCGCGAAGCAGGCATCGAACAGCGCGGCGCGGCGGCGCTGGAAGTCGGCGCTATGCAGGTCGGCCGGGCCGTGGTGGAAGGGGTGGAAGAACGCGCCGGGGATGGCGGCAAACACCGCTTCCCAGCACAGCAGGCCAAACAGGGAATTGGCCAGCGCGTTCTCGACGTAGAAGCAGGGCGCATCCTCCCGCCACAGGTGGTCGCGCACCACGCCTTCGACCCACCATTCCTCGTCCGGCATCGGCAACACCAGGTCGATGCGCTCGACCGGCGTGCGCGCGTGCGCCGGCTCGCGCATATGGCCAAGCTTGCGGCGCAGGCGCGGCGCCATGCGCAGCAACTGCTGGCGTTCGGCTTCGCTCTCCGGCGCGGCCTGCGCGCGCAGCAGCCATTCATAGGCCAGGCCGAGGCGCTCGTCCTTTTCCAGCACGCGGATGGCGCGGGCGCGGGCGCCGGGATAGGCGCACTGTTCGTACAGCTCGAAGGCGCCGGCCCAATTGCCCAGTTTTTCCAGCTGCTGGGCGAACTGGAACAGCAGCTTCTGGCGCCGGCTGTGCAGCCACTCGTTGTCGCCGGCCAGCGCCGGCAGTTCGCGCGCCAGCTGCAGCGGATTCTCGCCCTCGGCAAAACGTTCGCGGCAGGCATGCAGGGCCAGGTAATCGTCGATGTCGCGCCGCGAGCGGAAGCCGCGCGCCGCCGGGGAAAACTCCACCTTCTCGTAGCGGTAGATGCCGAGGTTGGACAGTACGAATTCCGACCAGTCCTGGTGGAAGTTGCCGAAGAAGATCAGGCGCAGCCGGTCGCACAGGGGCTTGGACAGGATGTGGTACACCTGGTCGCCGGCATCGGCATACCAGGCGGTGAAGCGGTGGCTGCCGCCGTGGCGCTCGCGCAGGGCTTCCAGCTGGTCGGCCTTGCGCGCGGCACGCTCGGCGCCGCTGAGCGCAAAGATGCGGGTGATTTCGGGCTTCTGCAGCAGGTCGAACAGCTCGTCCAGCGTCAATTCGGGATCCTGCACCAGCCAGCCCTGTCCGACCAGTGGATCGGCGGCGGAAATGGTGCAGCCAATCTCCGGGTAGCTCAACTTGGACGCGCGAAACAGCTCTCCCTTGCGCATCACCATACGGACAAAGAGGGCGCGGGAAGGCTGGGGCAGGGCGGGAAAGCGGGCGAGGAAGCCGGCTTCCTCGTCCGTCAGCAGGTCGCTATAGCGCTCGCCAATCCAATGCAGGACCTGGTGGAAGTTTTCCAGGTAGTAGAACGGATTTTCAAGGACTTGGTTCATGCAGGCGAGGCGACGGGAAACTGTATTTATATACAGTATAACGCGTCGCCCGCCGGCCTGTCACTTCTTGCTGGCGGCGTTGGCCTTTTCCACCTGCTGTTCGAAGGCCAGCACCGCGTCGCGCGTGGCCTTGGTCACCTGCTCGTAGCCCTTGAAGGCATTGTCGATGGCCGTTTTGACAATTTCCACCGCATTTTCCGAACCGGGGCGCACGTTGCGCGTCACGTCGTAAATCAGGGCGCTGAGGTTGGACTTGGCTTCGGCCAGGTGGGCGTCGGCGGCCTTGTGGAAGTCGTTCGACATCTCGGACAGCAAGGCGCCCAGCTGCTGGTTGTAGGCGTTGGTGGCGGCCATGCCGGGCTGCAGGCGGGCATTGATGACGTCCATGGCCTCCTGCGGCGAGGCCGAGGCGCCGACCTTGCGGCCCGCCTCGATGTGGTCGTCCAGCGCCTTTTTGGCAGTGGCCATGTTCAGGGCCACCGCCTGTTCCACCCCTTGCATGGCCCGGTTGGTCAATGTGTTGAAGGTCTCCAGCTGGAATTCGAACAGCGTCTTGGTCGCGGCGGCAAATTGCTCGGGATTCTGAAACATACGGTCTCCTTGTCGGGGTGGGATGGCGTTGCTTCTTGCTTTGCCTTCATTATTTAGTACGCACCAACTTTTCGCAATGGGCATCTTTGAACGGGCCGGCTACCTGCACCCAGCCTTCGCCCAGCGGGGTTTGCGAACAGGCGCGCTGGCCATCGAGGCGGCTCTGGTACAGGTACCACCAGGCCGGGCGGCCGAGGGTGGCGCCGGCAGCCAGTGCCAGCGCGGCAGCAAGCAGAAATCGTCGTTTCATAGCGGAGCGGCGGCCGGCAGCCGCAGGGTGAAGGTGGCGCCGTGGCCCGGCGTGCTGGCCACCGAGATATGCCCGGCCAGCACCCCCGTCACGATGTTGTGCGTAATGTACAGGCCCAGGCCGGAGCGGCCGGCGCCAAGCCGCGTGGTGTAGAAGGGATCGAACACGCGCCGCACATGCTCGGGCGCGATACCGGCGCCGTTGTCGGCCACCGTCAGCAGCACGTCGCTGCCTTCCGCGCTGGCGCCGATCGTCACCGCCGGTTCATTGGCTGACGGCGATGCGAAGGCGTGGGTGATGCAATTGTCGACCAGGTGGCCGATGGCCTGGCCGAGCGGGCCGGGATAGCTGTCCATCTGCAGGCCGGGCACCACGTTCAGCACCAGCTTCGGGCGCGGCTGCGGCAGGCTGGCCCACAGGGGCGACAGCAATTCCTGCAGCAGTTCGTCGAGGAAGAAGCGGCGGCGCTGGGCGTCGGTGGTGTCGACGGCGATCTGCTTGAAGCTGGCCACCAGGTTGGCGGCACGCTGCAGGTTGCGCTCGATGATGGCGCCCGCTTCGCGCGCCCGTTCCAGGTACGCATCCAGCTCGGAGCGGCGGATGCCGGCGTCGATCTGCCTGCTCAAGCTCGCCGTCTGGTCGGCCAGGGTGGAGGCGGTGACCAGGCTGTTGCCGATCGGCGTGTTGAGTTCATGGGCCACGCCGGCCACCAGCGAGCCGAGGGCGGCCAGCTTGTCGCGCCGGACCAGCTCTTCCTGCGTCATGCTGAGGTTTTCCAGCGCGGCCTGCAATTCTTCGCTGGTCAGCTCGGCGTGCTGCTTGGCGCGCCGCAGTTCGGCGGTGCGCGCCTCCACCAGTTCTTCCAGGTGCAGGCGGTGGCGCGCCAGTTCGGCTTCGCGCCGGGCACGCTCGATGGCGATGCTGGCCAGGTGGCTGGCGACGCCGATCAGGCGCTGCTCTTCCGACTCCGGGTGGCGCACGGTGCGGTAGTACATGGCGAAGGAACCGAGCACGGTCTGCTCGTCCTGCATGATGGGCATCGACCAGCAGGCGCGGAAGCCGAAGTCGCGCACCAGCTCAAGGTAGGGCGCCCACAAGGGATCGTGCTCGATGTCGGATACCACCACCGCTTCGCGGCGGTGCATGGCCGTGCCGCAGGAACCGACGCCGGGACCGATCGCCATGCCTTCCAGCAGCGCGGCGTAGGCCGGCGGCAGGCCGGGGCAGCAGGCGCAATGCATATGCACGCCGTCTTCGTCGAGCAGCATGACGGAGCACAGCACCCCTTCCGATTGCGATTCGACCAGCTGCACCAGCTTGTGCAGGGTATCGTGCAGCGGCACGCCGCGCGCGATCATTTCCAGCAACTGTTCCTGGCCGACGCGCAGCGCGTCCGCGCGCTGGGCGCCGGTCACGTCCACCAGGCGGATATGGAACAGGCGCCGGCCCGGCTTGGCGATGCGCACGCCCCGCGCATTGCACTCCACCATGCGCCCGCTACTGTGGCGGAAGCCGATGCGGTGCACGCGCAATTCGCCCGCTTGCACGCTTTGCATCATAGCTTCCAGGTCGCCCGGCCCGCACAAGGCCGCCAGCGGGGTGGTCAGCAGCTCCAGGGCACTGCGCCCCAGCAGCTGTTCCGCGCGGTGGTTCAGGTCGACCGGGTGGCCGTTGTCCATGTCGAGCAGGATCACGGCGTCGGGCGAGGCTGCCGCCATCATGTGGTAGTTCACTTCCAGGTCGTAGCCGCCGATGCGCTGGCCCTGCAGCGCGAACAGCACCTGGTCGACCACGCTGGTGGTGGCCAGCGGCAGGCTGAAATAGCCGTCGGCACCGGCCAGGGCGGCGCGCTGCTGTTCATCCTGGGAGGGGCGCGAGGACATCACCAGCACGGGGATGCGGCGGTCGGGATCGGCCTGGGTGAGCTGGCCCGTGAGTTCGAGCGCGGCGCTGCCGGCCAGGGCGGCATCCAGCAGCACCAGGGCCACGCCGCCCGCCGCGGCCACCTGCAGCGCATGGGCGCCGCTGGCTACCGACACCACGCGGTACTGGTGCCGGGCGAGCGCCAGTTCCAGCGCCGCCACATCAAGGCCGGCGCCGGTGGCGACAAGGACGGTGTTGTTCATCTCCACGCCGCCAGTGTATTACACCTGACCCACGATGCGCGGGAGGTTGTCTTCAATCCAGTCGACCAGCACTTCCAGGCGCTCGGCAACTTCGCGGCCCAGCGGCGTCAGGCTGTATTCGACATGGGGCGGAATCACAGGCAGGGCGGTGCGCAGCACGAAGCCGTCACCTTCCAGCGCGGCCAGGGTTTGCGCCAGCATCTTTTCGCTGACCCCGCCCACCTCCTTGCGCAACTGGCTGAAGCGGTGCATGCCGCCCAGCAGCACCACCAGCACCAGCACACCCCAGCGGCTGGTCACATGGCTCAATACGGCCCGCGACGGGCATTCCGGCGCCAGGACATTGCCCGGCCGGCGGGACAAGGCGGCCCGCAGCGATTTTGAAGTTTTTTCCATACTTACCAAAAAGTACGTACTTACGAAAAGTTAGTGTAGGTCCTATTATAGCCCTACCTCATTCTTAACCAAGGAGAACAACATGATTGTCGTCACTGGCGCGTCGGGCGCTTTGGGGCAACTGGTGGTGGAAGGCTTGCTTCACAAGGTGCCGGCCGGGCAAATTGTGGCCGCGGTGCGCGATCCGGCCAAGGTGGCCCACCTGGCGGTGCGCGGCGTGCAGGTGCGGCGCGCGGACTACGACGACGCGGCCAGCCTCGATGCCGCGCTGGCCGGCGCCGAGCGCGTGCTGCTGGTGTCGTCGAACGTGATCGGCCAGCGCTTACCGCAGCACCGCAACGTGATCGACGCCGCGCGCCGCGCCGGCGTCAAACTGCTGGCCTATACGAGCATCGTGCGCGCCGACAGCTCGCCCCTCAGCCTGGCCGGGGAGCACGCCGCCACCGAGGCAGCCATCCGTGACAGCGGCCTGCCGTACACTTTCCTGCGCAATGGCTGGTATCAGGAAAACTACCAGAACGCCGTTGCCGGCGGTGCCCAGCGCGGTGAAATGATCGGCAGCGCAGGCGAGGGCCGCATTGCCGCCGCCGCGCGCGCCGATTATGCGGCGGCCGCCGTCGCCGTCTTGACGACGGCAGCGCCGCAGCGCGTCTACGAACTGGCCGGCAGCAGCGCCTTTACCATGGCGCAGCTGGCGGCGGAAGTGGCGCGCCAGTCGGGCCGCCCGGTGGCCTACCACAACCTGCCGCAGGCGGAATATGCTGGAGCGCTGGCCAGTGTCGGCGTGCCGGCGCCATGGCCGGAACTGCTGGCCGATTCCGATGCCGGCGCCGCGCTCGGCGGCTTGTTCGATGATGGGAAGGTGCTGGAAAAGCTGATCGGCCGGCCCACCCGTTCGCTGGAGGAGGCGGTGCGCGCCATGCTGGCGGCATAAATGAAAAAAGCTCCCGGGAGGGAGCTTTTTTGCGGAATTCTTGGTGCCCACGGAGGGACTCGAACCCCCACACCTCGCGGCACATGGACCTGAACCATGCGCGTCTACCAATTCCGCCACGTGGGCACTGGTACTGCATTCGTCTCAGAAGATAGCGTTTGGTGCCCACGGAGGGACTCGAACCCCCACACCTCGCGGCACATGGACCTGAACCATGCGCGTCTACCAATTCCGCCACGTGGGCGCTGTCTTCTTCAACTCTCTGTTGCGGTGTTGTGTGCAACAGAGGCACGCATATTAATGGCAGGAATCAGATCGGTCAAGCTTTATTTGAGCGAAACTTCGCGATCGTGCCGAAAACAAAAAAGCCGCTGAATCTCAGCGGCTTTTTTGCGGAATTCCTGGTGCCCACGGAGGGACTCGAACCCCCACACCTCGCGGCACATGGACCTGAACCATGCGCGTCTACCAATTCCGCCACGTGGGCATTGTTGCGTTGTTCTGCAACGAGGCACGCATCATAATGGCCGGGCGCGCGGCGGTCAAGTCGTTTATGCAAGTTTGCAGGAATGGCCACGCCGGCGCAGGGCCAGCAGCAACACGCCGGCGGACAGCATGGCCCAGCCGGAGGGTTCGGGAATGGCTGCCACATCCCAGCCGATAGCGTCCATGGCCAGGATGTCGTTGTTGGTGATGAACAGGGTTTCGCCCATGCCGGCAGTCGGGTCCATGAGGCCGATGAACAAGTCGTCCTTCCAGTGGCTGGCCTGGCGGCCGTCGCCAAAGTTGATCCCGGTCGAGAATTGCGGCCCTACCGTGCTGCCGTCGAGGGAGAAATACTTGCTGCGCGTATCGGCGGTCCAGTCCGCCACGCCTTGCGCGGCGCTGGCGGCGGAATAGCGGAACAGGTCGAGCGGGGAGACGTAGGTGAACTCCTCGTCGTTGAACGGGCCGTTGTACGGCGGCGCATTGTTGTCAAGGATGTCGACACCGCTGATGAAGCCCAGTACGTGACCAATCTCATGGGCTGCGACACCGACGAAATCGAAGGCATTGGCATTGGTGCCGTTGCCGGGATCGAAGTCGAAATTGAAGTCGCTATTGAACTGGATGAAGCCGTCGCAATTGCCGATGCAGCCGGGCAGGGATTGCGGTGTCACGGCCAGGCCGAGGGCCCGCGCTTCGGCATTGGCCATGAACAGGAACTGGTTGTTGGCGTCGCCATTGTTGTCGAGGTAGGGCGTGGCGCTGCCGGGTCCGTGCGGATTGTTGGCGGTGCGGTTGACCAGCATGCCGAAGGCCGGGGCGGCCGGCAGGTGCGCCACGGTGGTGGCATCGGCGGATGAGGTGGCGTCGGCCGCCAGCGCATTGCGCACCGAGGCGTAGCTGTGGAAGTCCTGGGCCGTGGCCGCCTGGCCGAGGATGCTCCCGCCGAGGGAGTTGAAGCCGACTGTCAAATTCACCGTCACATTGTCGCCCAGTAAACTTGACCAGCGCGCGGCGGCCGCCTGGAAGCCTTGCTGCGCCTGCAGCGAAGTGCCGGGGACGTAGGTGAAATTGAATACGGGGGCTGCGGAGGCGGTACTGGCGGCCAGCAACAGGCCGGCGAGCAGGGTTTTCATGGCGGTCTCCTTCGAATGGTCGAGTAGGAGGAAGCCGCAAGAAGCATGCGCGACACCGGTTGCGCCGGGCAGGCCACCTGGCGCCGGCTTGCGCGTGTCAAGGAATCCGACGACGGCGCATGGCGTCGCCAAAACAAAAAAGCCGCTGAATCTCAGCGGCTTCTCTGCGGAATTTTTGGTGCCCACGGAGGGACTCGAACCCCCACACCTCGCGGCACATGGACCTGAACCATGCGCGTCTACCAATTCCGCCACGTGGGCATGTGCAACATCTGCTATGATACTGCTTTGGTGAGTTTTGCGCCAGATGAACTTTCATTCCACGCTGCACATCAACTCGCCGTTCCCGCATCGCTGCGGGAGCCAGAATTATAGAGGAAACTCTGCCATTGTCAAAGGGGCTGCGAAAGATTTTTGTGCGCGGCCCTTCCTGTTACACTACCAACCAATAATAAGATTACTGAAGACCTTTTGAACTCCACTCATATCATTCCTAGCCGCGAAGAGATCCTCGGCATCTTCCGCAGCGCCAAGGCGCCGCTCGACCTGCGCACGCTGGCGCTGTCGCTCAAAGTCAAACCAGATTCCCACGCCGTGCTGACGCGCCGTTTGAACGCCATGGAGCGCGACGGCCAGATCCGTTCCGATACCGGCGGTTTCTACGTCCTGGCGGACCATTCCGAATTCATTGCCGGCCGGGTCTCGAGCCACCGCGACGGCTACGGTTTCCTGATCCCGGACGAGCCGGGCGAAGACCTGTTCCTGGCCGAACGCGAAATGCAGAAGGTGCTGCACGGCGACAAGGTGCTGGGCCGCATCATCGGCTACGACCGCCGCGGCCGCCCGGAAGCCACCATTGTCGAAGTGGTCGAGCGCGGCACCACCCATATCATCGGCCGCCTGCTGAAGGAAAACGGTGTATGGATCGTGGCGCCGGAAGACAAGCGCATCAGCCAGGACATCCTGGTGCAGGGCGCGGTCGGCAAGGCCAAGCCGGGCCAGATCGTCAGCGTCGAACTGACCGAGCAGCCGGGCCGCTTCAAGCAGCCCAGCGGCAAGATTGTCGAAGTGCTGGGCGACATGGACGACCCGGGCATGGAGATCGAAATCGCCGTGCGCAAGTTCGGCGTGCCGCATATCTTTTCCGACGCCGCGCTGAAGCAGGCCGCCAGGCTGCCGGACGTGGTGCATGAATCGGACTGGGGCGAGCGCGTCGACCTGCGCGACGTGCCGCTGGTGACCATCGACGGCGAAGATGCGCGCGACTTCGACGATGCCGTGTATTGCGAACCGGTGAAAGTGGGCCGCAGCAAGGCCTTCCGCCTGATCGTGGCCATCGCCGACGTGTCGCATTACGTGAAGCCGAACGATGCGCTGGATAGCGATGCCCTGGAACGCAGCACCTCGGTGTACTTCCCGCGCCGCGTGATCCCGATGCTGCCGGAAAAGCTGTCCAACGGCCTGTGTTCGCTGAACCCGCGCGTCGACCGCCTGACCCTGGTGTGCGACGCCGTGATCACCGCCCAGGGCGAGCTGAAGGCTTACCAGTTCTATCCGGCCGTGATCCATTCGGCGGCGCGCCTGACCTATACGGAAGTGGCGGCCATCCTCGGCAACACCAAGGGCCCGGAAGCGGCACGCCGCGCGGAAATCGTGCCGCACCTGCAGAACCTGTACGACGTCTACCACGCGCTGCAGAAGGCGCGCCTGGAGCGCGGTGCCATCGATTTCGAAACCACCGAGACTTACATCGTCTGCAACCCGGCCGGCAAGATCGAGAAGATCATTCCGCGCACCCGCAACGATGCGCACAAACTGATCGAAGAATGCATGCTGGCGGCGAACGTGTGCGCGGCGGACCTGCTGCTGCGCCACAAGCACCCTGGCACCTACCGTATCCACGCCAGCCCGACCAAGGAAAAGCTGACCCAGGTGCGCGACTTCCTCAAACAGCTTGGCCTGACGCTGGGCGGCGGCGATACGCCGGTGGCCCGCGACTACGCCGAGTTGATGAAGAAGATCAAGGAGCGTCCGGATGCGCAGCTGCTGCAGACCATGCTGCTGCGCTCCATGCAGCAGGCAGTCTACAGCCCTGACAATATCGGCCACTTCGGCCTGGCGTACGAGGCCTATGCCCACTTCACCAGCCCGATCCGCCGCTATCCGGACTTGCTGACCCACCGCGCCATCAAGGCTATCCTGGCGGGCAAGAAGTACGAACCGAAGATCGGCGACAAGTCGGTGCTGAACACCACCGTGTCCAACGCGCAGCGCCGCCAGGCGCTGAAGGACAAGCAGGAAGGCAAGGAGCGGAAAGCGAAGGGCGACCTGACCGTGTGGGACGCGCTGGGCGTGCACTGCTCGGCCAACGAGCGCCGTGCCGACGAAGCCTCGCGCGACGTGGAAGCCTGGCTGAAGTGCTACTTCATGCAGGACAAGCTGGGCGAAGAGTTCAGCGGCATCATCACCGGCGTGACGTCCTTCGGCATCTTCGTGCAGCTGGACCAGCTGTTCGTGGAAGGCCTGGTGCACATCACCGACCTGGGCGCCGACTTCTTCGAATACGACGAAGCGCGCCACGAACTGCGCGGCGAGCGTACCGGCAAGCGCTACCAGCTGACCGGCCGCGTCAACGTGCAGGTGGTGCGCGTGGACCTCGAGTCGCGCAAGATCGACCTGCGCCTGGCCGACAGCGAAATCTCCACGCTGCCGCCGCAAGGCAAGAAGGCTTCCCGCAAGGGCAGCGGCCTGCTCGGTTCCTTCGGCGAGTTCGATTCCTTCGATGAGGACGACAATCCAGCGGTGGCGCGCAAGCGCAAGGCTGCGCGCGGCGCCGCGCAGACGCCCTCGATTTCGGCGCGCGAAGAAGCACCGACCCGCGCCCCGGGCCGCGCGACGGCCAAGCGTGGCAGCGCCCCGGCTTACACGCCGCCGGCCCCCGCCGCACGCAAGGCAGCCAAGCCGAAAGCGAAGGCCAAGCCGAACACCAGCGCCAAGCGCGTGACCAAGGCTGCAAAGCCCAAGAAGAAACGATAAGCACCCCATCCGGCGCTTCGGCGCCGGAATTATTTGAGAACTACGATGTCCAAGAACAAAATGATTTTCGGCTTCCATGCCGTCACCTCGCGCCTGCGCCACGAAGCATCCTCCGTCGAAGAAATCTTCTTCGACCAGGCCCGCGACGACCGCCGCATGAAAGACCTGATCGCCCATGCCAAGGCGGCCGGCGTGCGCGTGATGCCGGTGGAATCCGAGCGCCTCGACAAGATCGTCGGCACGCGCCGCCACCAGGGCGTGATCGCCTTTGCCTCGCAGCTGGCACTGGCACGCAACCTGGATGAATTGCTGGACGCGGTGGAAGGGCCGCCGCTGCTGCTGGTCCTGGACGGCATTACCGACCCGCACAACCTGGGCGCCTGCCTGCGCGTGGCGGATGGCGCCGGCGCGCACGCGGTGATTGCACCGAAGGACCGTTCGGTGGGCTTGAATGCGACGGCTGCCAAGGTGGCCTCGGGGGCGGCGGAATCGGTGCCGTTCATCACCGTGACCAACCTGGCGCGCACCCTGCGCGAGTTGAAGGAACGCGATATCTGGCTGATCGGCACCTCCGATGACGGCGACAAGACGCTGTACGAAGGTGATTACACCGGGCCGACCGCGATTGTCATGGGTTCGGAAGGCGAGGGCATGCGCCGCCTGACGCGCGAGACCTGTGATGTGCTGGTGTCGATTCCGATGTTTGGTTCGGTCGAATCGCTCAACGTTTCGGTCGCTTCCGGCGTGTGCCTGTACGAAGCGCGCCGCCAGCGCATTGCCCGCGAAGGCTGAGAGAACCGGAAGAAAGGGGTCCGACCCTGTGGGTCGTACCCCGGTTTTCCGGTTTCCCCGGTTTTGGCCCCCAGCAAGCCCCCACCGGATGCGCTATGATGTTCATCCGAACAACATCATTCCAACGCACCAAACATGTTTGACCACCTCCGTGACGATATCCGCAGCATCATCGAGCGCGATCCTGCCGCTCGCAACGGCTGGGAGGTGTTGACCTGTTACCCCGGCCTGCAAGCGATCGTCATGCACCGCTGGGCGCACTGGTGCTGGACGCACGGCCTGAAATGGCTGGGCCGATTCATCTCCTACCTGGCCCGCATCATCACCGGCATTGAAATCCACCCCGGCGCCACGATCGGCCGCCGCGTCTTCATCGACCACGGCTTCGGCGTGGTGATCGGCGAAACCGCCGAAGTCGGCGACGACTGCACCATCTACCAGGGCGTCACCCTGGGCGGCACCTCGCTGCACGCGGGCGCCAAGCGCCACCCCACGCTGGAGCGCGGCGTAATCGTCGGCGCCGGCGCCAAGGTGCTGGGCGGCTTTACCGTTGGGGAGTACGCCAAGGTCGGCTCCAACGCCGTGGTGATCAAACCGGTGCCGGCCGGCGCCACCGCCGTCGGCAACCCGGCCCACCTGGCGCAGAAAGACCAGGCCGCCCCATCGCCATCCTCGCGCCTGTTCTCAGCCTACGGCGTCACCGCCAACGGCGACGACCCGCTGTCGAAGGCCCTGCACAGCCTGATCAACCACGCCGTGGCGCAGGAGCAGCAGATCGAGCGCCTGTCGGCAGCCATGAAGGCGGCGGGGTTGGACTGTCCGGACCTCAAGCCCTGCGACAAGCTCGATTCCGCTGAACTCAACAAACTGGTCGAATAAGGAGAAGCCATGGACGACGTATTGGACCCGTTTGAAATCCGCGTGCTCGCGGTCCTGGCCGAAAAAGAAGGCCTGACGCCCGATAACTATCCGCTGTCGCTGAACGCACTGACCAACGGCTGCAACCAGCTGTCCAGCCGCGAGCCGGTGATGCAACTGAGCGAAGAGACGGTGGCCGACGTGCTGGCCCGCCTGGGCGAGCGCAAGCTGGTGAGCACCGTCAGCCAGTCCGGCGCCCGCGTGGTCAAGTACGAGCACCGCATGCGCATGAAATGGACGCTGGAGCAGGACAAGCTTGCCATCCTGACCATCCTGATGCTGCGCGGTCCGCAAACCGCCGGCGAGATCCGTACCCGCACCGGCCGCCTGCACGAATTCAAATCGGTGGGTGACGTCGAGGCGGGCCTGCAATTCCTGATCGACAAATACCCGCCGCTGGTCGCCAAGCTGCCGCTGGCGCCGGGATCGCGCGAACCGCGTTACGGCCATTTGCTGGGCGGTGAAGACGCCCTGGCGCGCGAGGCCACCGCAGGCGCCTTCGGCGGCGCGGCGGCTGGTGCAGGCGAGGGCGGTGGCAGCCGCGCCGACCGCATCGCCCAGCTGGAGCAGGAAGTGGCATCGCTGCGTGAAGAGGTGGCGGCATTGTCAGCGCAAGTCGCGGAACTGCGTGCGGTGATCGAGTAACGGTAGCTGTTGTGAGAATCCGCCATATTCATGTAGATTGATTGTGGCGGGCCCCGGGCATTGTTATGCTTAATGCAGAACAATATGAGACTCGGGAGATCGAATGGAACTGCTTCGCCGCTTGTCCATCCGGCACAAGCTTCTGCTCAGCATGGGCCTGTGCCTGCTGCTGTTCATCGTAATTTCATCCACCCTCAGCATCATGAAGACCAGCCAGGCCGCGCGCGAGCGTGTGCTGAAGCAGGAGTTGCCGGCGCAGGTCGCCGCCATCCGTAACGACGTGCTGCGCCAGATCGCCACGCCGCTGGCGGTTTCGCAAACCCTGGCCAACAACACCTTCCTGCATGCCTGGGAAGACGCCGGCGTGCCGGACGAAGGCGTGGCCGCCTGGTCGGCCGAGGCAAAGAACCTGAAGGCCAAGAACAATGCGGCCACGGTGTTCTGGGTATCGCGCAGTACCGGCAAGTACTTCACGGACAAAGGCTACGACCGCACGCTGAACGAGAAAGCCGCCAGCGACCAGTGGTTCTACGGTTTCCTGTCCGGCAGCCTGCCGTACCAGCTCGACATCGACAAGGACGTCAGCGCCGACTCGTACATGTTGTTCATCAATACACGGGTGCAGACGCCAGGCGGCAAGCAGGCCGTGGCCGGCCTCGGCCTGTCGGTCAACGCTTTGGCGCAGGCGGTGCGCAACTACAAACTGGGACAGTCGGGCTACGTCTACCTGGTGCGCGGCAATGGCATGATCCTGATCCACCGCGACCCGAAACTGGTCGACGGCAAGCACCAGGTGGCCGATTTGCCCGGCATGACGCCGGCCCTGGCCAAGCGCCTGATGGGCGGCGAAGCCTTTGTGGCGGACAGCTTCAAGGATGCCGACGGCGAACAGCTGGTCGCATCGTCCTTCATCCCCGAGCTGAATGCCTACCTGGTGGCGCAGGTGCCGGAATCCGAAGTGCTGGCCGGTATCGCGCGCGGCGCGGCCACCACGTCGCTGATCGCGGCTATCATCGGCGGCGGCATCGGCATGCTGGCGATCTTCGTCATTGCGCGCGCCATTGCGGCGCCGGTGGCGCACGCGGCCGAACTGCTGGAAGACATCG
>CBHWEO010000075.1:0-19961 GCA_966112955.1 uncultured Duganella sp. | reverse complement strand
TTGTTTCGTTTGCGGGGGGGTTAACCAAAAACCCTTAACCCCCTAAACCGGGGGGACCCCCTGTGGGGGGCGCCCCCGGGTTTCCCGGTTCCTGCGGTTTCTTGGTTTCAGCCGCGCAGGCGCGCCAGCACCCCGTCGAGCACGTCGAGGTCGGCGAAGTCGATGATCATTTGGCCACGGCCCTTGGCACCCATCTTGAACACCACCGAGGTGGCGAGGGTATCGGACAACTCTTCTTCCAGGCGCTTGATGTCGCCCGACTTTTCCTTGGCGCGCGGAGCTGGCTTGGATTTCGCCTCCTCCATATGGTTGTGGACCAGCTTCTCGGTCTCCCGCACGGACAGACGTTTCGCCACAACAACATTCGCCAAAGCAATTTGCGATGCCGCATCGACAGCCAACAAGGCACGCGCATGGCCCATGTCGATATCGCCGGCCATCAGCATGGTCTGCACCGGCTCGGCCAGGTTCAGCAAACGCAGCAGGTTCGACACGGCCGAACGCGAGCGGCCGACGGCCTGCGCCGCCTGCTCATGGGTAAAGGAAAAGTCCGTGATGAGGCGGTGGATACCCTGGGCCTCTTCCAGCGGATTCAAGTCCTCGCGCTGGATGTTCTCGATCAGGGCCATGGCAGCCGCTGTCGTATCGTCCACATCCTTCACCAGTACCGGCACCGTTTCCAGGCCCGCCAACTGCGCCGCGCGGAAGCGGCGCTCGCCGGCGATGATCTCGTACTTCACATGGCCGGTCGCCTTGTCGACGCCGACCGGGCGCACCAGCAGAGGCTGGATGATGCCCTGGGTCTTGATCGAAGAAGCGAGTTCAGCAAGGCCGCCCTCGTCCATCTGGGTACGCGGCTGGTACTTACCGGCTTGCAGGAATTGCACTGCCATCTCCGACGGGGTCGGGTGGGCGGTTGGGTTGGACGGATCTTCGTCGCCACCGAGCAGCGCGTCGAGACCGCGGCCGAGGCCTTTCATTTTTTTGGTTGCCATCGTTGATTACATTTTCTTGATACGTTTAACCATTTCCGCGCCAAAGGCGATGTAGGCCTGGGCGCCCTTCGACGCCGGGTCGAAAGTCACGCCCGGCATACCATAAGACGGCGCTTCGGCCAGGCGCACATTGCGCGGGATGATGGTCTTGAATACCTTGTCGCCGAAATGCTGCTCGAGCTGGGCCGAGACTTGCTGCGACAGCGTCATGCGCGGATCGAACATCACGCGCAGCAGGCCGATGATCTTCAAATCCGGATTCAGGTTCGCATGCACCTTCTTGATCGTGTTGACCAGGTCGGACAACCCCTCCAGCGCGTAATACTCGCACTGCATCGGAATGATCACGCCGTGCGCCGCGCACAGGCCGTTCAGCGTCAGCATCGACAGCGCAGGCGGGCAATCGATCAGCACGAAGTCATAATCCTTGGCGACCAGGGCCAGCGCATCGCGCAGTCGGCGTTCGCGGTTCTCCAGCTCCACCATTTCAACTTCGGCGCCGGCCAGTTCACGGTTGGCAGGCAGCACATCGAAGCGCCCTGCTTCCGAACGCTGGCGCGCGGTCGCCACATCGGCGCTGCCGAGCAAGACTTCATAAGTGGAAGTTTCAAGCGTCGCCTTGTTGATACCCGCCCCCATCGTCGCATTGCCCTGGGGATCGAGGTCAACCAGCAACACCCGCTGATTCAGTTTGGCCAGGCCGGCGGCCAGGTTAACAGTCGTGGTAGTCTTACCTACACCGCCCTTTTGATTTGCTACACAGAAAATTTTGGCCATGTATTAGTGTAAATTCTTTATATGGTATAAACCGTTTATACTATTTATTCTGTTTAAACGATTAATATTATTTATACTGTTTAGCTGATTACGTCCTGCCGATGAAAACCAAGTGGCGCTGTGCATCCAGTCCTGGCACTTGCAAAGGCCGCAGTTCGTTCACTTTCCATGGGTCTGGCAGTCGCTCGCGCTCCTCTGCCGGCGCAGTGCCTTTCAAGGCGATGAATTGCCCGCCCTCTGCCAGCAGGTGCCCGGACCAGTTCACAAAATCGCTGAGGTCCGCGAAGGCCCGCGAGGTGATGACGTCGTAAGGCGTCTTGACCTGCAAGTCCTGCACCTTCTTCGTGTACACCGTGACGTTGCCCAGTTCCAGCTCGGCCTTCACCTGGTTCAGGAAGGCCGTCTTCTTGTGCACGATGTCGATCATCGCCACCTTCATGTCCGGCCGCGCAATGGCCAGGACCACGCCCGGCAATCCGCCCCCTGCCCCAACATCCAGCACATTCTGCGCGCCCTTGAAGGCCGGCACGGCTGCCAGCGAATCCAGGACGTGCAGGGTCATCATTTCCATCGGGTCGCGTACGGCCGTCAGGTTGTACACCTTGTTCCACTTGTTCAACAGGGCCAGGTAGTCCAGCAGTTTTTCCTGCTGTTCAGCGTTCAGGCCCAGGTCCAGCTGCTCGACACCATGCTTCAAAACTTGCGCCAAGGCGGCGCGGTCAAACACGGCCATCAAGCGGCCTCATCTTTCAGCGTCACAAAGCCACCGTAGCCGGCTTTTTTCAGGTGCACCAGCAGCAGCGAAATCGCCGCCGGCGTCACGCCCGAGATACGGGAAGCCTGGCCCAGGGTTTCCGGACGATGCTTCTGCAGCTTCTGCCGCACTTCCATCGACAGCGCCGTGATTTCCGCGTAGTTGAAGCCCTCCGGCAGCTTCAGGTTTTCGTAGTGCTCGTGGCGCTCCACTTCGCGCAACTGGCGATCGATATAGCCCGAATACTTCAGCGTGATCTCAATCTGCTCCTTCACCGCTTCGTCCGTCACGCCTGGACCTGCCAACGGCTGGCCTTCATTGCCGGTCAACGTCATCAACTTTTCGTAGCCGACGCCCGGACGGCGCAACAGGTCGGCCAGCGAATATTCGCGCTCGATGGCCTGGCCGATCACCCGCTCCGACTCGGCAGCCGCCACGATGCGCGGGTTGACCCAGGTCGATTTCAGGCGTTCGAGTTCCTTCGCCACCGCTTCGCGTTTGCGGTCGAATGCTTCCCACTGCGCATCGCCGACCACGCCCAGCTGACGGCCGATTTCTGTCAGGCGCATGTCGGCGTTGTCTTCACGCAGGCTCAGGCGGTACTCCGCACGGCTGGTGAACATGCGGTACGGCTCCTGCACGCCCTGGGTCACCAGGTCATCCACCAGCACGCCGAGATAGGCTTCGGAACGGGCCGGCGTCCAGGCTTCCTTGCCCTGGGTTTGCAGCGCGGCATTGATACCCGCCAGCATGCCCTGCGCCGCCGCTTCTTCGTAGCCGGTGGTGCCGTTGATCTGGCCGGCAAAGAACAGGCCCTGGATGGCCTTGGTTTCCAGCGACGCCTTCAGGCCGCGCGGATCGAAATAGTCGTACTCAATGGCGTAGCCTGGACGCAGGATGTGGGCGTTTTCCAGGCCCTTCATCGAACGCACCAGCTCGATCTGCACGTCGAATGGCAGGCTGGTCGAGATACCGTTCGGGTAGAACTCGTTGGTCGTCAAGCCTTCCGGCTCCAGGAAAATCTGGTGCGATTCCTTGGCCGAGAAGCGATGGATCTTGTCCTCGATCGACGGGCAATAGCGCGGGCCAACACCCTCGATCACGCCGGTGTACATCGGGCTGCGGTCCAGGCCGCCGCGGATGATGTCGTGGGTGCGCTGGTTGGTATGGGTTACCCAGCACGGCAACTGCTTCGGATGCATGGACGCATTGCCCATGACGGAGAACACCGGAACAGGATCCAGGTCGCCCGGCTGCTCGGTCATCTGCGAAAAGTCGATGCTGCGGCCATCGATGCGCGGCGGCGTGCCGGTCTTCAGGCGGCCTTGTGGCAGCTTCAATTCCTTCAGGCGGGCCGACAGGGAAATGGCAGGCGGATCGCCGGCACGGCCGGCCGAGAAGTTCTGCAAGCCGACGTGGATCTTACCGTCCAGGAAGGTACCAGCCGTCAGCACGACAGCGCGGCCCAGGAACTTCAGGCCAATCTGGGTGACGGCGCCGACCACGCGGTCGCCCTCCACCATCAGGTCGTCCACCGCCTGCTGGAACAGCCACAGGTTCGGCTGGTTTTCCAGACGATGGCGGATGGCAGCCTTGTACAGGATGCGATCGGCCTGGGCGCGCGTGGCGCGCACGGCAGGACCTTTGGACGAGTTCAGGATACGGAACTGGATGCCCGACTCATCGGTAGCGATGGCCATGGCGCCACCCATGGCGTCGACCTCTTTCACGAGGTGGCCTTTGCCGATGCCGCCGATGGATGGGTTGCACGACATCTGTCCCAGCGTCTCAATGTTGTGGGTCAACAGGAGAGTCTTCTGGCCCATGCGGGCCGAAGCGAGGGCCGCCTCGGTACCGGCGTGACCACCGCCGACAACGATAACGTCGAATTCAGTAGGAAATAACATGGTGAAAAAAGGGGAAAAGCTGAGGATCGAACTGAATTATAAAGTTTTTTCGACCGTGCGAATTTTTTGGGCAGGATTTTTTTGCTCGCAATGTTTCACGTGAAACAAAAAAGGGCACCGTTTGGTGCCCTCTTCAACATTGTTCCACGTGAAACACTATCACTTAAACCATGCGTCATAGCCTGTTTTGATGATCAGCAGCGCCACCACCACCAGGAACAAGCGGCGCACGAACTCGCTGCCGTGCTTCAGCGCCAGCTTGGTGCCCAGCACCGAACCCATCACCTGGCATACCGCCATCATCAAGCCCAGCTGCCAGATGATGTGGCCGGTGAAGCCAAACAACAGGATTGCCGCCACATTGCACGCCACGTTGACGACCTTGGCTGCCGCCGAAGCACCCAAGAAATCAAAGCCAAAGCTGCGCACGAAAAGGAAGACCAGGAAGCTTCCCGTACCCGGACCAAAGAAGCCATCGTAGAAGCCGATACCCGCCCCCACCAGGACAGCCAGCACCTTTTCCTTGGTCCCGGTGTGCAGCGGCTTGTGCACACTGCCCAGGTCCTTGCGGTAGAAGGTATAGACCGCCACCGCCAGCAGGACGAAGGGCAGCAGCCCACGCAGGAAATCCGCCGGAATCCTGGTCACCGTGTAAGCGCCGAGGAAGGCAAACACGAAGGCCGCGAAAGCCGCCGGCGCCACCGTCGACCAGGCGATCTGTGTCCGCCGCGCATAGTTGACTGCCGCCGCACTCGTGCCGAAGACGCTGGCCACCTTGTTGGTGCCGAACAGCGTGGCCGGGGGCGTGCTGCCCATGGCCGAGAACAAGGCAGGAATCTGAATCAGTCCGCCACCGCCAACCACCGCATCCACGAAGCCCGCCGAGAAAGCCGCGCCCGCCAACAAACCATATTCCAGCATCCCCTGCCTCAGCCTTATTCGCAAACGTAATATTGTAGTTCGGAAATGAGCAGGGCGCCGACGGCTGGTGTAAGCTTTCCGCATGAGCCCACTGACCGCGTTCAGCTTCTCCACCGTCCCGACCATCCTGTCCGCCCCCGGCATGGCCAAAGGTTTGGGCACTGAGTTGCGCGCCCGCTACCCGGACCTGCGCCGGGTACTCCTCGTCACCGACCAGGGCTTCCTGCGAACAGGCTTGGCTGCTGCCCCGGCCGCCAGCCTCCGCGAAGCAATGTTTCACGTGGAACAATTTGCCGATGTGCTGGCGGACCCGGCCGAGCACGTCATCCACGACGCCTTGGCAGCGGCGCGGCAACACGACGCCGAGCTGATTGTCGGCCTGGGCGGCGGTAGTTCGATGGATGTGGCAAAGCTCGTCGCCGTGCTGGCGGCCAGCCCGCAATCACTGGCCGAGATCTACGGAATCGGCAATGTACGCGGCGCCCGGCTGCCCCTGGTACAAATCCCGACGACGGCCGGCACCGGTTCCGAGGTCACCAACATCGCCATCGTCACTACGGGCTCGACCAGCAAGATGGGGATCGTCGCGCCCCAGTTGTACGCCGATATGGCCATTCTCGACGCAGAGCTCACCGTCGGCTTGCCCGCCGCCGTCACGGCTGCCACAGGCATTGATGCCATGGTCCACGCGATCGAGGCCTACACCAGCAAGCACAAGAAGAACCCCCTGTCGGACGGGCTGGCGCGGCAAGCGCTCAGTTTGCTATCGAGACACCTGATCCGCGCCTGCGAAAATGGACGCGACCTCGCCGCACGCCAGGCCATGTTGCTGGGAGCCATGCTGGCGGGCCAAGCCTTCGCCAACGCCCCGGTCGCAGCCGTACATGCCCTGGCCTATCCGATCGGCGGCATTTTCCACGTCCCCCACGGCCTGTCCAACTCCCTGGTGCTGCCCCACGTCCTGCGCTACAACGCCGAAGCCTGCGCCGAGCAATACGCCGAACTGGCAACGATTGTGGTTCCCCATGCCGAAGGCAGCGACGCAGCCAGGGCCGAGGCCCTCGCTGTTGCAATGCAACAATTCGCCACCATCACCGGCTTACCGCGCACGCTGCGCCAGGTCGGCATCACCGCGAGCGACCTCGACCTCCTCGCCGACGACGCCATGAAGCAGACCCGCCTCCTCGGCAACAACCCCCGCCCCCTCACCCGCCCCGACGCCTACGCCATCTACCAGCAAGCCCTTTAACCACTGCCCAGCCCGTGTCAACCTTGGGGTCAGGCTCTTTGGTTGACACGACCTCAAGCGTAACCTTGCGCCAGAACAAGCTGCCTTTGCCTCACCAGGGTTATGGTGTCGGAATGAGCCGACCACCAAGGATCCAGCTTCCGGACGCCATCTACCACGTTACATCTCGTGGGAATAGACGCGCCAACATCTTCCTGGATCAAAGGGATTTCCTGATCTGGCTCGACATACTTGGCGAAACGGTCGAGCAGCATTCGATCAAGATTCACGGCTATTGCCTCATGCCGAACCATTTCCACCTCCTACTCCAGACGCCGCTCGCCAATCTTTCGCAAGCCATGCACAAGCTGAATGCACGGTACTGCCAGCACTTCAATAAGCGTCATGGGACATCCGGCCATGTAATTCAGGGCCGTTACTACGCCGTCCTGATAGAAGATGACCGGCAATTGCTGGCGGTGTCGCGCTACGTCAGCCTGAATCCAGTCAGAGCGAAGCTGGTCCACGACCCTTCCGAATGGGAGTGGAGCAACCACCGGCATTTCCTCTCACCCGAAACAGCGCCCGAATGGCTAGAGATCGGCTGGCTCCTCAACCAATTTGATAATGATCGTGCCAGATACGAAGCCTTCGTCCTGGCCGGAATCGGAATGCCCAATCCCCTGCGATTCCATCGCCAATTGCCGAATCCGAAACGCGAGCAAGCCCTCTCCCTGGAAGAATACGCTGCGAAGTATCCCAACCGCACGGAAGCAATGGCCCGCGCGCTGCAATCAACAGCGCATACGCGGGAGGAAATAGCTGAATTCTTCGGCGTATCAACGCGAACAATCAGCCGCGCCCTGATCGCCTTCCCGGAAATAGACAGCTGAGTTCGTGTCAACCAAAGAGCCTGACCCCAAGGTTGACACGGGCTCAGCTATGGCGGGTGCGGGCGAGGATTTCGCCGACGATGCCTTTGCGGAACAGCAGCACGCAGGTGACGAAGATCAGGCCGGTGACCAGGCTGACCGCTTCGCCCAGCGTAGAGAACCATTCGATGCCAGTGGTGCTGGCCATCATCGTACCGAAGTCGCCCAGCTTGTTTTCCAGCGAGATGATCAGGATCGCGCCTATGATCGGGCCCACCAGCGTACCCATGCCACCCACCAGCGTCATCAGGATCACCAGCCCGGACATGGTCCAGTGCACGTCCGTCAGCGTCTCGAAACCCAGTACGATCGACTTGGTGGCGCCCGCCAGCGCGGCCAGCGAGCCGGACAACACGAACGCCGCCAGCTTGTACTTGTCCACGTCATACCCCAGCGAGATCGCGCGCGGTTCGTTCTCCTTGATCGCCTTCAGCACCTGGCCGAACGGGGAGTGCACCGTGCGCATGATCAACGCAAACCCGCCGACAAAGATCGCCAGCACCACGTAGTACATCGCGAGGTCGTTGCCCAGGTCCAGCACACCCAGCAGGCGGCCACGCGGCACGCCTTGCAAGCCATCCTCGCCGCCGGTGAAGCCGGTGTAGCGCAGGGCGCCGAAAAACACCATCTGCGCCAGCGCCAGCGTGATCATGGAGAAGTAGATCCCTTGCCGCCGAATCGCCAACCCGCCCATCACCACGCCGATCAATGCCCCAGCCAGCACGCCCGCCAGCAGGCTCAGTTCAAACGGCAGGCCCCAGTTCTTGATCGCATTGCCGGCCACATAGCCCGCGGCGCCGAAAAACGCGGCGTGGCCAAACGACAGCAGTCCGGTGAAGCCGATCAGCAGGTTGAAGGCGCAGGCGAACAGGGCGAAGCACAGCAGCTTCATCAGCAGCACGGGGTAGCCGACAAACGGCGCGCCCAGTGCCAGCACGAGTGCAATGGTGTAGCCGAGCTTCTTGTTCATTTACTTTTCCTTCCCGAACAGGCCGGCAGGGCGCAGCAATAGGATGATGACCATCACCAAAAACACGACGGTGTTGGCGAATTCGGGATAGAACACCTTGGTCAGGCCTTCGATCACGCCCAGGGCGAGGCCGGTCACGATCGAGCCGAGGATCGACCCCATGCCGCCGATCACCACAACGGCGAAGACGACGATAATCAGGTTCGACCCCATCAGGGGTGTCACCTGCTGGATCGGCGCCGCCAGCACCCCTGCAAAGCCCGCCAAAGCGACGCCGAAGCCGTAGGTCAGCGTCACCATCAGCGGCACGTTGATGCCGAAGGCTTCCACCAGCTTGGGATTCTCGGTGCCGGCACGCAGGTAGGCGCCCAGTTTGGTCTTTTCGATCACGAACCAGGTCGCCAGGCAGACCACCAGCGATGCCAGCACCACCCAGGCGCGGTAATTCGGCATCACCATGAAGCCGAGGTCCGTGGCCCCCTGCAGGGCCTCAGGCGTTTCGAACGGCTGCCCTGAGACCCCGTAAAACGAGCGGAAACCGCCTTCGATCAGCAGCGTCAGCCCGAACGTCAGCAGCAGCCCATACAGGTGGTCGAGCTTGTACAGCCAGCGCAGCATGGTTTTCTCGATCACCACGCCCAGCACGCCGACGATCAGCGGCGCCAGCACCAGCATGCTCCAGTAGCTCATGCCGAAGTAGGTCATGCCGATCCAGGCGAGGAAGGCGCCCATCATGTACAGGGCGCCATGCGCGAAGTTGATCACGTTCAGCAGCCCGAAAATCACGGCGAGGCCGAGCGACAGCATGGCGTAGAACGAGCCGTTGACGAGCCCCAGCAGCAGCTGGGACATCAGCATCGGTAGCGGGCGGCCGAAGATTTCCATCTAGCTTACTTCCACAGGGCGCACTTGGTTTCGGCCTTGGACATATAGGCCTGGTCGCCAGGAATCGTGGCGACGACCTTGTAGTAGTCCCATGGGTATTTGGAATCGGACTGCTTCTTCACTTCCATCAGGTACATGTCGTGCACCATGCGGCCGTCCGGGCGGATCACGCCGTGGTTGGTGAACACGTCCTTGATGGTGGTGGACTTGAGCTTGGCCATCACCTTGTCGGAATCGTCCGTGCCCACGGCCTTCACTGCCGCCAGGTATTGCGCGGCGGCCGAGTAGTCGCCCGCCTGCAGCATCGACGGTTCCTTCTTCATCTTGGCGAAGTAGCGCTTGGACCAGGCGCGGGTCTGGTCGTTCATGTCCCAGTACCAGCCGTCGGTCAGGTACATGCCAGCCGTGGCGTTCAGGCCCAGCGAGTGGATGTCGTTGATGAACACCAGCAGGCCCGCCATCTTCATCTTCTTGGCGACGCCGAATTCATTGGCTGCCTTGACCGAATTGATGAAGTCGCCACCGGCATTGGCCAGGCCAAGCACTTGCGCGCCAGACGAGGAAGCCTGGATCAGGAAGGACGAAAAATCGGTGCCGGGGAAGGGGTGGCGCACGCTGCCAATCACCTTGCCGCCGGATTTGGTCACCACCTCGGAGGTGTCCTTTTCCAGCGAGTGGCCGAAGGCGTAATCGGCAGTCAGGAAGTACCAGTTCTTGCCGCCCTGCTTGACGATTGTGCTGCCGGTGCCGCGTGCCAGCGCGACGGTGTCGTAGGCGTAGTGCACGGTGTAGGGCGTGCATTCCTCGTTGGTCAGGCGGGATGAGCCGGCGCCGATCACCATGAAGATCTTCTTCTTGTCCGCAGCGACCTTGGCCATGGCCAGGTTGGCGCCGGAGTTGGTGCCGCCTACCAGCATGTCGACGCCTTGCTGGTCGAACCATTCGCGTGCCTTGGAGGCGGCGATATCGGCCTTGTTCTGGTGGTCGGCGAAGACGAATTCGATCTTTTTGCCGTTGATGCTGCCGCCCGCATCGGCAATCGCCATCTTGATCGCTTCGGCGCCGCCCTGGCCGTCGATGTCCGAATACACGCCCGACATGTCGGTGATGAAGCCGATCTTGATGGTGTCCCCGGAAAACTGGGCGTGTGCGCTGCCGGCGGCGCATAGTACTGCTGCAAAGGCAATGGCGTTGCGTTTCATAGTGTCTCCGATTTCAGTTTTGAATTTTTCAAACACCCAGCAGCTCGGTAAGCACCGGCATGCGGGCATCCAGTTCCGATGACGCAAAACTCTCGACAATCCGACCGTGTTCCATGACGTAAAACCGGTCCGCCAGCGGCGCGGCGAAGCGGAAATTCTGTTCGACCATCACAATCGTGTAGCCCTTCGCTTTCAGCGTGCGGATCATGCGCGCCAGCCCTTGCACGATCACGGGCGCCAGCCCTTCCGAAATCTCGTCCAGCAGCAGCAGGCGCGCGCCGGTGCGCAGGATGCGCGCCACGGCCAGCATCTGTTGCTCGCCGCCGGACAGCCGCGTGCCCTGGCTATTGCGGCGCTCCTTCAGGTTGGGGAACATTTCGTAGATCTCTTCCACCGACATGCCCTGCCCTGTTTTCAGCGCTGGCGGCAGCAGCAGGTTTTCTTCGGTGGTCAGCGAGGCGAAAATACCGCGCTCTTCGGGACAATAGCCCACGCCGAGGTGGGCCACTTTATGCGTGGGCAAACCGATCGCTTCCTGCCCGTTGATCCTGATCGAGCCTTTGCGCGCTCCCGTCAGGCCCATGATGGCGCGCAGTGTGGTGGTGCGGCCGGCGCCATTGCGGCCGAGCAGGGTCACCACTTCGCCATGGTTCACGCTCAGGTTCACATCGTGCAGGATGTGCGATTCGCCATACCAGGCCTGCAGCTGGCTGATCTCGAGCGCGGCCGTCATGCTTCGGTCCCCATATAGGCTTCCATCACTTGCGGATTCTTCGACACTTCCTCGTACGGCCCTTCGGCAAGCACCGAGCCGCGCTGCAGCACCGAAATGCGGTCGCTGATCCCGGACACCACGTTCATATTGTGTTCGACCATCAGGATGGTGCGGCCGGCGGAGACCTTCTTGATCAGCTCGGTCACCCGGTGCACATCCTCATGGCCCATGCCTTGCGTCGGCTCGTCCAGCAGCATGAGTTCGGGCTCCATCGCCAGCGTGGTGGCGATCTCCAGGGCGCGCTTGCGGCCGTAGGGCATGTCGACCGTCACGGTATCGGCGAACGAAGCCAGGTCGACCTCGGCCAGCAGCTCCATGGCCCGGCCATTCAGCTGGTCCAGGCTACGTTCGCTGCGCCAGAAATGGAAGGTCGTGCCGAGCTTGCGCTGCAGGCCGATGCGCACGTTTTCCAGTACCGTCAGGTGCGGGAAGACGGCCGAGATCTGGAACGAGCGGATCACGCCCATGCGCGCAATCTGCGCCGGCTTGTGCGAGGTGATGTCCTTACCGTTGAAGAAGATCTGGCCCGACGTGGGCACCAGGAACTTGGTCAGCAGGTTGAAGCAAGTCGTCTTGCCGGCGCCATTGGGGCCGATCAGGGCGTGGATGTGCCCACGCTGGACTTTGAGGTCCACGTTGGCGACTGCCGTGAATCCCTTGAACTCCTTGGTCAAACTTTTTGTTTCCAAGATGAAGTCGGACATCGCGTCTCCCGTGATTTGCTAAATCATACACAAAAGCGCTGCCTTTTCCGCAATCATGATGACGGGAGAATTCGTATTGCCGGATGTGATCGTTGGCATGATGGAGGCATCGGCAATGCGCAGCCCGCGAATCCCGCGTACCCGCAATTCGCTGTCAACCACGGCCGAAACGTCGTCCGCGTGGCCCATCCTGCATGTCCCGACGGGGTGGAAAATCGTGGTGCCGATGGAGCCGGCAGCCTCGGCCAGCTCCTCGTCGGTGCGAAAATGCACACCGGGTCTGCATTCCTGCGGCCTGTATTTCGCCATGGCCGGGGCCGCCACAATCCTGCGCGTCAGGTTCAGCGCGGCCGAAGCCACGCGGCGGTCCTCCTCCGTGCTCAGGTACATGGGCGTGATTTTGGGCGGCGCGTAGGAGTCGGCGGAGGCGATCTTCACATGGCCGCGCGAAGTCGGCCGCAGGTTGCAGACGCTGGCCGTGAAAGCAGGGAAGTCGTGCAGCGGTTCGCCGAAGCGTTCCAGCGACAAGGGCTGCACGTGGTATTCCAGGTTCGGCGTCACCTGCTCCGGTCCCGAACGCGCGAAGGCGCCCAGTTGTGATGGCGCCATCGACATCGGCCCGCTCTGGAACAGCGCATATTCGAGGCCGATGCGGGCCTTCCCCAGCCAGTTCGAAGCCAGCGTGTTCAGCGTGCGGGCGCCCTCCACCTTGAACACCATGCGCAGCTGCAGGTGGTCCTGCAGGTTGGCGCCGACGCCCGGCAAGTCGTGCACGGCCCGCACCCCGGCTTGCGCCAGCACGTCCGCCGGCCCGATGCCCGACAGCTGCAGAATCTGCGGCGTGCCGATGGCGCCCGCCGTCAACAGCGTTTCGCGCGCGGTGGCCGACCATTGCGTGCCGCCGCCGGTGAAGATCACACCTGTGCAAACGCCCTCTTCCAGCACCAGCTTTTCGACATGGCAGCCCGTCATCACGGTCAGGTTGGGGCGCTTGGCGGCGGTGCGCAGGAAGGCCTTGGCTGTGTTCCAGCGGATGCCGCGCTTCTGGTTCACTTCGAAGTAGGAGCAGCCGAAATTGTCGCCGCGGTTGAAGTCGTCGACCTTGGGAATCCCCGTCTGTTCGGCCGCATCGCGGAAGGCGTCCAGGATATCCCAGCGCAGGCGTTGCTTCTCCACCCGCCATTCGCCGCCGGCGCCGTGGAATTCCGATGGCCCCGCATGGTGGTCTTCGCTCTTGCGGAACAGGGGCAGCACTTCCGACCAGCGCCAGCGCGGGTCGCCGCACAGCTCGGCCCACTGGTCGTAGTCGTTGGCCTGGCCGCGCATGTAGATCATGCCGTTGATGGAAGAGCTGCCGCCCAGGACTTTGCCGCGCGGGTAAATCAGGCTGCGGCCGCCCAGGCCGGCATCGGGTTCGGTGCGGAACAGCCAATCCGTGCGCGGGTTGTCGATGCAATGGAGATAGCCGACCGGGATATGGATCCAGATGTAATCGTCTTTCCCGCCCGCCTCGACCAGCAGCACTTCGTTCCGGGGATTTTGCGTCAGGCGATTGGCGAGCACGCAGCCAGCCGTCCCTCCGCCCACAATGATGTAGTCAAACTGGCCCGCAGATTCCAAGCGCTCTCCTGGTCAAGGGTTGTCGATTTCCGCTATCAAGGTTTCCATCAGCTGCTTCGCCGGCATGGCGCGCGACTTCGCCACGCCGGTGCCGGCCCACAGCGACAGCAATTCCGCATCGCCGCGCTTTGCCGCTTCCGCACGGATGCTGCGGGTCAGTGCATTCTGCACCGGATAGGCCGGCACTTCGGCCTCCACCTCTTCCATTTGCCGCATGAAGCGGTTTTCGATGCCCCTGGCCAGGCGGCCCGTGATGGCGCGCGTGAGGCGGGTAGGGTTACCTTGCGCGGCCAGCAAGCGCTGCTTGTACACGGCCGGCAAGCCCGACTCATCGGTCACCATGAACGCCGTACCCATCTGCACCGCCGCGGCGCCCAGCGCCAGCCGTTCGCGGATATCCGCCCCAGTCATGATGTTCCCGGCCGAGATCACGGGCACCTTGACCGCTTCCAGCACCGCCGACAGCAAAGGCACAGCCCCCAGCGTGGCCGCAGCCTGTTCGCCAATGAAGGTGCCCCGGTGCCCGCCCGATTCCACCCCTGAAGCAACCACGGCGTCGGCACCCGCGGCCTGCCAGGCCAGGGCCTCCTCCACCGTGGTGACGGTGCCAATGACGAACATCCCGGCATCGTGCAGCCGCTTTACCTGGGCAGGGGTCAGGATATCGAAGGTGAAGCTCGCCACCGCAGGCTTCAGTTCCAGCAACAGCTCGAATTGTGCGGCAAAATCTTCGCACCATTTGTCCGGCCGGGGCAGTTCAGCCCAGCCGAGCGAACTCCACACGGGCCGCAGCAAACCGATCGCGCGTTGGACTTCCTCCTCCGACGGCGAGGGAGTTTCCTGCACGAAGAAGTTCAACATGAACGGCCTGGAAGTCAGGCGCCGGATCTCGGCAACCTCGGCCCGGATCGTGTCCAGCGAAATCATGGAAGCGCCAAGCGATCCCAGCCCGCCGGCTTCAGTCGCCGCCGCCACCATCGCCGGGGTATTGGCGCCGCCAGCCATCGGTCCCTGGATGATCGGATAAGGAAAAATCGACTTCAAACCCATTTTCACCCCTCCTGAGGCTGTGGATAACGCTATGCATATCCACAGGCATCGTTTGTGAGTAAACAAGACTTCCGGAAAACGGCCGGAAATTGTCCAAAAACAGTTCGCAGCCCATCCAAGGTTTACGCGCCCGCTTATACAACCCGTAAACCCCTGATTTTTCATTCCAAGGTGGACTTATCCACAGAAAACCGAGGTTGTTAACAACCACTACTACTTCGTATACACACTAATCTAACGTAAACAAAACTCTCCACCTATACTGAACAGGCAAGTAGTTCCATGCAACCCGCCTGGAGAACCTCTTGTCGACCACTGATGCGTACCGACGCTTTCGCAGGCGATTGCTGGTCACCATGACCATGCTGGCACTGCTCGCCACGGCAGTTGTTGCTTGGCAACTACTTTCTGCTGCACGCGATCGCGAACAGGCCATCCGCCAGCAGACCCAGCATTACGCGCGTGCCATCGAAGCCCAGGTCCTGAGTACGATCCAGCTCTCCGACATTGCCTTGCTGGGCTTTGCCAACGCGATCAGGGTCGCTCCTTACACACCGCAAACCATCGATGGATTGCTGTCTTCGCGTGGCGCCACGTTTGGCACCAGTTTCTGGATTACTTTCATCGACCCGAACGGCTTCGCGGTCGCCAGTTCACGCGATATTCCCGTCAAAGGCATCAGCTACCAGGACCGCGACTATTTCGCAGCCCAGCTCAAGCCTGGAAACAAGCTTTTCGTCGGAGAACCGACCCGCGGGCGAGTATCAAACGCCCCCCTGTTCTTCCTCAGCCGCCGGGTTGAAAACGCTGAAGGCAAGTTCCTTGGCGTGATCGTCGCGCCGATCGATGCCAGGACGCTGGCCGAAACCTTCGAAAACTCGCGCCTGAGTCCAGACGTCACCATTACACTGTTCCACATTAACGGCCACGTCATAGCCCGCGCACCGCTCTTCGAAGAAACCTTCAACCGCGACATCCGCGAATCCAACGTCTACACAGCCTACGCCCATTCGCCAACAGGAACGATCAACTCCGTCAGCCCTGTCGACCATAAATCCCGCATCGTCAGCTACCGCAAATTGCCCAACCTGCCCCTTGTTGTGACGGTCGGCAGTTCGGACGTTGGCCTGGCATTGGTCTCCCGGCGCCACGTGCTGATTGCCGGCATTTCCCTGTTTGCGATCTTTGCAATGGAAGCCGCCGTCACCCTGTTCGCATTGCGCTCTTACGCGGCCGCCGAAGAACGCGAAAGCCGTTACCGCTCCCTCTACGTCACATCGGCCGAAACCGAAAGGAAGCTGGCCTACAGCGAACAGCGCCTGCGCCTGATTGCCGACAACCTGCCGATCGTGATGGCGTATATGGACCGCGACGGCCGCTACACTTTCAAGAATCGCCGCTTTGCCGAAATTTATGGCAGCGGCGAAACCCTCAAGGAAGTCCTGCCACCAGCGCTGTATGAGGAAACCAGGCCTCACCTGGAACGTGCCCTCGCCGGCGAAACCGTCCGCTTTGAACGCGGCATCCAACGCCTTGGCCGCGAATGTTGTGACGCGATCACCTACGTACCCGACCGCGACGAACACGGCAACGTCATCGGCCTCTTCGTCATGGCAGAGGACATTACCGAGCGCAAACGCCACGAAGAATCGAGCAAGCTAGCAACCCTGATGTACGAAAACGCCAGCGAAGGCATGATGGTCACCGACGCCGATGGCCGCATCCTGTCCGTCAACCCTGCCTTCACGCACATCAGCGGCTACACGGCCGAAGAAGTCGTCGGCCATCTCGCCTACGAGCTGACGTCAAGCCAGCAGGACATCAAGTTCTACAGCCGCATGCGCCAGACCATCACCAATACCGGCTATTGGGAAGGCGAAATCTGGCACCAGCACAAGAACGGCGACCATTACCTGGTCTCGCTGCGTTTCAACACCGTTTTCGATGACAAAGGGAATGCTTTGCGCCACGTCGCCCTGTTCTCCGACATCACGAAAAAGAAAGCCAGCGAAGAAGCCGTCTGGAAGCAAGCCAATTTCGACGCCCTCACCGGGCTGCCCAACCGCCGCATGTTCAACGACCGCTTGCGCCAGGAGATCAAGAAGGCAAGCCGTGACCAGCTGCCGATGGCCCTGGTCTTCATCGACCTCGATGGATTCAAGGCCATCAACGACACCTTGGGCCACGACTATGGCGACATCCTGCTCAAACAAGTGGCGGAGCGCCTGCTGCAGTCCGTCCGCATCACCGATACGGTCGCCCGGCTGGGTGGCGACGAATTCACGGTCATCCTCAGCGAGCTGAAAGAGCCGGGCGACGTGGTCCGCATCGTGCAGGACATCCTCCACAGCCTTGCAAGGCCATTCCAGCTGAAGCTCGAACTTGCCCACATTTCAGGCAGCATCGGCATCTCCCTGTTCCCGGACGACGGCAGGGATCCGGAAGTGCTGATCAAGAACGCCGACCAGGCCATGTACCTCGCCAAACAGCAAGGCCGCAACCGCTTCAACTACTTCGCCCCCTTCATGCAGGAAGCCAGCCAGATGCGTATCGAACTGGCGAACGAATTGCGCAGCGCCTTGAAAAACAAGGAGTTAAGGCTGCTGTTCCAGCCGATACGCAACCTGGCCAGCGGCAAGGTGGAAATGGCTGAAGCCCTGATCCGGTGGCAGCATCCCCAGCGAGGCTTGCTCAAGCCGGCCGACTTCATTGGCGTCGCCGAAAACACCGGCGTGATCGCGGCCATCGGCGAATGGGTATTCCAGGAAGCTGCCGCCCAGGCCGCGGGCTTCGGCAACGGCTTCAAGGTCTGCGTGAACAAGTCGGCCTGGCAGTTCCGCCATGAGGCGCTTGGCGTCGAACACTGGCTGGAATTGCTGCGAGAACAGGCACTGGCGCCGCAATCCATGGTGATTGAGGTGACGGAAGGGCTGCTGCTGGAAGCAAACAGGGAAATCGTGAAACGCATGCAGTCGCTCAGGGATGCCCAGTTCCAGATTTCGCTGGACGATTTTGGCCACGGCTATTCTTCCCTGGGCTTCCTCAAGCGCTTCCAGATCGATTTCCTCAAACTGGACACCAGCTTCAGCGACAACCAGCTGCTGTGTGAGGCCATCGTCGCCATGGCGCACAAGCTCGGCATCAAGATCATCGCGGAAAAGATCGAAACCGAGGCGCAGCTGGACGTTTTGATGGCAGCAGGCTGCGATTTCGGGCAGGGATATCTGGTCGGAGCACCGATTTCAGCTGAAAAACTGCGTCATCTGTTGATAAGTCAATGAATATCCACAGGATCGAATGTGCGTAAACGCCAATTTTGCGCACAACGGCGTTTTTTGTTCAGAACTCATCCATTCCAGACGCAATTCTTGTCCAGCCGGTTCTGCTCGACGTAAACTTCTGATTCTGTGGATGTTAACAGCTTTATCCACAGGCGCATGGTCGTTTACTATCTACTACCATTCGTTTACATACAACTCTAAATACATAGGGAAAACTCGACATGCGCCTCGGAATCATCTCCGCCTTGGCAGAAGAACAACAGGGGCTCCTGGAAGCCATGGAAGGCCCCTACAAGCTCATCCACGGCAAACGTGAGTACACGGCTGGAAAACTCTGGAAAATCGATTCTGTGGCGGTTTTATCGCGAATTGGCAAGGTTGCTGCTGCAGTGACCGCTGCAACGCTTGTGGAGAAGTTCGACGTTACCCACATCATCTTTACCGGCGTCGCCGGTTCTGCAGACCTTGGGGTACGTGTTGGCGACGTGGTCGTGGCGGATTCCCTGGCCCAGCATGACTTTGATGCCAGCCCGCTATTCCCCCGCTTTGAAATCCCACTGACCGGCCTCTCGCGCATGCCGACCGACCGCGAACTAAGCCTGAAGCTGAGCCTGGCAACCCGCGAATTCCTGCAAAACGATGCGCAAGTACACCGCGGCCTGGTCGGCAGCGGAGATCAATTCATCAAGGATCGGACCCACCTGGAGGCCCTGAAGGACGCACTGCCCGATCTATTGGCAGTGGAAATGGAAGGTGCTGCGGTCGCCCAGGTATGCCACGAGCTGGGCATCCCCTTCGCGATCATGAGGACGATTTCGGACAACGCCAATGAAGAAGCGGCGACGGATTTCATGCAGTTCGTGCAAACCGTCGCCTCCCGTTATGCCTTTGGCATTATCCGGAATTTCTGCCAATCGCTTACTTGATCGGCAGTTTGGTGGTGTTTTTCACTTCTTCCATCACCGCATAGGTGTGCGTCTCCCGCACACCTTTCTGCAGCAAGGTCTTGCCGAGGAATTCGCGGTAAGCCGCCATGTCCTTGACGCGCGCCTTGACCAGGTAGTCGAAACCGCCGGCCACCATATGGCACTCGAGCACTTCGGGAATCAGCTGGACACTGTGTTTGAAGGCATCAAACACTTCCGGCGTCGTACGGTCCAGCACCACTTCGATAAACACCAGCAGTGACACATCGAGCAACTGCGGGTTCAACTGCGCCGTATAGCCCATGATGTAACCCGCTTCGTGAAGCTTCCTCACCCGTTCCAAACAAGCGGCAGGGGACAGGTTCACCCTTGCAGCCAGTTCGACATTACTGATCCGGCCATCGCTCTGCAGCTCAGCCAGAATCTTCTTACTGATCTTGTCCAGCATTACATCCCCACTATTAATTTTATTCGGTCAAATTCTCGCACTAAAAACTATCTATTGCTAGTACAAAGTAATACCAGAATTAATCCGAGCGAATCCGGCTTACAATCGAATCATTAGTTGCACTGCACAACACGCCCTCGCAAACAGCGTTTGCCGGGCGTGTTTTCGTAGGTGCCCAGAGGATTTTTACATACTAGCCAATAGAGACATTCATGCATCTGAACACCACGCCGTTCGCCGCCCTTCAAGCAGAAATCCTGCGCGATCCCAGCCCGTTGCGCAGCGCCATCACCGCTGCCTATCGCCGCGACGAACAAACTGCAGTGCAATGGCTTCTGTCGCAAATTAACGTCGGATCGCCTGAAACCACGCAGGATGCGCAATCCCTGGCCAAGCGTCTGGTAACTTCGGTGCGCGAAAAGCGCACGCGCTCCTCCGGTGTGGATGCGCTGATGCATCAATTCTCCCTGTCGTCCGAAGAAGGCATCGCCCTGATGTGCCTGGCCGAAGCGCTGCTGCGCATTCCGGACTCCGCCACCGCCGACCGCCTGATCGCCGACAAGATTTCCAAGGGCGACTGGCGCAA
>CBHWEO010000074.1:0-20014 GCA_966112955.1 uncultured Duganella sp. | reverse complement strand
CGACGACAAGGGCGTGCACATCAACGCGCACGGCGGCGGCATCCTCGAGCACCAGGGCGTGTATTACTGGTTCGGCGAGCACAAGGTCGCGGGCGAGGCGGGCAACAAGGCCCAGGTCGGGGTGCACGTCTACAGTTCGCGTAACCTCACCGACTGGCGTGACGAAGGCATCGCGCTCGCCGTCAGCGAGGCGCCGGGCAGCGACATCGAGAAGGGAGCGATCATCGAACGGCCGAAGGTGATCCGCAATCCGAAGACGGGCAAGTTCGTGATGTGGTTCCACCTCGAGCTGAAGGGCAAGCGCTACGACGCGGCGCGTGCGGGCGTGGCGGTGGCCGACAAGGTGACGGGACCGTACGTGTATCAGGGTTCGTTCCGTCCTGACGCCGGCGCCTGGCCGGTCGACGCCAGGCCGGAAGACAAGGATCCTGCCACCTCCTTCCTTGCGCGCGACCACGCTGGCGGCCAGATGGCACGCGACATGACGCTGTTCGTGGACCAGGACGGCGCGGCGTATGCCATTTACGCGTCGGAGGAAAATCATACGATGCACGTGTCGCGGCTGGGCGGGGATTACCTCGGCAGCAGCGGGCAATATGCGCGCGTGCTGCCGAACGGCGACGACGAGGCGCCCGCCATGTTCAGGCATGGCGGCAAATATTACCTCGTGACGTCAGGCTTATCCGGCTGGAAGCCGAACGCGGCCAAGTCGTACGTGGCGCCGCACCCCCTGGGACCGTGGACGCCGCTGGGCAATCCCGTGCGCGGCACGCCGGAGCAGCAGCGGATCACGTTCGGCGGCCAATCGACCTATGCGCTGACGCTGCGCCGCAACGGCTGTGCGCGGCATATCCTGATGTTCGACGTATGGCGCCCGAAGGACGCCATCGATGGCCGCTACGTATGGCTGCCGGTCGAATGGGAGGGCGACACGCCGGTCGTACGCTGGCGCGACAGCTGGAGCCTGCACGACCTGGACCAGCTGCCGTGCGAGTACCGTGACTGACAAACCAGAACGCGCCCAAGGCGGCGCAACCATCTACGACGTGGCCAGGGTCGCGGGCGTGTCGGCGATGACCGTGTCGCGTGTGATGAATGGCAATGCGCACGTATCGGAAGTTACGCGCACCAAGGTGCTGGCCGCCGTGGAATCCCTGCATTACCAGGTGAATACCGCCGCGCGTGCCGCGCGGGTCGGCACCATGGGCATCGGCCTGTTGTACAGCAACCCCAGCGCCGCCTACCTCAGCGCCTTTCTGGTGGGCGCAATGGACCGCTGCAGCCAGACCGGCAGCCAGTTGATCCTGGAACATTGCGACGATGAACGCGGGCAGCGCGCCGCCGTCGCCCGCCTGATCGCCAACGGAGCGGACGGGATCCTGGTCCCGCCGCCCTTGTGCGATGCGAAAACCGTGCTGAAACAGCTCGACCAGATCGGCATCCCGACCGTGGCGATCGCCACGGGCCGGCCATCGCCCACGATGTCGGCGGTGCGTATCGACGACTATGCCGGCGCGCGCGACTTGATGCGTTACCTGATGTCGCTGGGCCACCGGGACATTGCCTTCATCCAGGGCGACCCGAAGCACACCCCGGCACAGTTGCGCCACAAGGCCTACCTGGATGCGATGGAAGAAGCAGGCTTGCCGGCCGATCCCGCGCGGGTGGCGCCGGGGCTGTTCACTTACCGCTCCGGCCTGGATGCGGCACGCCTGCTGCTGGGCCGGAAGTCCAGGCCCAGCGCGATCTTTGCCGCCAATGATGATATGGCGGCGGCTGCCGTCGCTGTGGCGCACGGCATGCACCTGGACGTGCCGCAGGACGTCTCCATTTGCGGTTTCGACGATACGCCGGTCGCTACCACGGTCTGGCCCGAGTTGACCACCATCCGCCAGCCTATCGGCGATATGGCACGGGCCGCGGTGGATTTGATGGTGGAGTTGATCCGCCACCGGCGCGCGGGAGAAGTCGCCGGGGTGCAGCACAAACTGCTGCCGTACACCCTGGTCAAGCGCGAATCGTCGGGGGCGATCGCCTGATACGGGCGCCCCCCATCTTTACCAGTACGGTTGCCAGTCGCGCGTCATGCGCACCAGCGCTTCAAAGTAGAAATAGTCGCCCCAGATCGTGCATTCGTCGACGCCGATCCGGTTGGGCATGTGGTACACGCCGTGCTTCAGCAGCCCGCTGCCCGGCGCGCCATCGGTGATCAGGTAACGGTCCGACAACACTTTCACCATGCCGCCCGCCGCCTGTTCGTAGTTGGTGCGCAGGGGATCGTCTTGCGGCAGGTTGCGGGCCAGTTCCAGCAAGCCGCAGGCGGCAATCGCGGCGGCCGAGCTGTCGCGTTCTTCGGGGCCTGAGGTGAAGATCAAATCCCAGTAACTGATACCGTCTTCCGGCAGGCGGTTCAGGTAATAGTTGGCCACGACTTTCGCCACCTCCAGCAGGCGTGCATCGCCGTTATGGCGGTACACCAAGGGGAAACCGGAAATGCCCCAGGCCTGGCCCCGCGACCAGCATGAATCGTCGGCATAGCCCTGGTGCGTCTTGCCATGGCGCGGCGCGCCAGTGGCGGGGTCAAAATAGAAGGTGTGGAAGGTGGAACCGTCGGCGCGCACGATATGGCGCGCAGCTGCCACGATGTGGCGGTCGGCGGCGGCCTTGAAGGCGGGATCGCCGCTTTGTTCGCCGGCCCAATACAGCAGCGGCAAATTCAGATTGCAGTCGATGATTATGCGGCCCGCCTGTTCCGGATCGTGCAGGTCACCCCATGCCTGGATGATGCCTGCCTTGTCCAGGTAACGCTCCATCAGCAGGCGCGCCGCGCCCATGGCGGCATCGTAAGCCGTCCGGTTGCCGGTCAATTTGTGCGCGGCGACGCACGACAGGCTATACAGGAAGCCGAGGTCATGGTGGTTAGTATTGAGGCGTTCCTGTTGGCGCGTGTGGAAGCTGCGCACGTTGCCTTCCGCCGCTTCGCGGTAGCGGGGCGTGCCCGTGACTTCATAGGCCAGCCACAGCATGCCGGTCCAGAAGCCATTGGTCCATTCGATATTGCCGATGGCGGGATAGATGGAAGCGGTGCTCGATGGCGCGGGAAAGTCCGCGCCGAAATGCCGCAAATTGCGGTCGATGCTGTCCAGGGTGCGTCCTATGGCGCTTTCCAGTTCAATCCTGGACGGCGCGGCGGACCAGGCACGCGCCACCAGGGGTTCCATGGTGGCCGTGGACAGGGATACAGGCATGTGAAACTCCTTCAAAATACGATTCAATGTGTGCGCGCGGCAGGTTCGGTTTTGGCGGCGGGCGTGGCGGCATCCCCGCCGCGCCGGACTTCGGCCGGGGTGCGTCTCAGCGCCCAGGCCGACAGCGCCAGGAACAGCAGGCCCAGTGCGCCCAGCAACAGGTAGGTGGCGGGGAAGCCCATCACGTCGTAGCTTTTACCAACCAGCGGTGACAGGATCGCCAGGCCCAGCGAGTGGCCAAAGCTCACGCCCACCATGTAAATCGTGGACGTCAGGCGGTTATCGAAATGGAATGCGATATAGCGGAAGATGGACACGGCCAGGATAGGCAGCTCCACCGAATGCAGCAGTTTCAGCGCGGAGATCGACAGCGGCCCGACTGCCAGGCCGGAGCCGGCAATGCGCACCAGCATGATGGAGCCGGCCAGCAGCAAGCCATTCTTGGCGCCGATGCGCTTGACCAGCAGCGGCGCCAGGAACAGGCCGCCCGCTTCGATGAAGATCTGCGCGGAATTCAGGTAGGTGAACATTTCCGTCCCTTGTTTCTGGTCCGGGAACAGCGACACGAAATAGGCCTGGAATTGCTGGTCGAAGACCAGGTAGATGTTGGTCACGCCCAGGATGAACACCATGAAGCGCCAGAAATTCGCATCGCGCAGCAAGCCCACGGCATCGGCCAGCTTGACAGCATTCGGCTCCGTATCCTGGCTGGCGATGCCGCCTGCGGCCGGATTGATGCGCCAGAACAGCAGGATCGCCACCAGCGCCACGCCGGCGCCCGATGCCAGGAAGAAGTTGATCGATGGGTCGACATTGAACAACCGGCCGGAAAACACGGCGGCGCTGGCAAAGCCCAGTGAGCCCCACATGCGCACGCGGCTGTATTCGAAGCCGTGGCGGCGGCCGACGCGGTCGACGTACGTTTCCAGCGCATAGCTGCCGGCATAGAATGTCACGCCCAGGTAGACGCCTCCGGCCACGGCGCCCAGCAGGATATTGGCTTTCAACAGGGGGCCGTAGACGTACAGGAAAAACAGCCCGCACAGCGCTACCAGCGTGCTGACGGTGAACAGGATGTGCTTGCGGAAGCCGATCTTGTCGGACACGAAGCCATACACCGGCTGCGAGCACATGGCCGCAATGAAGTTAGCGCCCAGCACAATGCCGGTTTCCGTCCCATTGAGCTTCAGCGTATTGCGCAGCCACAGCGTCAGCAGCGAAATGCTCATTGCCTGCGCAAAGAAATAAACGAAGACGAAGGTGCTGAGGAAGCGGTAATTGGAACTTTTCTGGCTCATGATGGGTCTCATTTTTCCGGCGTCAGCCAAATGGCTTGACCGCCCGATGGCAACAAGTTGGCGTCGATCACGGACGTACTGTCCACCGATACCGTGCGCAGGCCCACTTTGGTAGCCGTGGGCGCTGTCTTGTCGTCTTCATACACGGTGGCCCGATAGCGCTTGCCCTGGTCGAGGAAGTCCAGCCTGACCTTGAGCTGGCGCGCATCGTTGTTGGTGATGGTGCCGACAAACCAGTCGGCGCCTTTGCGGCGGGCCGTTGTGACGAACTGGCCAGGATAGCCCTGCACCAGTTTGCTGTCATCCCAGCTGGTGGGAATGCGGTCCCAGAACGCCAGTTCGGGTTCATCGCGCGACATGTCCGGCCTGTCATACCAGTACAGCGTTTGCAGCGGGCTGTAATAGATCGCCGCCAGCGCCAGCTGGTGCGCGTGCGTGGTCTTGATGCGCGGATCGTAATAGCAGATCGTGTAGTCGGCGGCGCCGGCCAGGAAACGGGTGAAGGGCAGCACCGTGTTGTGCGTGGCATCCGGCATTTCCTCGTTGCCGCGAATGCCTTCCGCCGTCATCAGGTTGGGCCATGTGCGCTGTTCGCCCGTGGGGCGCCAGTCGTCGTGCACATTGACCATCAGGCCAGCGTCGGCGGCCTGGCGGATGGCTTGCTCGAGCCACGTGGTCCAGCGGTGCGAGCCCACTTGTACGAAGCCGAACTTGACGCCTTTGACGCCCCATTGCCGGTAGGTCTTGAACAGCGTGTCGCCCTGGGCAAGCAATGCCTGCTGGTTCACGTACAGCCACACGCCGATCCCGCGATCGGCCGCGTACCGGATAATGCCGGGCAGGTCGAGGTCCGGGATGGCGACCTTGGTGGCGTCGGCCGAAAACGAAAACGCCGGGCCGTACCACTTGAAGTCGAACAGGATGTATTGCAGCTTGTGGCGCGCCGCGAAATCGATGTTGGCTTTTGCGCTGGCCGTCGTTTGCACCATCACGCGCATGATTTTGCCGGGCTTGACGAACGACGTATCGGCGATCGCCGAGGGAGGATTCAAGTTCAGGATGAAATGGCTGTTGTCGGCCAGCGCCCCGGCGGATTCCGCGATCATGATGCCACGCCACGGCGTGCTGAAGGGCGAGACCAGGTCGGCCGGGTCGTGCATCGACGTCACCAGCGTATTGGCCTTGTCCTTGTGCAGCTTGAACTTGGTGCGCGAATAATCGGTCATGCCGGCTTCCAGCAGCGCCACGTGGATGCGGCCCGGCAGTTCCAGCGTCAGCGGACGCTCCGATTCGTCCGGCCAGTTGGCCAGCGGCAGTTGCTGGTACGGCGCCTGCGCCCACGCATGGAACCATGCCTTCGTTTCGACAGGGAAGGTGAATTCCGTATTTTCCGCCGTGATGCGGTAATACGTGCCTTTTTCGTTTTCCGGGAACGTATAGCGTAACGCCACGCCTTCGTTATAGGCGCGCACTTCCAGCGCCAGTGGATAGATCGGGTTGTCGTCCTTGACCATGTTGACCGTCATCTGGTTGTAGTGGTCGCGGATCACGGCGCGTTCGCCCACGACGGGTCGCCAGGTGCCGTCATGCTGCGTATGGCGGATATCGCCAATGGCCAGGTTGTCGAACCACTTCTCCTGGCGGTCGACTTTCAATGCCATGGCGTTTTCCGACAAGTGGTTATCGAGCCGTAAGTCCAGCTGCGAATCGAGGATCACGGCCTTGTGCTTGTACGTGACGCGGTAATACAGTTCGCGCTTGCCGGCAGGGCTGGTCTTTTGATAGAACACGAAACGGACATTGTTGTCGGGCGAGACCACGCTGGCCAGGCCTGGCTGCTCGTTGACCTGCGCCAGCGCGCAGGTGCTCAGCAGCCATCCCATGACCATGATCAGCAGTGACTTCATGATGGCGTGTCTCCGGATTGCTCGTAGATGCCTTGTACCTGTGCCAGCGATGGCGGTGTGGCGCCCGGCGCGAGGCAGGCGGCGGCGCCGCAAGCCACGGCAAAGCGCAGCCGCTGGTGCGGTGTGGCGTCCGGCATGCGCATCAGGCTGTACAGCAAGCCGCCGATGCTGGCGTCGCCCGCGCCGACCGTGTCGGCCACGGTGATGCGTGGCGCGGGTTGGCTCCAAACGCCGGTGGGCGTGTGCAGGCTGGCGCCATCGGCGCCACGTGTGTACAGGTAAGTGGCTTGCGGGTTCAGTGCGCGCAGCGCGTTGAAGGCGGGTTCCGGATCCGTGCAGCGGTATAGGCCGCACAAATCCTCATCCGACACCTTGATCACGTCGGCCAGTGCCGCCATGCGCCGCAGGACGGGATCGTAGCGCTCATCCATCAATGCCCGGAAATTCGGGTCATAGGCAATGCGGACGCCGCGCGCCTTCAATTCCTCCGCCAGCGCCACCAGCTTGCCCGACAATGGGGGGCGCGCCAGGCAGATGCCGCCAAAGTGCACCCAGCGCGCCTGTCCCTGCCAGCCTTGCGGCAACTGGGCGGCATCGAAATGCAGGTCGGCGCTGTCGTCGCCGACAAAGAAGTAGCGGGGCGGCGACAGTTCGTGCACGATCGCCAGCAGCGGCGAGCGGTCGAGCTGTTGCAGGAAACGCATGTCCAGGCCCGCTTCGCGCGTGGCGGCCGCCAGGGCCTGGCCGAATACATCGCTGCTGACGGCGCCGGCGAAGGCGCTGGGGATGCCGAGGCGGGCCAGCACGCGGGCCACATTCCACGTCGAGCCGCCCACCAGGCTGCGCCAGTTGTCGGGGCCCGTGCGGATCATGTCGGTCAGGGCTTCGCCTGCCGCCACGAATTCGGGAAGCCCGTCATGCACCACAGTCATTTCGTATCCCCAACCACGTTCAGGACTTCATAGCAGGCGCCCATCGTATGGTAATCGACTTTGCCGGCCGGGCTCTTTTCGGCCGTGAGCTTGCCGTTTTCCGGCGACAGGATGCGGTACCACGCACCATGTTCATGGTCGACCATGTGCCGCCAGCTGTAAGCCCAGATCTTGCCGTACCAGTCCCAATAGCGTTCGTCGCCCGTGCGCGCGGCCAGCACGGCGGCAGCCGCCAGGCTTTCCGCCTGCACCCAGAAATACTTGTCGCCGTCGCAGATTTCATCTTCCGGCCCGAAGCCGTAATGGATGCCGCCATGCTGGTGGTCCCAGGCTTTGGCCAGGGCCATGTCGAACAGTTCCACAGCGCGCGGGACCAGCCAATCGGCCGGCCCGGCCATCAGGTCCTTGTGGCGCTCCAGGATCAGCAGCAGCTTGGCCCATTCCGTGAAGTGGCCCGGCTGGTAGCCCCACGGGCGGAAGATGTTGGTCTTGTCGTCCTTGTTGTACTCCCAATCCACCGACCAGTCGGCGTGGTAGTGTTCCCAGATTTTGCCGCCGGCCAGGCTGGCCTGGCGCACGGTGATATGGCTTGCCACCAGTTCGGCGCGGTGCAGGTAACGCACTTCGCCCGACGCTTCGAACGCCGCCAGCAGCGCTTCGCACGCATGCATGTTGGCGTTCTGGCCGCGGTATGGGCTCAGCACGGACCAGTCGGCGCTGGCCTGGTCCGCATACAGGCCATGGCCGGGCTGCCAGAAACGGCGCTCCATCAGCGCAAACGTTTCATCGAGCCAGCCGCGCGCTTCGCTGATGCCGGCAGCCAGCGCATGGGCATAGGCCAGCATGACAAAGGCCAGGCCATAGCAGTGGTTGTCGGCGTCGAGCACGCGCTGTTCGCCGTTCTCCCACCGCAACTGCCACGCATAGCCGCCCGTTTCCGGGTTGCGGTGCGCATCGCGCAGGAACGCCACGCCATGGCGCAGCGCATCGAGATAATCCTGGCGGCCGAACTGGCGGTAGGCCATGGCGAAATTGAACACGAAGCGCGTGCTGCTGACCAGGTGGCGCGTGCTGCGGTCATAAATGCTGCCATCATCCATGTAAAAGTGGTAAAAGCCGCCGCTGGGGTCGATGCAGCGCGGATGGTAGAACCGCATGGTGTGGGCGATGTGCGACAGCAGGGTGTCGCGCGAACGGAAGTCGGGGAGCACGGAATGGTTGTTCATGGTCGGTCAGGCGGCCTCGTTCCAGGCCGCGATGCGGTAGCGGGTTTGCCAGGGCTGGCCTGGATTCAGCGGCACGCCGAGGCGGTCCGCCAGGGGATGATGTTGCGGGGCCCGGGCCACGCGTCCCAGGTCGAACAGGCTGTTGACTGGCTCCGCGCCGATCGCCAGGTGGCGGCTCATCCACGGGAAATGGATGCGGCCTCCATTGCTGATCCACAGCATCAGGTCGGGCAGGTGCGCGGGGTCCCACCACAGGCCGACGGCGGCGCCATAATCCAGGTAGTGCAGCGCGAACGGCGGGGCATCGGCGCTGCCCTGCGGCGCCCGTACTTGCAGCAATTCTTCGCAGGGCCCGCTTAGCGGCAGTCGGCTCAAGTCCAGCGCGCCGTCAATGCCGTCCATCGCGTGCAGGCTGTGTGAGCACGTGTCGGTGTGCAGCCGCGAGATGCCGCCCGGCACCATGGCGGGATAGCTGTGGATGCCCTCATGGCGGCCCAGGCGCACGTGCACGCGGCCCGGCGTGGGCGGCAGGCGGAAGGTCGGGTGCAGGCCGAGGGGCAGGCGCGTGGTACGGCGCGCATGTACGATCAGCGCGATGTCCAGCGCCGGTGCGAGCGGATCGGCGGCAATGATGCGCTCGACGCGGGCAATGGCGGAGGTGGCGGGATAATCGATGGCCAGATGTACCCGCTCCGGCGTGGCTTCCACCCAGCTCCAGTGGTGGTTCGACGCGTAGCCATGGTCGCATTCATCGTCGGCGTCACGCACCTCCCAGCCGGGCGGCAAGTCGTGTGGCCGGTCGCTTCGGCCGAACGGTACGCACGGCCATTCGCCCCGCAGGCGGCGCAGGACGCCGGGCAGCTTGTCGGCGGCCGTCATGCCGTACCACGGCGCCACATGCATGACATCGAGTTCCCTCGCGCCATCCAGGAACAGGGTCAGTGGGCCAAGCATGCCGCCCAGCGGCTGCACTTCGGCGCTGCCGTGCGCCCACTGCAGGCGCCAGGGACGGTGCGGGTGCAGGTCAGCGGCGTACATCGAGTGCCCCCTGCCGCGCAGCTTGCACCTGTTCGGCGCTCGCCAGGTTGAAATCGCCTGCAATGCTGTGCTTCAGTGCGGCGGCGGCCAGGCCGAATTCCAGCGCGTCGCCGTAAGGCCAGCCTTGCAGCATGCCGTGCAGGACACCGGCCGCGTAGGCGTCGCCCGTGCCGATGCGGTCGACGATGCCCTCGAGCGCCACGGGGTTGGCCGCGTAGTCGCCGCTGCGTGTATGCAGCGTGGCGGCCAAGTGGTGGTGGGCCACGCTGTGCTGGACGCGCACGGTGGCGGTCAGCGCGCCAAGGCCGGGGAAGGCGGCAAAGGCTGCCGCTGCCGCGTCCGCGCGCCGGTCCTGCAGCGCCAGTTCCGGGCGCTCCAGCACGAGGGCGATGTCGCGCTGGTCGGCAAACGCGATGTCCACATGGCCGAGCAGCGCATGCAGGATGGCGGCGCCGTCCTGGCCCTGTTCCGCCCACATTGAGGCGCGGTAATTGCCGTCGAACGACACGCGCACGCCCAGCGCCTTGGCGCACCGGGCCGCCGCCAGCACGGCCTGCGCCGCCTGCGGGCCCACGGCCGGGGTGACGCCGGAAATGTGCAGCCAGTCCGCGCCCTCGAGCAGCGCCGGCCAGTCGTAATCGTGCGGACCGCTCTCGGCAAACACGGAGCCGGCGCGGTCATAAATGATGTCGGACGGCCGCACGACGGCGCCTGGCGTCAGGAAGTACAGGCCCATGCGGCCCGGGCGGAACGCAATGCCGCGCGTATCGACACCCAGCCCGCGCAAGCGGTCGCGCGCCGCCGTGCCCAGGGCATTGGCGGGCAGGGCACTGACGATGGCCGCGTCGTGGCCGAACTGCGCCAGCGATACCGCCACGTTGGCTTCCGCGCCGCCGATATTGACGTCGAGCCGAGGCGATTGCAGCAGCATTTCGCCATGCGGGGCCGACAGGCGCGCCAGCACTTCACCAAAGCAGACGATGCGGCGGGCGCTCATCGTGCCAGCCATCCACCGTCAACGGGCAGCACCACGCCGTGCACGTAGTCGCTGGCGCGGCCGGCCAGGAACACGGCGGCGCCATCCAGGTCGGACGGTTGCCCCCAGCGGCCTGCCGGGATGCGCGCCAGGATGGACTCGGAGCGCTGCGCATCTTCGCGCAGCGCTTGCGTATTGTTGGTCACGAAGTAGCCGGGGGCGATGGCGTTGACATTGATGCCCTTGACGGCCCATTCATTGGCCAGCGCATGCGTCAGGCCCGCCACCGCGCTCTTGCTGGCGGCATAGGCGGGCACGCGGATGCCGCCCTGGAACGACAGCAGCGACGCAATGTTGATGATTTTGCCCCGGCCCTGGACCGCCATGTGTTGGGCGGCAGCCTGGCTGAGGAAAAACAGGGTTTTCAGGTTGGTGTCGATCACGGCATCCCAGTCTTGTTCCGTCACCTCCAGCGCATCGGCGCGGCGGATGATGCCGGCGTTGTTGACGAGGATGTCGAGGCGGCCCTGGAAATTCAGCGCCGCGTCGACGACGCGCGGCACGGGCGCCGTGGAAGACAGGTCGGCTTCCACGAACAGGAAGCGGCTACCGGCGCTTTCGACCAGGGCGCCGGTATCGTCGGCTGCGCTGCGGCCCACGGCCACGATGTCCGCGCCGGCCCGCGCCAATGCCACGGCAATGGCCTGGCCCAGGCCCGTGTTGGCGCCAGTGACGACGGCGGTCTGGCCGCGCAGGTTGAACAGGTTGAGCAAGTCGGACATGGCGTGCTCCTATTTCAACTGGCAGATGTCGAGCACATTCATGTCGGTGTAGTCGAGGTTTTCCCCGCCCATGGCCCAGATGAATGCATAGTTGGACGTGCCGGTACCCATGTGGATCGACCATGGTGGCGAGACCACGGCTTCCTGGTCGGCCACGATGATGTGGCGGGCGGCGTCCGGCTCGCCCATGAAGTGGAATACGCGCTGGTCCTTCTCCAGTCCAAAGTAGAAATACACCTCCGAGCGGCGCTCGTGCAGGTGCGGCGGCATCGTATTCCACACGCTGCCGGTCTTCAGGATGGTCAGGCCCAGCAACAGCTGCGCGGACTGGCACACGCCAGGCACGACGTACTGGTAAATCGTGCGGGCATTCGACGTTTCCAGGCTGCCCCGTTCCAGCGGCACCGCTTCGGCAATGCTGATCTTGCGCGTCTCATAACGTGCGTGAGCCGGCGTCGAGGCCAGGTAGAAGCGGGCGGGATTGGCCGGCTCCACGGACTCGAACGTGACGTCTTTCGTGCCCATCGGGATGTACAGGCCGTCGCGGGGCGCCAGGTCGAAGACTGCGCCATCCACGGTGGCCTTGCCGGCGCCTCCGCCCACGTTGATCACGCCCAGTTCGCGCCGCGCCAGGAATGGCTGGCCTGCGGCGGATGCGGGTTCCGTGTGATTGGGCAGGCTGACGGCATGTTGCACGGGGCTGGCGCCGCCGATGACGAAGCGTTCGTGATGGCAGTAATTGAGTTTGACGGATTCCGGTACGAACAGGCCGCTGATCAGGTAACGTTCACGGAGCTGGTCGTTCGTTGCCTGTTCCATCATGTCGGGATGGGTCGCGTGATAGGTCTTTTCATACATTGCAGCGTTCTCCTCGCTTGCCGGCTGTTATCGATAACACCTATAATATCCGTAACGGCGGCGAATGCCAAGCAAATCTCAACGGAGGTGAAATGAATGCCAGGGGTGGAACGGCGGGGCGCGGGCTGGCCAGGATCTGTGCGGCCGGCGCGATCTGGGCGCTGGCGGCAGGTCTTTCAGCAGGCGCGGCGCCTGCCGCCCGGACGGAGGCGCCATGGCAGGCGGACCTTGGCAATGGCGAGTACCGCAATCCGGTGCTGCATGCCGACTATTCCGATCCCGACGTGATCCGGGTGGACGGCATGTTCTACATGACATCGTCCAGCTTCAGCAACGTGCCCGGTTTGCCTTTGCTGCAGTCGTCGGACATGGTGAATTGGGAACTGGTGGGCCATGCGCTGCCGGTGCTGCCGCCACCAGGGATGTTTGCGAGACCGCAGCCGGGCAAGGGCGTGTGGGCGCCGGCGCTGCGGCACCACGGCGGCAAATTCTGGATATTCTGGCCAGACCCGGACGCCGGCATCTATGTCATGACGGCGGAAAAGTTCGCCGGCCCGTGGAGCAAGCCGCATTTGCTGCTGGCGGGGAAGGGCATTATCGATCCCGCTCCGTTCTGGGATGACGACGGCAAGGCGTGGCTGGTGCACGCCTGGGCCAGGAGCCGCTCGGGCATCAACAATATCGTGACCCTGCGCAGCATGGCTCCGGATGGCAGCCGCCTGTTGGACAGCAAGGGTTCCGACATCATCAACGGTGACCGCTTGCCCGGCTATTTCACGGTCGAAGGGCCGAAGTTGTACAAGAAGAATGGCTACTACTATGTGTTCGCCCCGGCGGGCGGCGTGGAAATGGGCTGGCAAGCCGTGTTCCGGTCACGCAGCATCGAAGGTCCGTATGAAGACCGCATCGTCATGGCGCAGGGGATGACGGCCGTGAACGGCCCGCACCAGGGCGCGTGGGTTGACGGCGTGGATGGGCGCGACTGGTTTTATCACTTCCAGGACAAGGGTGCGTACGGCCGCGTGGTGCATTTGCAGCCCATGGCGTGGAGAGATGGCTGGCCCGTCATTGGCGCCGATCCGGATGGCGATGGTGTGGGCGAACCCGTGCTGCGGCATGCGAAGCCGGCCGGCGCCGACCGGGGCGTCCTGAATCCCGCTACCACGGATGAATTCAGTGGCAAGGCGCTGGAGCCGCAGTGGCAGTGGAATGCGAATTCCAGCGCCGAGTGGGCATCGCTGGCCGCCCGCCCCGGCCAGCTGCGATTATTCGCGCAGCAAGGCGCTGAGGGCGTCAGTTTGCGTGACGTGCCGTCCGTGCTGACGCAGAAATTTCCCGCGCCATCATTTGCCGCCGATACCGCTGTATCGCTGGGCGGCACGGATGGGCAGCGCGCGGGCCTCGTGGTGCTGGGCATCCGTTATGCGTGGCTGGGTGTGCGACGCCAGGGCAATGCCACGCAGCTGGTTTATGCTACGTGCGAAAAGCCGGCGGAGAAATGTGTGGAGCAGGCTGACACCGTCGCCACGGTCGGCACGCGGCCCGTCTACCTGCGCGTGCGGGTAGGCGAGGGCGCGATGGCACAATTCGCCTACAGCACGGATAACGCGCGCTTCACGCCGGTTGGCCGGCCATTCAAGGCCAGCGCGGGCCGCTGGGTGGGCGCGCAAGTGGGGCTGTTCAGCACTGCTTCCGCTGAGGCCAGCCGCAAAGCTTATGCAGACTTCGACTATTTCCGCATTACCCCATAAGAGGAGACAATTCATGATGAAACGGTGGTGGGCCCTGGCGGGGCTGGTATTGTGCGCGGCCCTGCCAGCGGCTCGGGCGGCGAGCAATACGCTGCAGGTATTCCCGTTCCCGGAGGTCCTGCGCTACACGCACCACAATGACGATTACACGGTCAAGGTGCGGGTGCCGGGCGGCGAGTGGCAGGATCTGTACGAATACAATGTCAAGGTCGACCTGGATCCGCCGGTCAAGGATGCCTCGATGGTGTACTTTAATTTCGATGGCGCCGTCGAAGTGTCGGTCCACAAGAATAACGGGAATTTCTCCAAGGTCGCGATCCGCCCGGACGCGCGCGGCATCAAGTATGCGGTAAAAGGCAATACGGTCTACTTCACCATGCAGCGTCCGGACAACCTCAGCGTGGAATTCGATGGCGACCGTCACCACAACCTGCACGTGTTCACCCACGCCGTGCGCAAGGACATGCCGCGGCCGGACGAGCCGGTGACGGGCATGTCGACCGGCAAAGGCAAGATGCCGGATTTCACGCAGCCCGTCGTGTATTTCGGGCCGGGCTTGCATGAAGGCGAATTCCGCCTGCGCTCGAATACGCGCGTGTACATCGATGGCGCGGCGGTATTGAAGAATCCGCTGATCCTGGATGGCGTGGAGAACGTAAAGGTCTTCAGCGATGGCTTGTTCCTGGGCGCTGGGCAGATGCAGGTGCGGCGCTCGCGCAATGTCGTCATCGATGGCCCCATCTTCATCAACCAGCCGCACGGCACGATGGCCTGTTTCGAATCGCGCGACCTCGAAGAGCGTAGCATTCGCACCATTGGCGCGGGCAAGTGGTCCGATGGCCTGGGCCACTTCGCGTGCGAACGGGTCACGGTTGCCGACAGCTTTATCCGCACGTCCGACGATTGCGTGACCTTGTACAACCACCGCTGGGATACCTGGGGCAATACGCGCGACATCACGGTGCGCGACTCGACCCTGTGGGCCGACGTGGCGCATGCCGTGATGATCGGCATCCACGGCAATACGCCGACCAGGGAACACCCGGAACCGGAAGTGTTGGAGCGCATCCGCTTCTCGAACATCGACGTGCTGGAACATGATGAAGACGACCCGGAATATGAGGGCGCCTTCGCCATCATGGCCGGCGACGACAACCTGGTGCGCGACGTCGTGTTTGAAGATATCCGGGTCGAGCGCATCGAAGAAGGCATGCTGTTCAACCTGCACATTGCCTATACGCCCAAGTACAACACCAGTCCGGGACGGGGCATAGAAGACATCACGTTCCGCAATGTCAGCTTCACGGGGGAAGGATCGCCGGCGGCTTCCGTCATGTATGGCTACGATGCCCAGCGCAAGGTGCGTAATATCGTGCTCGATAACGTGACGGTGGCGGGCAGGAAGATCACGGGACCGGCGCCGGAGATATTGAAGTTGGGGACGTTCGTGGAAAACGTCACTTATAAGTAGTCCCCGGCCCGAATTACGCCGGCGTCCGGGCGGCGGGAACTAGCGCGGTAGCACAGGTTCGACAATAAAGTCGGCGCGCTCGATACGCGCCGGCGATTCGCCTTGTGTGGCCAAGGCATCATTCAATTCGCGCAGGTGTTCCATGCCAAGGAACAGCCTGTGTTCCTGCGGCTGGTAAGGTGTATCGAGCGGATACATTGCATGAGCCTTACTCATCATCTCGATGTGCGCGCCGGCGAATGCCGTGACGGGATGAGTTTCGGAAAACTTCATTAAGCGCGCAATGCTTCGCCGGTAGGCAGGCCAGTCGCGCACCGTCAGCAAACCGGGGTACAAGGAGTCTCCACTGAAGACCGTGCCGCTGCGCTGGTCGTAGAAAGCCAGGTGCGCTGCTTCGTGGCCAGGCAAGGGCAGGACCGTGATGTTTCGGCCGCCAAGGTCAAGCTGGGCTTCACCCTCGGGCCATTGGCCGAACCGGAAATGCGCTTTGACCTCGTCGGGGGTGATCCCTACCACGTCGGTATCCGAGCGGGCACGGAATGCGCCGTCGAAAGCGATATGGTCGCGGTGCCCATGGGTATGCGCGACGAGCAAATTGAGCTTGCGTCCACCAATGAGGCGATTGACTGTCTCCAGCAAGGGAAAGGACACACCATCGGCAGGCTTTGCGCCGGAGTCCAGCAAGAGCGCCTTCTCTTCGCCAATGATCAGGTAGAGAAACGGCGCTTCAGTGTTCACGCATTTGTTTTCCCGGATGATAAAGACGCCTGGGCCGGCCTGGTGTACCTGCAAGGGCTCCACGCAGGCTTGGCCCGGAGGAACGCCATGAAGCCATTGGCTCGCTTCTTTAAGGGGCTCCGGTGCCGCCATCGCGGCAAAGGGGATGCTTAGGGCGAAAAGGAGTAGGTTTTTCATTGCCAGCTATTGTACCGAACCTCAAAAACATGTCGGCCGTTGGCAAAAAACATAATTTACGCCGTGACTGCGGCCATTAGAATCGCCGTACCGTCTTCTCTCTGCTGCAGCAGAGTTTCAATCGCCAAGAAGAAATCCTGATCAAACAAGGAGATGATATGAGACCTCTATTGGCCGCGCTACTTTTTACCGCGCTCGCTGCTTGCGGCGGGGGGACAGGCGCCACCAGCACTTCGACAGCAACAACTGCGTTGGCACCGACATCCTCAACGCCGGTCACCACGCCGGCTACGCGCAGCGCGGGCTGCGGCAACGGCTCCAAGGTAACCACGGGGATGCGTTCGCTCACCAGCGATGGCACCCAGCGCAGCTACTGGGTCGAGATGCCTGCCAACTATGACCGCAACAAGGCCTACCCCGTGATCATCGGGCTGCATTGGCGCGATGGCAGCGCCGCCGACGTCTACGGCTGGAGCGGCTTTTTCGGGCTGAAGAACTTGTACGGCGACACCGCCATCTTTATTGCCCCGCAGGGCCTGGATGCAGGTTGGGCCAACACCGGCGACCGCGACATCCGCTTCTTGCGCGCCATGCTCACTGAGGTACAGCAGGGCGCCTGCACGGACAATCAGCGTGTTTTCGCCACTGGTTTCAGCTTTGGCGGCATGATGTCCAACGCCATCGGATGCCAGATGGGCGACGTGGTGCGCGCGATCGTGCCCATGGCCGGTTCGCTCTGGAGCGGTTGTGCCAGTTCTTCCTACAAGGTGGCGGCGATGTTCATCCATGCCAAGGACGATAACGTCGTGCCGTACACGGCGGGGATGGAGGCGCGCGATCTCTTCCTTAAGCGAAACAGCTGTAGTGCCGCCACAGTCCCCGTGGGGAACAACGGCTGCGTGGAGTACCAGGGCTGCGACAGCGGCAAACCTGTGCTGTGGTGCGGCACCGAGACCGGCGGCCACTGGTATCCTAATTTCTCTGCGGCGGAGTCCAAGGCTTTCTTTGACCGCTTCAAGTAGCCGGGCAGCAGCGGGCCGCGGTGCGGCTTGATCAACGCCGGTGCCTGCCAAAGAAGCTGACGACCATCTGGCTGGCCTCCGGGCCGGCCTGTGCATGGAAGCGCTCCGACGGATCGCCGCCGCTCCACTCATGCCCGAGTTTGGCGATGCGGACAATGCGCAGCATCGGCTTGCTTCCGACCAGGTAATCGCGGGCTTCGTAAGCGTTCCGTTTTCCGCCGCGTCCCGCTGGCTTGAGCGTTACGCGCTGGTCGGCGCCGCGCCAGGGGATGTGGTTGATCCTGAGCCATTGTCGTGCCAGCTGGTCCTGGTTGACGGGGTGTACCGCCTTATCGTCCTCGCCATGGATGATAATGGCCGGCATGGGCGGACGCGCGTGGAGGACGTGGCGCTCCATCAGCAGGTCGATCGGACCGTGCGGGTTCGCCGCGGCGCCTTGCCGCATTACGCGCAGGCCATCGACCGCGTTGCGGCTGGCGCCGAAGACGGGACCGGAATGCAGGCCGACCGCGGCAAACAGGGTAGGGTGGTTCAGTGCCAGGATGGCCGCCATTCCCGCTCCGGCGGAGATGCCGCACGCGTAGATGCGGCGGCGGTCGATGCGATACTGTGAGCACACCGCTTCAATGAGGGCCACCAGCGCTCCGGCTTCGGCGCCACCGGCCTGCACGGCCGGGTTGTACCAACGCCAGCAGCGGTGCGCTTGAACACTGGGCGATTGCTGCGGGTAGAGGACCGCGTATCCCTTGCTTTCCGCCACATGATTCATGCGCGTTCCCTTGGCGAACTGGGTGGCGCTTTGGTGGCAACCGTGCAGCATCACGATCAGCGGCCAGCCATGGCGCACGACCGGGGCGGGGCTGCGGTCCGGGATGTAGAGCCAATATGCGATCCTCAAGGGATGGTCCTCGCCAGGCGGGCCCGCATGGGCGAACTGGCTGGCATGCCACTGGCCTGGCGCAGCTGTGACATCCGGACGCGTGTGTTGCCGGATCTGCAGTGCCTTTTTCCCTCCAGGCGACACACGTTTTTTTGCGGGCTTGGGTGTGGCTGCTGCGGCAAGCCTGGCAACCAGTTTCTGCTGCGCTTTGCCTGCACGCATGAGGCCACGCAGTAGGCGTGTGACTGAACCTGCTTTTGCCATCGGGCCCTCCCTACGTCTATTCTGTACCGTAGAATATTAGCCCGCCCCCGGATGGCGAAGCGCCCCCAACACGTGTACGATCCTGCGAGGAGGACTCGAATGGATCAAATGCACTTGATGACGGTGTTCGTCGCGGTGGGCGAACAGGAAAGCTTTGCGGGCGCTTCGCGCAGCCTGAATATGTCGCCGGCCGCGATCACGCGCGCCATCTCCGCACTGGAAGAAAAATTGGGCGCGCAGCTGCTGCAAAGGACCACCCGCAACGTACGCCTGACCGAAGCGGGCCAGCGCTACCTCGATGATTGCCGCAATATCCTCGCCAGCATCGAGGAAGCCAACGACGCCGCGGCGGGCGTCAACTCGACGCCAAAAGGCAACCTGTCTGTCACCGCCTCCGTCCTTTTCGGGAAGAACTACGTCACGCCCTGCATCGTGCAGTTCCTGAAGCAATACCCGGAGGTCGACGTCACCGCCTACTTCCTCGACCGCGTGGTCAACCTGATCGAAGAGGGCATGGACGTCGCGGTCCGTCTTGGGCCGCTGCCCGACTCCAGCATGAAGGCGCTGCGCGTGGGCCAAATGCGGCGCGTATTGTGCGCCTCGCCGGAATACCTGGCCCGGAACGGCGTGCCTCAGCATCCGGAAGAACTGATGCAGCACACGATCATCGCCGCCAGCAATATCACCCCACGCGTCGAATGGAAATTCGGCCAGGGTACAGGGGCCATCACCGTCCGCATGAAGCCGCGCTTCACCGTCACCAGCAACGACGCCGCGATCCGGGCCGCCGTGGACGGCTTGGGCATCTGCCGCCTGTTGTCCTACCAGATGGCGGACGAACTGGCGGCGGGCAAGCTGAAGGTCATCCTGCCCGAGTTCGAAGAGGAGCCGTGGCCGGTGCACATCCTGCACCGCGAAAGCAAATACGGCTCCTCCAAAGTCCGCAGGTTCATCGACCTGCTGGCGCAGCACCTGCGGACCCACCCGCACCTGAACTGAGTTTGCCGAGGAAAGCGCCGGTGATGGCGGCGACTTCGTCGAGTTTGGTATCCATCACGAAGTGCCCGCCATCGAGGATATGCACTTCCGCCGCGGGGTTTTCGCGCTTGAAGGCCTGCGCGCCCGGTACGGTGAAGGCCAGGTCATGCCTGCCCCACACCACCAGCGTCGGCAACTGGCGCTCTTTCAGCCAGGCCTGCCACTCGGGGTAGGCCGCCAGGTTGTGCTGGTAGTCGTAGATCAGGTCGGCCTGGATCCGGGCTTGCCCTGGACGATTGAGGTAAGCATATTCATCCATCCACAGATCCGGATCGTAAGCTTCAACCGCCGGGTCGCTGCCGATATGCCGCGCCCGGGTCGCCGCCACTGACTGGTGTACGGCGATCACGTCCTTCTCGTGCGCCGCGCGGTCTTCCCAGAACGGCTTGCGCTTGGCCCACATCGCGC
>CBHWEO010000073.1:0-20156 GCA_966112955.1 uncultured Duganella sp. | reverse complement strand
TGGTGATGCCAGGCGACAACGTCTCGATCACCGTCAAGCTGATCTCCCCGATCGCGATGGAAGAAGGCCTGCGCTTCGCCATCCGCGAAGGTGGCCGTACCGTCGGCGCCGGCGTGGTGGCCAAGATCATCGACTAATTCTTTAGTCCCCTGATCTGAAATAAACGGGCCGGCATGTGCTATCATGTCGGCCCGTCGCAGTATTTACATACATTGCCGGAAACGTAAAGTTGCCGGTTCGTTCTTTTAAGGAAAAAGCATGTCCGCTCCAAACCAGAAGATCCGCATCCGCCTGAAGGCTTTCGACTACAAGCTGATCGACCAGTCCGCCCTGGAAATCGTTGACACCGCCAAGCGCACCGGCGCCGTGGTAAAAGGCCCAGTTCCTCTGCCAACCCGTATCCAGCGTTACGACGTGCTGCGTTCCCCGCACGTGAACAAGACTTCCCGCGACCAGTTCGAAATCCGCACCCACCAGCGCCTGATGGACATCGTGGATCCGACCGACAAGACCGTTGACGCCCTGATGAAGCTGGACCTGCCAGCCGGCGTGGACGTCGAAATCAAGCTGCAGTAATTCGTCGCAAGACAGCAAGAACCCGCGCCTGGCGCGGGTTTTTTTTCGCCCCGCGCCCGGCAAAACGCAAGAACCCGGCAGAACAAGCTTTCGCTTCTGTTTCCAACCGTTAAACTTTCTTTGGTGTTTTAATATTTTTGCAACTATTGTGTGTTGTAAAAACATGGAAAATGGCAAGAATTGTTTTGCTTCTTAACATTGGTACCAATTTTTACCTTAACATACGCTGCTTTTACTTTTTTCATAAATAAGTTAAACACCAGAGGGAGTAGTAGTGAAAAGCACGCATAACCTGAACAAGAGCGCCATGGCCGCCGCCCTGGCGGTCGCCTTCGCCGCACCAGCTTTCGCCCAGGAAGCCGCGCCGGAAAAAATCCAGCGCGTTGAAATCACCGGTTCCAGCATCAAGCAGAGCGCCAAGGAATCGGCCGGTGCCATCACCACCCTGAGCCGCTCCGACATCGAGCGCACCGGCAAGACCTCGGCCCTGGAAGTGCTGGCCCAGATCGCCGCCGTCGAGATCAACATCAACGCCGAAACCGTTGGCGGCGGCAGCTTCGCCACCGGTTCGTCCGGCGTGGAACTGCGCAACCTGGGCAAGGTTGCCACCCTGGTGCTGGTCAACGGCCGCCGCATCGCCCCGTACGGCCTGGCCGACGGCGCGCAGGAAAACTTCACCAACCTGGACGCCATCCCGGCCGACGCCATCGAGCGCATCGAAGTGCTGAAGGACGGCGCCTCGGCAATCTACGGTTCCGACGCCATTGCCGGCGTGATCAACCTGATCCTGCGCAAAGACTACGTGGGCGTCAAGCTGAAGGCCAACTACACCCAGGCCCAGCACTTTGAAGACCAGCGCACCCGCCAGGTGTCCGGCCTGTTCGGCTTCGGCGACGTGGACAAGGATGGCTTCAATACCTACCTGAGCGTGGAAGCCCGTAAGGCTGACGGCTGGACCACCGGCGACATGCGCGACAAGGGCCTGGTACCAGCCTGGCACCGCCTGACCCCGGGCCGTTCGACCTGGGACGCCAAGAGCTCGTTCTCGCCTTCCGGCAACTACCTGGTGAGCGGCGTGGTCACCGCCTCCGCCAACTGCGGCAAGCAGCCTGGCGAATTCCTCGACCCGACGGACAAGGTCTGCAAATGGGACCAGCTGGCCCTGGCCGGCCAGACCCAGGACAATGAGCGTTGGGCCCTGACCAGCAACACCCATTTCCGCATCGGTTCCGACATCGACGCCAACTTCGAGATCACCTGGGCTGGCGCCAAGACCGACTACATCGTCGCACCGTTCTCCACCAACAACGGCGGCACCACTTCCAGCACCAGCGTGTGGTACAACGCCATTGACGGCAAGATGGTCGGCCCATTCTCGTATCCGAAACTGCCGGTCGGCCACCCATCCAATCCTTACGCTGTGGCAACCGAATACCGTGCCCGCCTGATGGATACCGGTGACGGCTTCAACTTCAACAAGACCGACTCCGAGCAGAACCGCTTCATGCTGCGCCTGGCCGGCTCGATCGGCAACTACGACTGGAAGGGTGCGGTCGGCCACATGGAATCGGAAGCCACCAAGGCCACCCGTGCGGTGAGCGCCAAGGGCTATACCGACGCCATCGTCAACAAGACCTACAAGTTCGGCCAGCAGAACGATCCAGCCCTGCTGGAAGCCATGTTCCCAGTGCGTACCACCGCCGGCAAGTCGAAGATTTCCTTCATCGACGGCACCATCAGCGGCGAAGCCATGCAACTGCCAGCCGGCCCGCTGGGCGTGGCAGTCGGCTTCGACCTGCGCAAGGAACACTACCGCATGTCCAGCTCGAACAACGTGCTGAAAGGCGAACTGGTCGGCATCTTCGGCCTGCAAGTGGATGACTCCGTGACCCAGGGCGCCCTGTTCGCGGAAGCCAACGTGCCTGTGCTGAAGAGCCTGGACGTGACCGCTGCCGCCCGCGTCGACAAGACCAGCAAGTCCGAAGCCCACGTGTCGCCGAAGCTGGGCCTGAAGTTCACCCCGATCGATGGCCTGATCTTCCGCGCCACCGGTTCGGGCGGCTTCCGCGCACCGAACATCGTGGAAACCGGTAACGGCCTGGGCCGTAGCTCGGTAGCCACCAACGTCAACGACCTGCGCCGTTGCCCGATCGCGACCCAGCTGAACGCCCTGGTGCAGAACGCCCCTGGCGCCACCACCACCGACAAGCAGCGTGCCAACACCTTCCGCAACAATGACTGCCTGGCCGGCCTGCCAAGCTTCGTGTCGTCCAACCCGGACCTGAAGCCGGAAACCTCCAAGACCTTCACGGCTGGCGTGTTCTGGGAGCCGGTGAAGAACACCTGGTTCTCCGTGGACTACTACAACATCGAACGCAAGGATGAAATCGGTACCCGTACCGTGGCTGACATCCTGCGTGCCGAGTCCTCGCTGCCAGCTGGCCAGCTGATCCGTATCGACAGCACCGCTGCCGACAACGAATTCCTGGCACTGGTCAAGAAGTACGCCCCGAACAACACCGTCAACTTCGGCGGCGTCGGCTCCCTGGGCCTGGTGTACAACCCGTACGTGAACAGCGGCAAGACCCGTACCAGCGGCTTCGACTTCGGCGCGGAACACCGCGGCAAGATCGGCAGCTTCGGCGACTACGGCATCAAGGTGGACGGCGAATACCGCAAGAACTACCAGGTGTTCGACGTCGGTTCCGGCGAATACGGCCCGAACTACTTCGGTACCTGGGACCTGTACTCGAAAGTGCTCGTGAACGTGCGTCCGTCGCTGAAAGTGGGCGCCTGGGATCACGGCCTGACCATCAAGTTCCGCAGCTCCTACAGCAACAACAGCGAGGATTCGCCGAACTACTGCGTCGAGCAGAAGGTTGCTGCTGAAAACATGGCAGCTTGCGGCAAGGTCAAGCCACCGAAGATCGTGGACTACAACGTGTCCTACCGCGGCATTCCGCACCTGACCGTGAGCGCGTACGTCTACAACCTGTTCGACAAGGAGCAGGCTGTGCGTTGGCGCAGTGGCTACAACTTCACCACCCCAGGCCTGCGTACCTTCGGCCTGACCGCTGGTTATGAGTTCTAAGCACGCGCTGGCTTAAAGCAGACCAAGGCCGGGCAGCAATGCCCGGCTTTTTTTATTGACGAGGACAACATGAAACAGACGATCGCCATCGCCGCACTGGTCCTGCTGGCCGCCTGCGGCAAGCAAGACCCCGCCGGCCAGGCCGCGCAGGACATCAAAGCCATGGGCGCCCAGCGCGACAAGGCCAAGGACACCCTCAAGGCGCTGGAAGACAGCCAGCAGAAGGCCAAGGACGCGGCGGACAAGGCTGGCGACGCGGCGGCGGACGCCGCATCGGCAGCTTCCGCCAACTGAACACTGCGCAGCGCCGGCCGCCTGTGCCCGGCAGGGCGTGCGCGCTATACTGCCGCCATGAGTGAAAAGACCATCCTGATCGTGGAGGACGAAGCGGCCATCGCCGACAGCATCGCATTCGCCCTGCAGCGCGACGGCTTCCTGGCGCGCCACACCACGCTGGGCGAGCAGGCGCTGGCCATCGCGCGCGACACCGCGCCGGCGCTGGTGATCCTCGACGTCGGCCTGCCCGACATCAGCGGCCTTGATGTATGCCGCCGCCTGCGCCAGTTTTCCGACGTGCCGGTGATCTTCCTGACCGCCCGCAGCGACGAGATCGACCGCATCGTCGGCCTGGAAATCGGCGCCGACGATTACGTCACCAAGCCTTTTTCGCCGCGCGAGCTGGTGGCGCGCGTGCGCGTGATCCTGCGCCGCGCCGGCAGCGCTGGCACGGCGGTGGGCGGTGACGGCGCGCCCGGCGGGCAAGCCGCGCGCCGCGTGGCCGGCTTCGAGCTGCGCGCCGCCGAAGCGCGCATCCTGTTCGCCGGCCAGCCGCTCGAGCTGACGCGCTACGAATACCTGCTGCTGAAAACCCTGGTCGAGCATCCCGGCCACGTGTTGTCGCGCGCCCAGCTGATGGACCGCGTCTGGTGCGACGCGCCGGATACCCTGGACCGCACGGTGGACGCCCACGTCAAATCCCTGCGCGCCAAGCTGCGCGCCATCGACGGCAACGCCGACCCGATCCAGACCCACCGCGGCATGGGCTACAGCCTGCAGCCTGGCGCATGAAGATCGGCCTGCGCATCCTGCTTGGCTACTTCCTGATTGTCGGCCTGGCGGCCTGGTTCCTGCTCAACGTCTTCATGGAAGAAGTCAAGCCCGGCGCCCGCGCCACGCTGGAAGCCGCGATGGTCGACACCGCCCAGCTGCTGGCCCAGGTGGTGGCCGACGACGTCAAATCCGCCGCGCCGGCGCCGGCCCTGCTGGAGAAGATCGGCGCCGCCAGCCGCCATACCGATTACCGCATCACCATCACCGACGCGCAGGGCACCGTGCGTTTCGACAGCGCCGGCAAGGCAGTCGGCCAGGACTACTCGCGCTGGAACGACGTCTACCTCACGCTGCGCGGCAAATACGGCGCCCGCATGACGCGCGACATCCCCGGCAACGACGCCAGTACCGTGATGTACGTCGCCGCGCCGGTGCGCGATGGGGAGCGCATCGTCGGCGTGCTGACGGTCTCCAAGCCGATCGCCAGCGTGCAGGGCTTCATCGACCGCAGCCAGCGCAAGATCCTGCACTGGGGCGCGCTGCTGCTGGGACTATCGCTGCTGATCGGCATTGCCATCACCTGGCGCATGGCCAGCACCGTCAACAAGCTGATGGTCTTCGTCAAGGCCGTGCAGGAGGGGCGCAAGGCTGTCATGCCGCGCCTGGGCAGCAGCGAGATCAGTACCCTCGGCCACGCGCTGGAAGCCATGCGCGCCAAGCTGGAAGGCAAGGACTACGTCGAAACCCTGATGCACACCCTGACGCACGAACTGAAAAGCCCGATCGCCGCCATCCAGGCCAGCGCCGAACTGCTGGAAGAAGACATGCCGCCCGAGCAGCGGCGCCACTTCCTCGCCACCATCCAGGAACAGAACGCGCGCCAGCGCGACCTGATCGACAAGCTGCTGGCGCTGGTGCGGGTGGAAAAGCAGCAGCGCATCGACGCTGCCGCACCACTTGACGTGGCGTGCCTGCTGCAGGATGTGGCGGGCGACTTCCAGTCCCGCCTCGCAGCGCGCCGGCTGCAGCTGCAGCTTGACGTCGAGCCCGCGCTGCCATTGCGCGGCGACGCCTTGCTGCTGCGCCAGGCGCTGGGCAACCTGCTCGACAACGCGATCGGTTTCGCGCCGCCCGGCAGCACGGTCGGCCTGGCCGCGCGCCGCCGCGACGGCCATGTCGAGATCAGCGTGGCCGACGCCGGCCCCGGCATCCCGGCCTACGCCGCAGCGCGCGTCTTTGAACGCTTCTACTCCTTGCCGCGCCCAGACGGCGCCAAGAGCACGGGCCTGGGCTTGCCCTTCGTGCGCGAAGTGGCCGCCCTGCACGGCGGCAGCGCGCACGTGGCGAACCGGGACGGCGGCGGCTGCCGCGCCTCGCTGCTGCTGCCGCTTCACACAGAACGCATCGCCAGCGCATAAACGCTGCCTACACTGGCGCCACCTAAACCACAACAGGAAGCGCCCCACCATGCAGAAGAGACTCCTGCTCAAAGCCCTCATCGTCGGCCTGCTGATGCTGCTGCTCGGCATACCGCTGGCCATGATCCAGTCCACCATCCACGAACGCATCGGCTACCGCGACGAAGTGGCGCGCGGGATCGCCGCCGATTCGGTCGGCCAGCAGCACAGCTATGGGCCGGTGCTGGTCATGCCTTACGACGAGGTGTACAGCGTCGAAGAAAAGGACAAGGACGGCAAACCCGAAACGAAGCGCTACCGCAAGCGCTCGCACCACCTGGTTTTCCCCAACCAGCTCGAGGTGCAATCCAGCCTCGGCACCGAGCGCCGCCACCGCGGCATCCACCAGGTATTGATGTTCAACGGCGCGCACAAGATCAGCGGCGACTTCATCCTGCCCGGAACGGGCGAGCTGCCGCACACCGAGGCCGGCTCCCAGATCACGCCCCAGGCGCCCTACCTGGCGCTGGCCGTGGCCGACGTGCGCGGCGTGCGCGACATCCCGCGCCTGGTGTGGGGCACCCGCAGCATCGAATTCGAGCAGGGCTCGGGCCTGCGTTCATCGCACCAGGGCTTGCACGCGACGCTGCCGATGGAGGAAGCCGCGCCGGGCCTGGTCAGGTTCAGCTTCAACCTGAACCTGGCCGGCATGGACAGCCAGGGCTTCGCGCCGCTGGGCCGCAACAACCGCTTCGTCATGGCCTCGCCATGGCCGCACCCGCAGTTCGGCGGCCGTTTCCTGCCGGAGCAATACAACGTCAGCGACAAAGGCTTCCAGGCCGTGTGGCGCATTTCGTCGCTGGCCAGCGAAGCCCAGGCGCAGCTGCGCCAGCGCGAGCATGCGGCAGGGCAGGGCGACGCGGCCTTGCCGCCGCTCGACACCATCGAAGCGAGCTTCATCGAGCCGGTCAACGTGTACTCGATGGCCGACCGCGCCACCAAGTATGGCTTGCTGTTCGTGGCGCTGACCTTCGCCGCCTTCTTCCTGTTCGAAGTGATGAAGCGCCTGCCGATCCACCCCGTGCAGTACGCGCTGGTGGGGCTGGCGCTGGCGCTGTTCTTCCTGCTGCTGGTCAGCCTGTCGGAACACTACGACTTCGTCGCCTCCTACCTGGCCGCCAGCGCCGCCTGCATTGCGCTGATCGGCTATTACCTGGCGCACGTGCTACATGACTGGCGGCGCGGCCTAGGCTTCGGCGGCGCGCTGTGCGGCCTGTATGGCATCCTGTTTGGCCTGCTCAACTCGGAAAACAATGCCTTGATGCTGGGCGCCATCCTGCTGTTCGCCGTGCTGGCCGCCATCATGGTCGCCACCCGCAAGGTGGATTGGTACAACCTGGGCAGCACCGCGCCAGCGGGGCAGGCATGATGCTGCCGGGCGGTCTGCTGGCGCCGGCCGTGGCGCAGGGAGCGCAACTGGTGCTGGTGGCTGGCTACGCGCCGGCCCGTTCGCCGGGTGCGGTGCGGGTGGTGCTGGACCGGCGCGGCGCGCGCGTGCTGCTGGTGCTGGCCAGCTACGACAACGTCGCCTGGCAAGTCGACGTGCGCGACGGCACCGAGCTGGCTGCCGTCGTGGTGAGCGCCTATCGCGAAGTGGCCGTGGCCGGGCACGGCGCCGCCCCCGCCTACCGCCTGGCGCTGCCCTGTGCGGTGGCGCCCGGCAGCGCGGCATATGCCGACTTGGTGCACGTGCTGCAGGCCAGGCTGGGACGTGCCCAGCCGGACGTATTCCGCGGCTACGCCAGCCTGCCGGAACAGGTCGCGGTCACCGCGTGCGGCTAGCCGCCAGCCGAGCCCGTGTCAACCTTGGGGTCAGACCCGTTGGTTGACACGGGCTCGGCTGTGCCATGGTGGGCGCGCTTAGGGGCGGGCGAAGCTCCATTGCTGGTTGCTGCCGTTGTTCAGCGGCCATTGGATGATTTGCGCGCCGTCAGCCAGGCTCTTGTTCTGCACGTCGACCACGTAGCCGCTCAGCAGGTTCTTCACCGTGTACCAGCCGGCGGCGGGACTGGCGAAACTCCAGTGCTGGCCATTGCCGGCCCAGTACGACCATTGCGCGATATTGGTACCGGCCGTGGTGGAGTTCTGCCAGTTGTCCAGGCTGCGCAGGCTGAGCGCGTTGATGATGCTGTACTGGCCGTCGCCATGGCCGATCACATACCATTGCTGGTGCTTGCCGCCGCTATACGTCTGCTGCTGCACCATGGCGCCGTCGGTGGTGGCGGCATTCGCCACGCCCAGCGCCTTGCCGCTCAGGCGCGACTTGATCACGTAGGGGCCGTCACTCATGCCGCCGCAGCCGGCAAAGTCGGTGAAGTTGCGCGTCAGGCTCGGCCAGCCGCCGCTGTACGTCATGCGCAGGATGTCGAGCTTGGCGTTGCCGCCATCGTTCAGGTCATAGTAGTGGATCGAAGTGAAGTTGCAGCCATCCTGCTTCAGCACGCCGATGTGGCCGGGGCCCTTGTACTTGCCGTCCACGTTCGGCAGCACGGTGCGGGTGCCGGAGTAGGGGCCGGTGATGCTGGTTGCGCGCTGCACTTCCACGTAGTAGGTGCTGTTGGAGCCCTTGCAGCAGGCGCCGCGGTTGACGAACAGGTAGTAGTAGCCGCCGTCGCGCGTGATATAGGGCGCTTCGATGTCCTGGCCGTTGCCGCCCCAGATTTTGGTGACATTGCCGGCCAGCTTGCCGGTGGCCTGGTTGATTTCGGCCACGCCGATGCCGCCGAAGAAGGAGCCGTAGCTCATGTAGACCTTGCCGTCATGGTCGCGGTACAGGGCCGGGTCGATGGCATTGATCTCGCTGCCGCCGCCAAACGATTCCACCACGATGCCGAGGTCGGTCCAGGACGGGTTCTTCAGCGATGGCGAGCGCGCCACGCCGATCGCCGAACTGGACGTGCCGAAGGTCGAGACCGAGTAGTAGAGGTAGTAGTAGCCGTTCATGTGGATCACGTCCGGCGCCCAGAACGAGCCGCTGAAATTGGGGATCTTGTTGGCGATCCAGCTGGGGTAGGTGGTGAACACCGGGCCCGGCCCGCCTTGCCAGTTGACCAGGTCGGTGGAGGTGGAATACCAGATCCCGGTGCCGGTGGTGAAATTGAAGTAGGTGTCGCCATCCTTGGTGATGGTGCCCGGGTCGTGGGCGTTCTGCAGGCCGGACAGGTTGATGGCCTGGGCGTTCAGGGCGCACAGCGCCAGGACGAAACTCGCCAAAAGTTGTCGCATGGGGTCTCCCGTTGTAGTGGTTTGTCCACCCAGCTTAGGAGACGCAACTCAGCAATCCCAATGACTTTTATTGCTCTAGCGATACAGTTTTCGGCATGGCGCCGGCCTCAGCTCCAGGCCCAGAAGGCGGGGTTGTCGCGCCGCGTGCCGCCATGGCTGACGAAGGGGCGCATCAGGTAGTGGCGCACCATGGCGCAGCCGCCGATGGCAATCGCGTTCAGGCCGAAGCGCGGGGTGCGGGTGGTGGGAGCCGGCAGCAGGGTGGCGCTGGCGAAGTCGTCCAGCACATGGCGCCCGGTTTGCAGGAAGCGTTCGCCCAGGCGCAGGGCGCCGCCACCGATCACGATGCACATCGGGTCGAAGGCCACCCACAGGTTGTTCAGCAGTACGCCCAGGTTGCGGCCGGCCGTTTCGACTGCCTTGCAGGCGGCCGGTTCGGCCGCGTCCACTTCCGCGAACAGGCGCTCCAGCTGGGCCGGGCCGGCGCCGGCGGCCTTGCCGAACACCTCGTCCAGCAAGGCTTGCAGGCCGATCAGGGCGTCGGCGCAGCCGCGCCGCCCGCAAGAGCAGGGTGGCCCGCCTTGCTGCAGGATGGTGTGGCCGACCTCGCCGGCGAAGCCGTACAGGCCCGTCATCAGGCGGCCGTTGACGATGATGCCGGCGCCCACGCCATAGCCGATGCTCAGGTAGATCAGCGGGTCGGCGTCGAGCTGGCCGGAAAATTCCAGCTCGGCCAGGGCGGCCACGTTCGCCTCGTTCTGGATGAACAGCGGCAGGCCGGCCAGCGGCGTGCCGGCAAACTGGGCGCGCAGGATGCTGCCGACGTCGATATTGCGCCAGCCCAGGTGGGGTGCGTAGTGCAGCATGCCGGTGGCGTCGTCCACCACGCCGTGCAGGCCGGCGCCGATGCCCAGCAGGGTGCGCCCTTCCAGCTCGCCGCGGGGGGCGGCCAGCGCCACCAGGGCGGCGGCCACAGCGGCGATGCAGGCGGCCGGGTCGGCCGGGTCGACATAGGGCAATTCGCGCTCGGCCAGTACATCGCCCAGCAAGTTGGTGGCGACGATGCGCGCGGCGCCGATGCCCAGGTCGGCGCCCAGCAGGGCCAGACGGCCGCCATCCAGTTGCAGCGGCGTGGCGCGCCGTCCCAGGGCGCCGGTGGCGCGCAGTTCGCTTTCCGTCAGCCAGCCTTCGTCGAGCAATTCGCGCACCAGCATGCTGACCGTGGACTTGGTCAGGCCCACCGCTTCGGCCAGCGCCGCGCGCGACAGCCCGGGTTGGCTGCACAATTGGCGCACCAGGGCCATGCGGTTGATTTGCTTGAGCAATTGCTGGTCGCCGGCGACGATCATCGGTCCATTACTCCAGGTCAGGGGGTGCGGCGATCATACACGAAGCCATTTCGGCTAGTGCAATCCCGCAACACCCGGCCACGGCCACTGTTGTAATTTGTTCGATGGATTGACGAATTTCATAACTTTCCGTATTCTGACAAGGCCTTCTGAATTTGTCATTCGAATGAACTAATTCAATCCGGCCTCCGCCCCGGCCGCCCTACAGCCGCGGCGGCCAGCATCACTCCGGCGTGAGCACGCCAGTTCCAGCATTACTCCAGCAGTCAAAAACAAAGCAGTGTTTATTTCAAGCAGATAAGGAGACCGTAGTGCGCCAACATTTGAAAACGTTTTCAAGAACCCGGCTGGGGCGTCAGCGCCTGGTGAGCCTGGCCGTGGCCAGTGCCTGTGCCAGCTTTGCGCCAGCCCATGCGCAGGAGACTGCCGTGGGTGCCGCCGCCGTGGCCAGCGATGCCGCGGAAGCCCCGCGCGTGATCGTGACCGGCATCCGTGCCAGTATGCAGTCGACGCTGAACCTGAAGCGTAATTCCGACGGTATCGTCGATGGCATCGTGGCCGACGATATCGGTAAGTTCCCGGACACCAACCTGGCCGAATCGATCCAGCGCATTTCCGGCGTGTCGATCGACCGTACCAACGGCGAGGGCGCCAAGGTCACCGTGCGCGGCGTGGGCCCGGACCTGAACATGATCCTGCTGAACGGCCGCCAGATGCCCACCTCGGGCTCCACGACCGGCGACCTGAACGGCCGCGCCTTCGACTTCGCCAACCTGGCCTCGGATGCCATTTCGCAGATCCAGGTCTACAAGACCAGCCGCGCCGACACCCCGCCGGGCGGCATTGGCGCCACCGTCAACATCATGACCGCGCGCCCCTTCGACAACCCGGGCCTGCATTCGAGCATCGGCGTCAAGGGCGTGTATGACGGCTCCAACAAGGACTTGCCGGAAATCGACAAGCTGGGCAAGTCGCTGACCCCGGAAATCTCGGGCATCTACAGCAACACCTTCGCCGACGGCATGTTCGGCATCGCCATCAGCGGCAGCTACCAGGAACGCCACCTGGGCATCCGCACGGCCAGCATCCCCAACGGCTGGCGCGGCCCGTTCCGTGCCGACGAAAACAATTGGGGCACCATCCCGCAGCCGGGCCAGCCCGGCTCGGAAAACATCACCAACCGTCCTTCCGGCAGCGATATCTATTCGGTGCCGCAGAACGTGTCCTACTATATGCGCGGCTCGGAACGCAAGCGCACCAACGGCCAGCTGACCCTGCAGTTCAAGCCGGTCAAGGAACTGGTGACCACGCTGGACTACACCTATTCCCAGAACAAGATCCATTCCAAGTCGCACGAACTGAGCGCCTGGTTCAACATGGGCCCGTCGGTCAGCTCCTGGAGCAAGGGCCCGGTCGCGGCGCCGCTGTTCTACCAGGAGAACGTGGTGGCGCAGGACATCGCCATGAACGGCGGCGACTACGCCACCGTGGCGGAGTTGAACTCGCTGGGCTTCAACGCCACCTGGAAGCCGACCCCCAGCCTCAAGCTGGTGTTCGACGCCCACCATTCGACCTCGGAAACCAAGAAGGATAGCCCGTTCGGCGCGGTCAACAACCTGGCCACCGTCAGCTTCAGCCGCGGCAATACGCGCGTCGATTTCAGCCACGACATGCCGGTGCTGAGCATCCAGGGCGCCGACTTCATCAAGGCGCCGATGCAGGTGTCCGGTTCCTGGTTCCAGGACGGTATCCAGAAGATGGACATCAACCAGGCCCAGGTCAGCGGCAGCCTGAAGCTGCTGGAATCGTCCAACCTGAACTTCGGCCTGTCGGTCACGGATGTGAAGAACCGCTCCGTGTTCCAGCAGGTGCAGAGCGATACCTGGGGCGGTGCTTCCAAGGCTTCCGACTACCCGCAATCGCTGTTCAAGGCCGACGACCTGCGCAACTACTTCCACGATTTCGACGGCGTCAACGATCCGGCCCTGTTCACCCAGATCCACACCTTCGACTTCGCCGCCATGCGCCAGGTGGCGTCGGATGCCACCGGCAAGCCGGCCCTGTACATGCCGAGCCTGGACAACCCGGACTACGACCGCCGCACCAAGGAGAAATCCAAGTCGGCCTTCGTGCAGATGGTCACCGAGTGGGACCTGGCGGTGCCGATGCACACCGGTATCGGCCTGCGCTTCGAGAAGACCGACGTGCTGTCGACCGCCCTGTCGGCCACGCCGGTCGCCGTGCGCTGGGTGTCGCAGAACGAGTTCCCGATCACCTTCGGCAGCCGCGCCTTCACCTCGCAGACCGGCTCTTACACCCACGTGCTGCCTAGCGTGGACTGGGATGCCGACCTGCGCCAGGACGTCAAGGTCCGCGCCAGCTATGGCGAAACCATCGGCCGGCCGCGCTTCGACCAGATCCAGGGCGGCCGCACCATCGGCGCCACGGCCTCGGTCAACGGCGACACGGCGTCGACCGGCAATCCGGCGCTGAAGCCGGTCAAGTCCAAGAACCTGGACCTGTCGGCGGAATGGTATTACGACCAGCGCAGCGTGGTGTCGCTCGGCCTGTTCAACAAGAAGCTGAGCAACTACGCCGGCCAGTCCGTCACCAGCATTCCGGAAGCGGGCCTGCACACCCCGGTGGGCGGCAAGTACTGGAATGCGGCGCTGGCAGCCGGTTGCCTGGTCACCGACACGGCCTGCATCCGCAATTACATCTTCACCAACTTCAACGGCCAGCCCGGCGTGGTTCGCGGCCCGGACAACGAGAAAGGCGAAATCACCGGCACCATCACCGGCCAGTCGTTCGACCCGATCATCAATTTCCAGACCACCAGTTTCGTCAACTCCAAGGGCGACAAGCTGCACGGCGCGGAAATCAACTGGCAGCACATGTTCGGCGACAGCGGCTTCGGCATCATGGCCAACTACACCTACGTGAAGTCGGGCCTGACCTTCAACAACAGCAGTGTCGGCGACCAGTTCGCCCTGGTCGGCCTGGGCAACTCGGCCAACCTGGTCGGTATCTACGAAGACAACAAATGGAGCATCCGCGCGGCCTACAACTGGCGCGACAAGTTCCTGTCCTCGACCACCGACCTGGCCGGGCCGAACCCGCAGTACACCGAGCCCTATGGCCAGCTGGACGTGAGTATCGGCTATGCCTACAGCAAGAACTTGAGCTTCCAGCTGGAAGCGATTAATCTCACCGACGAGATGCAGCGGGTCCATGGCCGCACCAAGTCGATGGTGCTGAGCCTGGCGCAGTCGGGCCCGCGCTATATGGTGGCGGCACGCTACAAGTTCTGATGTCTCTCCGCGGACGGGGCGACAGTGCTGCCCCGCCGCTTCGACAGGCCGCGCCGGCATGGCGGCCTGTTTTTTTACCTGAGGACCCATGGGCACGCAAGCACTGCAACATATCGTCATCGTCGGCGGCGGTTCGGCCGGCTGGCTGACGGCCGGGGTGATTGCGGCGGAACACGCGGCGGCGCCCGGCGCGCGGCTGCGCGTCACCTTGCTGGAATCGCCCGACGTGGCCCCGATCGGGGTCGGCGAGGGCACCTGGCCCAGCATGCGCGACACACTGGCCCGCATCGGCGTGTCGGAGACCGATTTCGTGCGCGAGTGCGACGCTTCGTTCAAGCAGGGCTCGCGCTTCAACCGCTGGGTCGACGGCAGTCCCGGCGATTTCTATTTCCATCCCTTCGCCCTGCCGCAAGGCTATGGCGAGACCAACCTGGCGGCGCGCTGGCGCACGCTGCGCCCGGCGGCGGCGTTTGCCGACCTGGCCAGCTTCCAGCCCCAGCTTTGCCTGCACGGGCGCGCGCCCAAGCAGCTGGCCACGCCGGAATTTGCGGCCGTGTCCAACTATGGTTACCACCTGGACGCGGGCAAGTTCGGCAGCTTCCTGCGCCGCCATTGCACCGACCGCCTCGGCGTGCGCCATGTGCTGGACCACATGCTGGCCGTGGTGCCGCATCCGGACGGCGACATCGCCGCGCTGGAAACGCGCCAGCATGGCCGGCTGGAAGCCGACCTGTTCATCGATTGCACGGGCGCCCAGTCGCTCTTGCTGGGCAAGCATTACGGGGTGCCGCTGCTGCCGCAGCAGCACATCCTGTTCAACGACACGGCCATGGCGCTGCAACTGCCGTATCCGGACGAGGACAGCCCGATCGCCTCGCCCACCATGTCCACCGCCCAGGGGCATGGCTGGATCTGGGATATCGGCTTGCCGACGCGGCGCGGCATCGGCTATGTGTATTCCAGCGCGCACGGCAGCGACGAGCAGGCCGAGCAAGCCTTGCTGGCCTATGTGCGCCAAAGCGGCGCCGTCAAGGACATGCCGCAGCCGCGCAAGCTGGCCTTCCAGCCCGGCTACCGTGAGCACTTCTGGCACCGCAACTGCGTCGCCATCGGCCAGTCGGCCGGTTTCCTGGAGCCGCTGGAAGCGTCGGCCCTGGCCATGGTGGAATTGTCGGCGGCCATGCTGGCCGACGCCCTGCCGGCCAACCGCGCACTGATGGACGCCGCCGCGCGGCGCTTCAATGAAGCGTTCCGCTACCGCTGGGAACGCGTGGTGGATTTCCTCAAGCTGCACTATGTGCTGAGCAAGCGCGCCGACAGCGACTACTGGCACGACAACCGCGCCGCCGCCAGCGTGCCGCCGCGCCTGCTGGAACTGCTGGCACAATGGCGCTACCAGCCGCCGTCGCGCTACGACTTGCCCCGCATCGAAGAAGTCTTCCCCTCGGCCAGCTACCAGTACATCCTGTACGGCATGGGCTTCGACACCGATTACGGCGATGGCCGCCGTGCTTCCGACCGCCCCGAGCTGGCCGACGCCAGCTTCGCCGCCACCCAGGACCTGACGCGCCGCATGCTGGCCGGCCTGCCCAGCAACCGGGAATTGATCAACCATATCAAACGCCACGGCTTGCCGCGGCACTGAACCATGACCAATATCGTAATGCTCAATAACGTCGACCACCAGGCGCTGCGCGTGGTGACGGCGCGCCATGCGCGCTATGGCGACAACCAGATGACCTGCGCCACCTTCCCGGCCGAATTCCGCGACCTGCAGGCCCATTACCCCATCGTGTTCCGGCAGGACGGCCAGGGCAGTTTCGAGCCGCTCGTGCTGCTCGGCTTCCAGGAGGGCGAAAACCTGTTCCTGGGCGAGCAGGGCTGGGACGTCAGTTACGTGCCGATGGCGATCGAGCGCATGCCCTTCCTGATCGGGCGCAGCGGCGAGCAACTGAACATCCACATCGACCTCGACAGCCCGCGCCTGAGCCGCGACGAAGGCGAGGCGCTGTTCCTGGCCTTTGGCGGCGTCTCGCCCTACCTGGAGCGCGTCAATTCGCTGCTGCTGGCCATCCACCAGGGCTTGCAGCAAGTGCCGCCCTTCATCGCGGCGCTGCGCGAGCACGACCTGCTGGAATCCTTCGTGGCCGACATTGAGCTGGAGGACGGCTCGCAGAACCGCCTGATCGGTTTCCACACCATCAATGAAGACAAGCTGCGCGCGCTGCCGGGCGCGGTGCTGGAGCAGTGGAACCGCAACGGCTACCTGCAGTCGATCTACATGGTGATCGCCTCACTGTCGAATTTCCGCGGCCTGATCGACCGCAAGCAGCGGGCCGTCAACGCGCATGGTTAAGCCGATCCGCGAACTGGCCGGGCTGCGGCCCGCCGACCTGGACGACGCGCTGCTGACGTCCACCGAACCGCTGGTGCTGCGCGGCCTGGTTGATGCCTGGCCGCTGGTGCAGGCCGCGCGCGCTTCGCAGCGTGCCGCCAGCGACTACCTGCGCCGCTTCTACCGCGGCGAGCAAGTGATCGCCCTGCTGGGCAAGCCGGACATCCGCGGCCGCTTCTTCTACAACGAAGACTTGAGCGGCTTTAATTTCGCCTCGGTGCGCACCATCCTGTCCGGCGTGCTGGAAGAGCTGGAGCACCAGCGCGACAATCCCGTGCCGCCGGCCCTGTACGTCGGCTCGACCGAGGTGGACGCCGTGCTGCCCGGCCTGCGCGCCGAGAACGACCTGGGCCTGGACCGCCGCCAGCCCTTCGTCAGCATCTGGCTGGGCAACCGCAGCCGCATCGCGCCGCACTACGACGTGCCGGACAATATCGCCTGCGTGGCGGCCGGACGCCGCCGCTTCACCCTGTTCCCGCCGGAGCAGCTGGCCAACCTGTATATCGGCCCGCTGGACTTCACGCCGGCCGGCCAGCCCATCAGCCTGGTCGACCTGCACCAGCCCGACCTGCAGCGCTTCCCGCGCTTCAGCCAAGCCCTGGCGCAGGCGCAGGAAGCCGAGCTGGAAGCGGGCGACGCCATCTTCATCCCCAGCATGTGGTGGCACCACGTGGAAGCGCTGGAACCGTTCAACGTGCTGGTCAACTACTGGTGGCGCCAGTCGCCGCCGTACATGGACACGCCCACCAGCACCCTGATGCTGGCGCTGCTGACCCTGCGCGGGCTGCCGCCGGCCCAGCGCGCGGCCTGGCAGGAAATCTTCCGCCATTACATCTTCGACAGCGACGGCAGCGAAGCCGCCCACATCCCGCCCAACGCGCGCAGCGTGCTGGCGCCGCTGGATGAAGGCATGGCGCGCGGCCTGCGCGGCGAAATCCTCAACCGCATCAACCGTTAAGGACGTCCTCATGCAAGCACCTCAGCAAGCGATCCGGCGCGTCGTCATCGCCGGCGGCGGCACGGCCGGCTGGATGGCCGCCGCCATGCTGTCCAAGACCATGGGCAAGCTGCTCGACATCACCCTGGTCGAATCGGAGGAAATCGGCACCGTCGGCGTGGGCGAAGCCACCATCCCGACCATGATCACCTTCCACAACCTGCTGGAACTGAACGAAGCGGAATTCATGGCCGCCACCAGCGCCACCTTCAAGCTGGGCATCAGCTTCGAGAACTGGCGCAATGTGGGCGAGCACTACATCCACTCCTTCGGCACCACCGGCACCGACCACTGGACGGCCGGCTTCCAGCACTTCTGGCTGAAGGGCCGCGCGCGCGGCCTGGCCGGCGACTACGGTGAATACTGCCGCGAACTCAAGGCGGCCCAGATGGACCGCTTCGCCCACCTGCCGGACAACGGCATGAACTACGCCTACCACCTGGACGCCGGCGCCTACGCGCGCTACCTGCGCAAGTTCAGCGAGGCGCGCGGCGCGCGGCGGGTGGAAGGCAAGATTGCCGAAGTGGCCACGGATGCCGCCAGCGGCCATGTGCGCGCCCTGGTGCTGGAAGGCGGTCAGCGCATCGAGGGTGACCTGTTCCTCGATTGCTCCGGCTTCCGCAGCCTGCTGCTGGGGCAAACCCTGGGCGTCGAGTATGAGGACTGGTCGCACTGGCTGTTCTGCGACAGCGCGCTGGCGGTGCAGACCGAAGCGAACGGCGTGGTGCCGCCCTATACCCGCTCGATCGCCCACCACGCGGGCTGGCAGTGGCGCATCCCGCTGCAGCACCGGGTCGGCAACGGCCTGGTGTATTCCAGCCGCCACCTGGGCGACGAGGAGGCCCACCAGCTGCTGATGGACAACCTGCCCGGCGCGCCGCTCATGCAGCCGCGCCCGATCCGCTTCACACCGGGCCAGCGGCGCCAGGTGTGGAAGGGCAATTGCATCGGCATCGGCCTGTCCAGCGGCTTCCTGGAACCGATCGAATCGACCAGCATCCACCTGATCCAGCGCAGCCTGATCCGCCTGCTGCAAATGTTCCCCAGCCAGGGCATTTGCCAGACCGACATCGAGGAATACAACCGCCAGGCGGCCCACGAAATCGAGCACATCCGCGATTTCATCATCCTGCACTACCACGTCACCAACCGCCAGGACAGCCAGTTCTGGCGCGACTGCCGCGCGCTCGAGGTGCCGGCCTCGCTGCGCCACCGCATCGACCTGTTCCGCGAAACGGCCCGCGTGTTCCGCGTGCCGAACGAACTGTTCGCGGAAAACTCCTGGATTCAGGTCATGCTGGGGCAGGGCATCCTGCCGGAGCGTTACCACCAGATTGCCGACCTGATGGGAGATGCCGAATTGGCAAGCTTCCTGGACAACATCCGCCACGGGGTGGCCAACGTCGCCCGCCAGCTGCCGCGCCACCAGGACTACGTCCAGCAATATTGCCGGGCCATGTGAGGGCCGGCGGAAGCCGGGAAAACCGTAAGAACCGGAAAACCGGGGTCTGACGGGGACGCCGAGTCCCTGAGGGTCGGACCCCGGTTTTCCGGTTTTCCAGGTTTTTTATTTGACATACCTCGTACAAAGCTGTTGCGTCAAGAGGAAATTCTCGGTACACTAGCCGGCTTCGGTATGGGTTCGTCTTTTTTATGGCCCGTATCTTTTTTTGTAGTTAAACAAAGCCCCGCCCAATCGTAGGTGGGAATGGAGAAAAAATGAGCCTTGGCCTCCTCGGTCGCAAGGTTGGCATGATGCGCATCTTCACCGATGACGGGGATTCGATCCCAGTCACCGTGTTGGACGTATCGAACAACCGTGTTGCGCAAATCAAAACTCCTGAAGTGGATGGTTATTCCGCTGTTCAGGTTGTCTTCGGTCAGCGTCGCGCATCCCGCGTGACTAAAGCTGCTGCCGGTCACTTCGCTAAAGCTGGTGTTGAAGCTGGTACCTTCCTGAAGGAATTCCGCGTTGACGCTGCTAAAGCTGCAGAACTGAAAGCCGGTGAAGTTATCGCCGCTTCCCTGTTCGAAGTCGGTCAAAAGATCGACGTACAAGGCGTTTCGATTGGTAAGGGCTATGCCGGTACCATCAAGCGTTACAACTTCTCGTCTGGCCGTGCTACCCACGGTAACTCCCGTTCGCACAACGTACCAGGTTCCATCGGTATGGCGCAGGATCCAGGCCGTGTGTTCCCAGGTAAGCGCATGACCGGTCACATGGGCGACGTCACCGTCACCACCCAGAACCTGGAAATCGCTCGTATCGACGCTGACCGCCAGCTGCTGCTGGTGAAAGGTGCAGTACCAGGCGCGAAAAACGGCCAGGTTGTTGTATCGCCAGCTGTTAAAGTCAAAGCAAAGAAGGGAGCTTAATAGATGGAACTGAAGCTCTTGAACGCGCAAGGTCAAGTTGCGTCGAACGTAGCTGCCGCTGACACCGTCTTCGGCCGTGACTACAACGAAGCGCTGATCCACCAGGTCGTGGTTGCCTACGCTGCCAACGCACGTAGCGGTAACCGCAAGCAGAAAGACCGTGAAGAAGTCCACCACACGACCAAGAAGCCATGGCGCCAGAAAGGCACCGGCCGTGCTCGTGCTGGTATGTCGTCGTCCCCACTGTGGCGCGGCGGTGGCCGCATCTTCCCGAACACCCCTGACGAGAACTTCTCGCACAAGGTCAACAAGAAGATGTATCGCGCAGG
>CBHWEO010000072.1:0-20537 GCA_966112955.1 uncultured Duganella sp. | reverse complement strand
AGGAGCGCGACACGCCCACGTACTCGGCCACCTGGTGCGTCTTGATGCCCTGGCAGGCATATTGGCGGATGAAGTGGCGCGCCCGCGCCACGTGCGGGTGGCGCACGGCCTGGTGTTGGCTGGAGGCGAACACATTGATGCCAGCCGGCGGCATCAGGATGCGCGTGTTCGACAGCCGCACACCGTGCAGCATCTGGTCCAGCAGGTGGGCCGCCGTGCGCCCCATTTCCTGCGCGCCCTGGATCACGGAACTGAGGGGGATGCGCGTCAGCATGCGCACCAGCGGGTCGTTGTCGATGCCGATCAGGGCCACCTGCTCCGGCACCGCGATGCCGGCGATGATGCAGGCTTGCAGCAGCTGGCGCGCGCGCGCATCGGTGACGGCGATGATGCCGACCGGCTTGGGCAGGCTGCGCAGCCAGGCGATCTGGCCTTCCAGCGATTCGTCCCAGGCCAGCGCGCTGGTGCCGCAGCCGCGGAAGATTTCGGCCTCCATCTGGTCCGCTGCCATCAGGCTGCGGAAGGCGTTTTCGCGTTCCTGCGCCCAGCGGTTTTCCTTGGCTTCGGGCAGGCTGAACATGGCGAAACGGTGCAGGCCGACGTCGATCAGGTGGTCGCGCGCCAGTTTGATCAACTTGTAATTGTCGGTGGCCACATAGGGCACGCCGCGCGGGTATTCGTTTTCGTCGGCATAGGAGCCGCCGACCGCCACCACCGGCACGTTGCAGCGCGACAGCGCCGCCGCCACCGCCGGATCGTCGAAATCGGCGATGATGCCGTCGCCCTGCCAGTTTTCGATACCGGCCAGGCGCAGGCGAAAATCTTCTTCCAGGAATAAGTCCCAGGCCGCACGGGTGCTGCCGAGATAAGCGGCAATCCCTGAAATGACTTCGCGGTCGAAACTCTTGTTTGCATTAAACAGCAAGGCAATGCGGTGTGCTTTCGAAGTATTCATGATCCCACTCGCGAAACAGTTTCAGTTAAAAACCGGGAAAATATTTCCGCCGTCATTGCCGGTGATTGCCGGCCGCGGCATATCGCTGTGCGGGAAGGGTTCGGCATCGATGCCGAAAATGGTCTTTGTCATGATGTCTCCATTCAGCCTGGGTGGCGCCATGAGCGTCCCCGGTCTTTAATGATTTAACTCCGTTGGGGGCGCTCCGCACCAGCACCGCGTCCGCCCCGGGCACTTCAACCACGAGCCAAGGATAGGACGCAGGCCGCCGCGGCCTGTAACGCACAGGGAGAAATTTCTACCAATATGCAGAAATTGCGATTAGTTCTGCAGGGAGTGCAAGCGCTTCAGTGCGCTTCTGCGTCAGCGGATGGGGCAGTTTCGGCCGGGCCCGGCTCGCAGGCGGCTGGCTGCTGGCTGGCCAGCGAACGGAAGGATTTGGGGGTGCAGCCGTATTCTTCCTTGAACAGCTTATTAAAATACGAGACGTTCGAATAACCGACGGAATAGGCAATTTCCGCCACTGCCGCACCGCTTTTCTCGGCCAATAACCGGGCCGCTTCCGTCAGCCTGAGTTTATTCAGGTAACTGGTAAATGTCATGCCCAGTTCGGTTTTTAAAACTTCATTGACTTTATTGCGGTTGGTGCCGGTGCCGGAAACCACCATTTCCAGGTCCAGGTCGGTATTCGTATAATTGGTTGCAATATAGCGCAGGACCGATGCCTTTTCCTTGTCCTTATACGGTTCCAGGGTTAATTGGCGGTAGGCGACCAGCGGCAAGTCCTTTTTCATGTGCGTATTCAGGCTGGCGGTCAGGGCCTGGGAATGGGCGCGGAAGAACCAGCCGGCAAACGCCGCCCAGCTCACCAGCAGGATCAGCACCAGTGCCGCAATGTAGCGGTAGTCGCGCCCGTGCAGGGTCAGCTCGCTGATCTCGACCGAGGATGGCACGTTGAACGGACTCTGGTAACTGGTGCCGAAGACGATCTTGGAAACCTTGTCCAGGTCATAACCCTGGTGCGACAGGTCCAGCTTGACTGAGTCGAACCACCAGTCCGGAATGCTCATCCGGGTGAGGTCGATGGAAACCGGCACGCCTCGCTCGTTGCAGGAAAAATAGGCGATCGGCGAGCGGTAGGTCACGAAGTTGCCCGGCTTGGACACCTTCTCGTCAAAGCTGGACAAGCCGAAGATCAGCGAGTTGGCCGGTGCGCATTTGGCCAGGAAGGTGATGTCGCTGTATTTGCTCCAGTCCACCTGGGCCAGGCGGTCGCGGCCGTCGCGCGGCACCATGCTGACGGAGGCAAACGGGAATTGGCTGACCTTGGTCAGCATGAACTCAAAGCGCGGCTGGTCGCGCTCCATGTCGGGAATGCGGATGGTCGACGTGCCCGCGATTTCCACGTCCGTGTTGGTCGTGTAATGCCAGCCCGCCCCGGCTTTACTGGTGGCCCGCACAGGCACCGCCAGGTAGCTTTGGTAGATCAGGAAAAATGCCAGCAGCGTATCGGCAATCACCAGCCCGATCAGTGCCAGCAGGGCCTTCTTATAAAACTCTTGCATCATTCAAGGGTGGTTGAACTGTCTCTCTCCGCGCCAGGCCTCTAGCCGGGCCTGCTGATTGCATCATAGCAGTTCAACCAGTGAAAGGGGGCAGCAATCGTGCCGCCTCCCCCCCTGCCTCAGCGTGCCTGGCGCAACGGCTTGCCGTTTACATCATAACTAGCGGCTTCCAGGTGAACGACCGTGCTGGACGCCTGGGTGCCGGCCGCGTCGGCCGCAAGAATCACCTTGTAGTCGCCTTTGGCCACTTTCCAGGTCTTGCTGGCCGAATCGTACATGGCCAGCAGGCGGGGGTCGACGCTTACCGAGGCACGGACCTCGGCACCGGGCTGCAAGTCCACTTTCTGGAAGCCGGCCAGGCGCTTGGGCGCTTCCCATTTGGCGCCGACCGGCGCCACGTAAACCTGGGCGACTTCCTTGCCGGTGGCCTTGCCGGTGTTCTTCACCGTGAAGGAGGCTTGCAGCACGCCGCTTTTCACGCCGGCCGACAGGCCGGAGAAGGCGAACGCGGTGTAGGACAGGCCATGGCCGAAGGGGAACAGCGGCTTCAGGCCCTTGGCGTCGAACCATTTGTAACCGACCGTCGCGCCTTCGCGGTAATCGACGTCGAAGCGGCGGTTCTCCACTTCGGGATAGCCGTCGACGGCCGCGCGCGGCAGCTGCGCCTCCGATGCCGGGAAGGTGGCCGGCAGGTGGCCGGACGGATTGACTTCGCCGAACAGCACGCTGGCAATCGCCTCGCCACCGCTGGTGCCCGGATACCAGGCTTCCAGCACGGCCGGCACGTTCTGCAACCAGGGCATGGTCACCGGGCCGCCGGTTTCCAGCACCACCACGGTTTTCGGATTGGCCGCCGCCACCGACGCGATCAGCTCGTCCTGCTTGTTCGGCAGCGACAGGTTGGGCACGTCGAACGCTTCGCCGGTCCACTGGGTGGCAAACAGCACGACCACGTCGCTCTCCTGCGCCAGCCTGGCGGCTGCGGCCTTGTCCGTGCCGTCGTTGAAGGCAACCTGGGCGGACGGCAGGCGCTGCTGGATCGCTTTCAGCGGCGACGAGGGGTAATACATGACGGGGCCCGGCCAGACCTTGGGTTCCAGGCCGGGCACCGCATTGCCGCCGGCCGGATAGACCAGCGAAGAACCGCCGCCCGCCAGCACGCCCTTGTCCGCATGGCCGCCGATCACGGCCACGCGCTTGACGGATTTGGCCAGCGGCAGCACGCCGCCGCTGTTCTTCAGCAGGACCATGGCTTCCTGGGCGTCCTTGAGGCTGACCGCGGCATGCGCCTTGAAGTCGATTTTTTCCGGTTCGGCGGCCACCGGGTGGTCCACCACGCCGTGCTCGAACATGGCGTGCAGCACGCGGCGCACCATATCGTCCAGGCGCGCCTGCGGCACCCAGCCGTTCGCCACGGCTTCCTTCAGCGGCGGGCCGAAATAATCGGAATGGTCGAACGGGATGCCCGATTGCTGGTCCAGGCCGGCGTTTGCCGCCGGCACGGTGCTGTGGGTGGCGCCCCAGTCCGACATGACCCAGCCCTTGAAGCCCCAGTCCTTCTTCAGCACTTCGTTCAGCAGGTAGCTGTTCTCGCAGGCGTATTGGCCGTTGACGCGGTTGTAGGAGCACATCACCGAGCCCGGGTTGCCCTCCTCCTTGGCGATCTGCAGCGCCAGCAGGTCGGACATGCGCGCGGCGCGGTCGTCGATTTTCACGTTGAGGGTGTTGCGGCCGGTCTCCTGGTCGTTGAACGCGAAGTGCTTCAGCGTGGAGACCACGCGCTGCGACTGGATACCCTTGATCTGGGCGCCGACCATCTTGCCGGCCAACAGCGGGTCTTCGCCGCCATACTCGAAGTTGCGGCCATTGCGCGGGTCGCGCATCAGGTTCACGCCGCCGGCCAGCAGCACGTTGAAACCGAAGCCGCGCGCCTCGGCGCCGATCATGGCGCCGCCGGCGAAGGCGGTCTGCAGGTCCCAGGTGGCCGCCGTGGCCAGGCCCGACGGCAGCGCGGTGGCCGCGCGCGGCTCGGGGCCGCCCTGGCTTGCCACGCCAATGCCGGCGTCAGCCTCCCACAGGTTCGGGATGCCCAGGCGCGGCACGCCGTACACGAAGCCCGCCGACTGCTTGTGGGCCGGTTCGGGGCGCTTGAACTTCTTGGCTTCCATGTCGTGGCCGAAGTAGCCGAAGACCAGGGTGAGCTTTTCGTCCTGGGTCATTTCCTTCAGCACCAGGTCGGCGCGCTGCGCCGCATCCAGCTGGGTATTCATCCATGGTTTGCCATCCGGCGCGGCCAGTGCAGTACCGCAGCACATTGCCACCGCTGCGGACAGGAGACTGATCGTTTTCTTCAATTTCATTCGGTCCTCAAAAAAAAAGGGGCGGCCGCAGCCACCCCGCAAACTACCGGAAATTGGTAGAGGAGACTACAGGGTACTACAGGGGTTGCCGGGCCCCCAGCCGGCCATGGCCGGCCTGGGGCTCCAGCAAAACACGGGTCAGCCATGCACGCACCGGCCGGTCATACCAGCGCGACAGGGCCAACGCAAACAGGGTTACAGCCAGGTACAGCGCAACAGTGCCCGCCGCCAGCACATCGCGCGGCGGGTGGGTATTCCACATCCAGTGGCCCCACAGGTAAATGAAGGGGTAATGGACAATGTAGACCGGGTACGACAGCTCGCCCACCAGCCGGGTGACGGCGCCCATGGTGCCTTCGGGCTGCAGCGAACCGGCGCCCGCCACCAGCACCAGCGGGAACACCAGGATCACGCAGGCCGCTTCGTACAGCCAGTTAGCGGCGCCGAAGGTGGGCATGGCGAAGACCGCCAGCAGCACGGCCGACAACACGATAAAGGGGGTTGGCAGCGCGATGCGCCAGCCCATGCGGTACACCAGGAGGCCCAGCAGGAAAGAGCAGGCCAGGCGCACGCCCGCCACCCAGGCGTGGCCCCAGCCCCACCCGTAGCACAGGTTGCCGAACTGCTTTGCGGTCCACAGCAGAAGCAGCGCGGCGGCGATGCACAGTGCGATGTGCAGGCGGCGGCCCAGGCGCGGCGCGAACAGGGCGAACAGCACATTGGCGATGTATTCCTGGAACAGCGTCCACGAAGGACCGTTCATGGAATGGGTTTCGCCGAAGTAGTTGGGCAGCGTGGGGGTCGGCAAGAGCAGCAGGCTCATGGCGAAAGTCAGGGCCAGCGCGCCGGGCGACAGCGCGACGCCGACCCGCTGGGCATTGCCGGCGAACGGGTCGAGCACGTAGACCAGCAGGCCGACCAGCATCGCCGCCACCACCATCGGGTGCAGCCGGACCAGGCGCCGCGCAAAGAACTGCGCCGGCGCCATGCCGCGCCCGTCGTAGGCATGGCCCAGCACGAAGCCGGACAGCGCGAAGAAGAAATCCACCGCCAGGTGCGCGTGCGCCATGGGGTTCTGCTCCGGGCTGGCGGACAGGAACTCCAGGAAATGGAAGGCCAACACGCTGAAGGCAGCGGTGCCGCGCAAGCCATCCAGGACGTGGTAGTGGGTTTTCATCGGGGCGGTCAATCGGTTCCAGGGACTGGTTACAGCCTGCATTGTGGGAGCTAGCCTGGTGCGCCGCAATTGCAAAAACCGCCAAGGATCAATATGAAATTGCGCAGTGAGCGGCCAATCCATTGCCTGCTGGCGCGGCAAGTCTTCACAATAGGCGCACTAGCCAACCAACCAGAAGGAAAATTCCGTATGCTGAAACGGACCCTGCTCGCGGCCGCCCTGGCGTGCGCCCTGGCCCCGGCGGGCGCCGCCCCCGCCGTGCCGCCCCTGCCGACCATCCTGTACGGCACCGCCTATTATCACGAATACATGCCTTACGAACGCCTGGAGAAGGACGTGCAGATGATGAAGGCGGCCGGATTCAACGTGGTGCGCCTGGGCGAATCGACCTGGAGCCTGTGGGAACCGGAAGACGGCCGCTTCGAGTACGCCTGGATGGACCGCGTGGTCGACGCCATGGGCAAGGCCGGCATCAAGGTCATCATGGGCACCCCCACCTACTCCATCCCGGCCTGGATGGCCAGGCAGAACCCCGAAATCCTGGCGCGCAAGTTCAACGGCGTGCAGAACACCTATGGCATGCGCCAGAACATGAATACCGATGCGGCGGCCTACCGCTTCTACGCCGGGCGCCTGATCCGCAACATCGTGAGCCGCTACAAGGACAACCCGAACGTGATCGGCTGGCAGGTGGACAACGAAACCGGCACCTACGGCGCCGCCAACGACGACGTCTTCGTGCGCTTCCAGCACCACCTGGAAAAGAAGTTCGGCACGCCGGAAAACCTGAGCAAGGCCTGGTTCCTGAATTACTGGGGCCAGGACCTGCATTCCTGGACCGATCTGCCCCGCCCCGACGGCGCCCAGAGCACGGGCTACAAGCTGGAATGGTCGCGCTGGGGCCAGATGCGGGTGACCGACTTCCTGCACTGGCAGGCGAAGCTGGTGCGCGAATACGCGTCGCCGCGCCAGTTCGTGACCCATGATTTCGCCGGCTCCATGCACAGCGACGTCAATGAGGAAGCGGTATCGGCCGCCCTCGACATGCCAGCCGTGAACATCTACCACTGGGGCCAGCGCGAGTACTACAACGGCGCCGACCAGACCTTGCAGGCCGATTTCACGCGCTCGCTCAAGCGCAACAACTTCCTGGTGACGGAAACCAACGCGCAGACCACCGACTGGAGTTCTTCCTTCCAGTACCCGCCCTACGATGGCCAGTTCCGCGAAGACGTGTACACCCACCTGTCCAACGGTTCCAACATGGTCGAATACTGGCACTGGTCCTCGATCCACGCCAACCAGGAAACCTATTGGAAAGGCGTGCTGTCGCACGACATGGAGCCGAACCGCGCCTACGCGGAGATGAGCCGCACCGGCCGTGAGCTGCAGCAGATCGGCCCGCGCCTGGTCAACCTGAAGCTGCGCAACGACGTCGCCATCCTGTGGAGCCGCGACTCGCTGAACGCCCTCAACGACATGCCCTTCGCCAAGGAGTCGCAATGGGGCGGCGGCGGCAGCAAGGCCGATTACGGCTCGCTGGTGCGCCAGATGCACCGCGCCCTGTATGACATGAACGTGGGCGCCGACTTCGTCTTCCCGGAAGTGCAGGACTTCTCGCAATACAAGCTGCTGCTGGTGCCGGCGCTGTACATCGCCGACGACGCGCTGCTCAAGCGCATTTCCGACTACATCCGCAAGGGCGGCCGCGTGGTGATGACCTTCAAGAGCGGCTTCGCCAACGAAAACGCCGCCGTGCGCTGGTCGATGGCGCCCGGACCGCTGCGCGAGGCGCTCGGTTTCCATTACCAGGAGTTCTCCAACCTGGCGCAGCCACTGGCGCTGAAGGGCGACCCGTTCCAGGCCGGCGGCGACAACAAGGTCCAGTACTGGGCCGAGTTCCTGCAGCTGGATACCGCCAGGGCCCTGGCCTACTACGACCACCACTTCTTCGGCCGCTGGCCGGCCATCACGCAGAACCAGTACGGCGCCGGCAAGGTGTTCTATGAAGGCACCTACCTGAGCGACAAGCTGCAGAAGGCCGTGCTGAAATCGGCGCTGGATGATGCGGGGCTGTCCGGGCCGGACCAGCAACTGCCGCCGCAAGTCCATACCCGCAGCGGCGTGAACGACTTCGGCCGCACCGTGCGCTACTTCTTCAACTATTCCGGCGCCGCCGCCAGCTTCAAGTACCAGTACAAGGCTGGCAACGACCTGCTCACTTCACGCCAGTTGAAAAACGGCGACGAAGTCAGCCTGGCACCATGGGACCTGGCGATCGTGGAGGAGGCGGCAGGCCGCTAACGGGCGGACGCGGCGCCCAGCAAGCGTTCGATGTCCGGGCGCATGGCGTCGGCCAGCACGCGGTAGCCCTGCCCGGAGAAGTGCAGCAGGTCCGGCTGCAGTTCCCTGGACAGCACGCCGCCCTCGCCCATGAAGCGGGCGCCGTAGTCGTGGAAGAAGACCGCCTTGCCGTCGCCCAGCGTCCTGACCTTCCGGTTCAGGGCCACCACGCGGTGGCGCTGTTCCGAATCGGGCTCGCCTTCCGGCAGCACGGCGTTGAGCAGGATGCGCGCATTCGGGTATTGGCGGCGCAGCGTCGCCAGCACCGCCTGGATGCCGCTGAACACTTCGTCCGGCCCTTCGTCGCACAGGTTGATGTTGTTCACGCCGATCATCAGCACCACCAGTTTCGGCTTGAGCGCCGCGATGGCCGGATGCTGCAGGCGCCACAGCACATTGCCGGTATGGTCGCCGCCGATGCCGAAGTTGGCGGGCCTGAAGCGGCCGAAGTTGCTGTCCCACTGGTCCTTCGGCCACATTTCGGTCAGCGAATCGCCGACGAACATCAGGTCCACGTCGCCCTGGGCGGCGCGCTCCACCTGTTCGGCGAACATCTGCTTCCAGCGCTCGATCGACATCCACGGATAGTCGACGGCGCGCGGCGCCACGTTGGTCGCGCAATTGCCGGCCAGTGCCGGTTGCGCGGCGCATGCGGCCAGCAGCAGGCCGGCGCATGCCGCGCTTTGCATCAGTTTCTTCAAGTTCTTACTCCGCCAGCAGTTTCTTCAGGATGGGGTCCATGCTGCGCGCCCAGATCTCGTAACCCTTTTCCTCCGGGTGCAGCAAGTCCGGCATGACTTCGCGCGACAGCGTACCGTCGGCGTTCAGCAGCTTGTCGTTGATATTGGCGAAAAACACGTGGCGCCCGTCGGCATAGCCGGCGATGAGCGCGTTCACCTGTTCGTTCAGGCGGCGCAGGAAGGCCGTCGGCTGCTCTTCGCGCGGGAAGATCGCCAGCAGCAGCACCTTGGTCTTCGGCAGGCGGCTGCGCAATTCGTCAATGATGGCCTTGACGCCGGCGGCCGTGGCCTTGGGGTCGTCGTTGCGGTCGCCCGCGTTGTTGGTACCGATCATCAGCACCGCCACTTTCGGCGCCAGGCCGTCCACTTCACCGTGGCGCAGGCGCCACAGCACGTTGTCCGTATGGTCGCCGCCGAAGCCCAGCGCCACCGCGTCATACTTGGCGTAATAGCGGTCCCACACCGGGCGGCCGGACTTTTCCCAGCCTTCCGTTATGGAGTCGCCGATGAAGACCACTTGCGGCTTCCTGCCCGCCGCCTTGAGCTTGCGGTTCTCTTCCATCTTCATCTCGTGGCGCGGCATCCACCATGCCAGCGACCAGGCGTGCGCCAGGGGTTCCGGCGTGACGGCATGGGTGCGGTAGTCCGGGCAGGACGTATTCGGCTTGCCGCCGGCGACATACCGGATATTGGCCAGGGCCACCTGCCCGCTGCCATTGCCCTCCAGGGAGAATGGCACCGGCACCTTGCTGAAATCGTCGCCGGCACGGAAGAAACAGGCCAGCGGGAAGGCCAGGTGCTGCCAGCCCTTGCCCTGCAGGGCGCGGCCGGGCAGGACGAACGCCTGCTTGCGGTAGCACTCCGCGCCGCAGCGCACCACGAAATACATGCCGCCCTTGTCCAGTTCAAGTACATTGAGGTCGAACTCCAGGGTTCCGCCGTCCAGGTATGGCCGCAAGTCCAACGCGCCGCCGTCGATGCGCAGGCTGGCATTCCAGGCCTCCTTCCATTCGAAGGAGAGCGCGCCCTGCTTGCCTGCCGCCTCCGCGATGCGCAAGCCGGCCGCGCCGGTGGGCGGCGCCTCGATGGCGCCGATGCCGACGTTCCACGACGGCAGCGGCTTGCCGGCAAACAGCACAGTCTCGGCTTCCCCGGCAGCATGGGCGCCGGCCCCGGCGGCGGCCAGCAGCGCGGCAGCCATGAGTCGATGAAAAATGTTCATCCTTCGATTCTGCTGGCACCGCGGGCGCCGGACAATTATGAAAATCACCAAGCACCGGAACGATATTCAACAAATAGCCACCCGAGCATTTTTGTTCGCGCCCTTGCAAAATTTCGCAATTGCAGCCGCGCGCAGGCCTTCGCAAAATGGGGAACAGGCCGACCACAATAACGGAGACACCATGAACATCTTACGCCGCAATGCCATGGCCCTGGCGTTTTTTGCCGCCGCCTGGCCCATCCTTGCCGCCGCCGCACAGGCGGAGCCGCTCGTCGTCTACGACAATGAACTGAAGGGGGGCTGGCAGAACTGGAGCTGGGCCAAGGTGGAAACGCCGGCCACCACCAGCGAAGTCAAGCCGCTCAAGGTGCAGGGCGATGCCTGGAGCGCGCTGGCCCTGCACCACGATACGTTCGCCACCGCGCCCTACACCAAGCTGACGTTCTACATCAACGGCGGCGCGGAAGGCGGGCAACGGCTGATGGTGAAGGCCATGGTCGACGGCAAGGCGCTCGACAGCAGCTACGTGATCGAGCCGAAGGCCAGGACCTGGACCATCGTCGACATCGGGCTGGCCGACCTGGGGGTGGTCAACCGCAACATCGACGGCCTGATGCTGCAGGCGGAAGGCGCGCCCTACAAGCCGTACTACATCACGAAGATACAGTTCGAATAATCAGAACCACTTCTTCTGCAGTGCAGCGAAGGTGCCATTGGCCTTGACGGCGTCGAGGCCTTTGCGGAAGCGCTCCACCAGCTGGTCGTCGGTCCGCGGCCCGAACGCCATATAGCTGCCGCCGCTGCCCAGTTCCGTCAACGGGAGCACCCGCACCAGTACCTGTTCCGGGTCGCTCCCTTCGCGCCGCACCAGGTCGAGCGCCACAATCTCGCTCATCGCCCACAGGTCGACGCGCCCCAGTTTCAGTTTTTCATAGGTGGTTTTGGGTGTGGCGTTGCCGTGCAGGTGCAAGCCCTTGACGAAGCCCTTCGATTCAAGGAATTGCTCGCGCGCGTCGCCATTGATGGTGCCGATCTTGTAATTGAGGGCATCTTTCAGGCTGCGAAGCTTGACGTTGCGGTCGCGCAGGGCGAACAGGTAGGAGCTGTCGGGCGGCGACACCACGCCGACCCATTTGAAGAGCTTTTCCCGCTCCGGCGTGCGCATGATGGAAAAGATCAGCACATTTTCCCCATGCAGCGCCGTGGTATAGGCGCGCGCCCACGGCATGACCTGGAAATCGCACTGCATATTGATTTCCTTCAGCACGGCCTGGACCACTTCCGTGCTGAAGCCCGTCACCTTGCCGTTTTCCAGGAAATTGACGGGCCGGTTCTCTTCCGTGACGCAGGCCAGGGTCGCGGCCTGGCTTGCAATCGCGGCAACAGCGGCGGCGCAAAACACCCCGGTCCGGAGCAGGGAGCGAATCATGTTCATCGGTTACATACTCAAGGGCCCAGCGGCCATTTTACACAGGGTCCGGGGCCACGCGGGAAATCGGCAAACTCCGCACCCGGCGCCCGGTGGCGGCAAAAATCGCGTTGGCCAGGGCCGGCGCGATGGGCGGCAGCATCGGTTCCCCTGCCCCGCCCGGCGGCACGCTGAAATCCGCCCCGACCGCATGCACCCGGATCCGGCGCGGTGCCTGGGCCAGGCGCGGCACCGGGAAGTCGTGGAAATTGGACTGCACCACGCGGCCTTCCCTGAACGAGATTTCCCCCATCAGGGCCAGCCCCAGGCCCATGATGCAGCCGCCCTCGGCCTGGGCGCGGACACGCTCCGGATGCACCTGCGGCCCGCAATCGACCGCCATGTCCACGGTATCGACGCGCACCGCGCCGTCGGCCGCGACTTCCACCTCGATCACCGCCGCCACGTAGGACATCGAGCAGGACGCCACCGCCAGCCCCAGGCCGCGCCCCGGCGGCAGCTTCCTGCCCCAGCCGGCCTCGCGGGTGGCGCGTTCCACCACCGCCCGCATGCGCCCCGTATCGAGCGGATAGCGCTGCGGCGACTCGGAATAGTTCCAGTGGTCGCCCAGCGCGGCGGGATCGATCCGGCGCGGCGGCCCGATCAGCTCGAGCAGGTAGTCGCGGTGGTCGCGCCCCGCCTGGTGCGCCAGTTCGGCCACAAAGCTCTGCACCGCAAACGCGTGCGGGATGTTCGACACGGAACGGAACCAGCCGATGCGGGCATGGGCTGGCGCCGCCGCCGCCTCGACCCGCAGGTGGGGCACCTGGAACGGCACGTTGACGGCGCCCATGCCGTATTCGAAGTCCGCCGGCAGCGCCGCGCCTTCCACGAACAGCGACATGATGGTCGGCGCCGCCGAGCGGTGCAGCCAGGCTTGCGGCCGCCCCTGCCCATCCAGCACGCTTTCCAGGCGCTCGACCGATACGGTGTGCAGGTAGTCATGGCGGATGTCGTCTTCGCGCGTCCACACCAGCTTCACCGGACGGCCTTCGAAGCGCCTGGCCAGCAAGGCGGCCTCCACCACGAAGTCCGGCTTGGCCTTGCGCCCGAAGCCGCCACCCAGCAAGGTCGGGTGCAGGGTGACCTGCCCCGGCTTGAGCTGCAGGTGCGCCGCCACGGCGTCCAGCGCGCCCTGCGGCGCCTGGACCGGCGCCCACACCTCGCACCGTCCATCCTTGTACAGCGCCGTCGCCACCGGCGGCTCCATGGTGGCGTGGGCCAGGTGCGGCAGGTAGTACTCGGCCTGCACCCGGCGCGACGGCTCCCCGGCGGCCAGGGCGGCGTAGGCGTCGCCCTGCTCGCGCAGGACCTTGCCCGGCTTTTGCACGGCTGCCGCCAGTTCCTGGCGGAAGCCGGCGGAATCGTAGGCGTCGTGCGGGCTGGGGCCCCATGCGACCTTGAGCGCGGCGCGGCCCCGCATCGCAGCCCAGGTATTGCGCGCAACCACTGCGACGCCGCCCAGGGGATGGAACAATGGCGCACCGGGATAGCCGTCCAGCTGGACCACGTCCAGCACGCCCGGCACCTTGCGCGCCGCATCGGCATCGACCTGCGCGGCCCGGCTGCCCAACACCGGCGGCCGGGCCATCACCGCACACAGCATGTCCGGCATCGACACGTCGATACCGTACACGGCGCGGCCGGTGACGATGTCGCGCGTGTCGTAAGGCCGTACTGCTTCCTTGCCGATGTACAGGAATTCCGGCGGCGCTTTCAGGCGCAATTGCTCCGGCGCCAGCACCGGCTGGCGCAAGGCCTCCGCAGCCAGCTCCCCGTAGCCCAGCCGCCTGCCGCTTGGCAGGTGTTCCACGGCGTGCAGCACGGCGCGCACCTCTTGCGCCGGCACCTGCCAGTGCGCCGCGGCCGAGGCTTCCAGCATGTGGCGCATCGCGGCGCCGACACGGCGCATGGGTTGAAGGAAGTGGCGCATGCTGCGCGAGCCATCCACGTTCTGGCTGCCGTAGCGCGCCTCGTCGGCATCGGCCTGGACCACCTTCACGCGTGCCCAGTCCGCATTCATTTCATCCGCCACCACCATCGGCAGCGAGGTACGGATACCCGTGCCCATCTCCGGCCGGTGCGCGACGATCGTCACCGTGCCATCGGCCGCGATGCCGACAAAGACCAGCGGCTCCTCGACCACGCCGCCGGGCAGGCTGTCGGCGCCGTACCGCTTCCCTGCTTCCTCCGCCCACAGCGTGCCGCCGGCGCTGACGGCCAGCAGCAGCCCGCCGGCCTTCAGCCAGCGGCGGCGGGAAGGCGAAAAACCGCCTCCCATGCGTCAGGAGGATTTCTGGCGGAAGATGAGGTGGGCAAAGTGGTACAGGCTCTCCGACCAGCTTTCGCGGTCATGCCCGAAGCCATCGACCTGCCACACGTGCGGCACCTTGGTTTCGCGCAGCTTGCGGTGGAAGTCCTGCGAGATGCCGAACAGGCTGTCCTGGTTTCCGCAGGAGAGGTACAGCAGTTGCAGCTTGCCCTGCGCCGCGGCGGAAGCCAGGGCGTCCGCCGCGCGGGTATTGGGCGCGGCGGAAAAGCCCCCGACCCAGGCAAACGTGTCCGGATGGCCGATGCCGAAGTTGAGCGCCTGCCCGCCGCCCATCGACAGGCCGGCAATCGCGCGTTGGCCGCGTTCGGCCAAGGTCGGGTAGGCGCGGTCGATGGCCGGCACCAGGGATTCCAGCAGGTCGCGTTCGAAGTTGGCAAAGGCGGCAATGTGCTCCGGCGTGAAGGTGCGCTCCGCGGGCGGCACCCGGTCGTCCGCCGACGCCCGGCCGTTGGGCATGACCACGATCATCGGCTGCGCCTTGCCTGCGGCCAGCAGGTTATCGAGGACGGCGCCGGCGTGCACATAGCCGCGCCACTCGTCCTGGGTGCCGCCAATGCCGTGCAGCAGGTACAGCACCGGGTAGCGCCGCCCGGCCGAGTACCCCGCCGGCAGGTACACGATGGCCTTGCGGCGCGTGCCGGTGGCGGCCGAATCGTAGCCGAATTCCACCATGCTGCCCTGCGCGACGCCCGGCTGGACATCCGCGAAGCCGGCCGGCGGGGCCGGGAAGGCGCGCACGTCGTCCGGCGCCAGCGTGAAGGGGCGCGGTTGCACGCGGCCCGGGCGTTCCGGGTCGTCGGCGGCATGGCTTTGCAGCGCCGGCAGCGCCAGGGCGGCCAGCATGGCAACCAGGGGAAGAGTTCGGTAGGACATCGACATCGGCAGCCTCCACAAAATACAGGCGATTGTGCGGGCCGCACCATTCGGGGGCAATGGTAAAAATCGCTAAACGGTTGAACGATTTTCAACAAGCGGCCGCCGCTGGCGCCTGGGGCCTGGTGGATTTCATTGGCCGCTTTGGCGAATTTCAAGCTTGCGCCGGGCCGGCGGAATTCGCACCATAGCGGGCATGAAACATCGCATCGTCTGCTTCGGGGAGCTGCTGCTCCGCATGTCGGCGCCCGCCGGCCAACTGCTGCTGCAAGCGCCCCGCCTCGATACCTGCATCGGCGGCGCGGAGGCCAATGTCGCCGTCTCGCTGGCGCGCTTCGGCCACCGCGTGTCGCTGGCCAGCAGCCTGCCCGACAACGCGCTGGGCATGGCGGTACGCGACGGCGTGCGGGCGCACGGCGTCGACACGCTCGACATCCGCTTCGCGCCCGGCCGCCTCGGCCTGTATTTCCTGACGCCGGGGGCGGTGTTGCGCCCTGCCGAAATCATTTACGACCGCGCCGGATCGGTGTTCGCACAGACCGACCCGGCCGCCTACTCCTGGCCGGCGATGCTGGCCGGCGCCACCTGGCTGCACGTCTCGGGCGTGACGCCGGCCACCGGCGAGCGCGGCGCGCAGGCGACACTGGACGCCATGCGCACCGCGCGCAGCCTGGGCATGCGGGTTTCCTTCGACGGCAATTACCGCGCCTCATTGTGGGCCCAGCAAGGCAGCGACGGCGCGGACGTGCTGCACGAACTGATGCGCCACGCCGACCTGGCCTTTGCCGACCAGCGCGACTTTGCGCTGCTGCTGCGGCGCCCGGAGCTGGCGCAAGCGTCCCGCGCCGACGCCATGGCCGAGGCGTTCGCGGCGTTTCCCCAGCTCTCGATGGTGGCCGCCACCATCCGCACCCAGCTCGCCAACGACCACCACCGGCTGGGCGCAACCCTGCACACGCGCGACGCCCAATTGCAGGCGCGCGAATACGCGCTGCAAGGCATCGTCGACCGCATCGGTACCGGCGACGCCTTCGCCGCCGGCGTACTGCATGGCCTGCTGTGCGGCTGGAGCGACGAACAGGCCCTGGACTTCGGCCTCGCCGCGGCCGTGGTCAAGCACTCCATCGCCGGCGATTTCAACCTGGCCAGCGAGGCGCAAATCGAAGCGGCGCGCGCCGGCAACCTCGACGTGCGCCGCTGAAGCACTGCCCCGGCTTACGGGCGGCCCACCACGATGCCGCGGCCTGCGGTGCTCATGTACACCACGCCAAAGGTGTTCATGTCACCGGCCACGAAGCGGCCGTTGCCGACGCCGCCGTACTGGTGGCCGTTGTCGTTGATGCGGGTCCAGCTGGCGCCGGCATCGGTCGAGCGGAACAGGCCGCGCACGCCGCTGACCGTGCCCCAGATGAAGACCGTCGGGTAAGTGGCGCCGCTGGCCGCCTTGCCGAAACCGACGGCGGCGCAGTAGCTCACGTTGGACAGGTTGGTGAACTGCCAGCCGGAGCTGGTGGTGCGCGCCAGCCCGCCGCCGTACAGCGGCACCCAGATGTCGCCTTCGCGGCCCGGTGCGGCGCGGATCACGTCCGAACCGCCCGCGGCCAGCGTGTTGAACTTCCAGAACGAGGCGCCGCTGTCGGTGCTGATCATGAAGCTGCCGTCGGCCGGGTTGTACACGTAGAACTTGGTGGCGTTGGCCGGATCGGCCACCGGCCGCGCATTGCTGACGCCCAGGCCGCCGACGGCCGACCAGCTGCCGCCCATATTGGTGGAACGGTAGGTGGTCGACGAGTTCTCCGGGCTGTGCAACAGCGCCGCGCCGCTGGCCGACAGGGCCACCTGGCCTTTGCTGCCGTTCATCCCCACCTGGCTCCAATTGACGCCGCCGTTGGCCGAGGTGTACATCTGGTTGCCGACCCGCACCGCCATGCCGGTGTTGGCGTCCGCCACGGCCAGGCCGGTGGTGGTGCCCATGCGCGGCGAATACATCGGGTTGGTGTAGGTGGCGGTGTTGTAGTGCAGGAAGCCGTCGACGTCGCCCAGCGCCGACAGCACGGGGCCGCCGGGGATGCTGACGATATTCAGCGGCACCGTCTCCTCCAGGCCCTTGGCGACGAAGGTCCAGGTGGTGGTCGAGGCGTCGATGTCGGAAGTCCTGAAAATGCCGTTGCCCGAAGTGACCCAGACCGTCTTGGTGTTGAACGGGTCGAAGGCCACGCTGCCGGCCCAGTGGATGGAGCCGCCGGCAATCCAGCTGATGCCGCCGGTATCCTGGGCATAGCCGCGCGCAATCACGTCGGTCCAGCTGGCGCCGCCATTGTTGGAGGTATAGATATGGTCGCCCCAGGTGCTGCCCTGCGCGGCATACTGGTTGACCGTCGACGCCACCAGGCGCTGCGGATTGTTCGGGTCCACGCTGATGCCGCTGAACGCGCGCGTCACGCCGGCCGGGGTGATGTTGGTCCAGGCGCCGTTCGAGATGGTGTACTTCCAGATCTGGCCACTATCCATCGGTTCCGATCCCGACTGGTTGCCGTGCGGGCCGGCGCCATTGGCATAGGTGACGATCAGGTTGCCGGCGCCGTCGAAGGCGGCGCGCTGCGGCATCAGGCCCGATGGGCCGCCCGAGACGGCGGAGAAGGAAGCGCCCGCGTTGTCGCTGCGGTAGAAGTTCGCGCCCACCGAACCATAGCGCGACACGCCCACGAACAGGCGCTGCGCCACCCCGCCCGACACGCTGGATGGGTCGGCCATCACCACGCTGATGCCATTGTCGTTCGGCGTGGTGGTCACGTTCAGCGAAGTCACGCGCGACCAGCTGCTGCCGGAGTTGGTGCTCTTGAACAGGCCATTCCAGCGCGTGCCTACGTACAGCACGTTGCTGGAGCCCGGGTCGACCACCAGGCGTTCGCCGTTCTGGCGTCCCATGCCGTTGCCGTGCGCCTTGAACTGGCTGCTCACGTCGATGGTGGTGAAGGTGGCGCCGTAATCGGTGGAGCGCAGGATGGCGCTCTTGCCGCCGTTAAAGTAGCTGATGCCGACCAGCATGTAAATGTTGCGCGCGCTCTTGGGGTCGACCGCCAGCGCTTCCACGCCCAGGTAGCCGGTCTGGTCGTCCGCCACCCAGTCCAGCAGCGGCACCCAGCGGCCGTTCGCGCCGTCCCAGCGGTAGGCGCCGCCGACGTCGGTGCGCGCATACACCACGCCCGCCTCGGTCTTGCTGGGGATGACCGCCGAAACGAAACCGCCGCCGCCCATGGCCACCGTGTCCCAGCTGTAGGCGGACGCCGGCAGCGGTGCTACCACCACCACCCCGCCGGCCACCGCGCATGCGGCGGCCCTGCGGAGCATTGACTTGATCCACTTCATGGAATTGTCTCCTGTCGAATTGATATACCGTGGACTGGCGCAAAGCCGGCCATCCACACCGTGCCGAAGCACATGAAAAACATATATCAATCGACGTGCGGCAAGCGGCGCGCGCACCGTAGTTGGGTCAAATCATTGTGGCAGTTGGCTGTTTTCATAACTCGCCTGCTCGCGGCTATGGATCGCCTGCAACAGCGTGCTGCGCGCGGACCCCAGGTGGGTGCGCATGCAGGCCAGCGCCGCCGGGATGTCGCGCCGCGCCAGGGCACGCAGGATGTCCAGGTGCTCGTGCACGGCGTACTGGTTGCGCGCCTGCTCCGAGCCCTTTTCCCACTGGTAGTGATAGTGGAACACCAGCGACACGATGTCGTAGAAGCCCTGGGCGAAGCGGTTGTTCAGGAGCCCGATCAGGAAGGTGTGGAATTCGCGGTCCAGCGCGGGAAAATCGCGGTGCCGCGCGGGCATCACGGAACCCAGGCGCTCGTGCCGCGCGATCAGTTGGCCGAGGGTGTCGAAGGCCGGGTCGTCGGCCGCCAGCCGGCCGAAGCGCTCGATGGCGGCCAGTTCGAACATTTCGCGCACTTCCGCCACTTCCAGGGCAAAGGCGCGGTCGAAGGCGCACAGGCGCCAGCCGCCACGCGCCTTTTTTCGGATCAGCCCATAGCGCGAAAACTCGATCAGGAACTCGCGCACGCTGATGGTGCTGACGCCGGCCGCGCGCGACAGTTCGGCCTCGGAAAATTCCGCGCCGGGCGGCAAGTCGCCGTGGTAGATCAGCTCCATCAGCACCTGGCGCACCCGATCCGCCCCGCTCTGCAGGTCGGCCACGGCGAAATAGTCGTCCTGCACCGGCTTGCGCTGCACGCGGCGTTCCTTCAGGCTGAGGATCAGGCCCCGTTCATGGAAATAGGCCAGCGCGCTGCGCACCGCGGTGCGGCTGCCCTCGGCGATTTCCGCCATCCGGTGCTCCGTCGGCAGCGCGTCGCCGACCGCCACCGACGTTGCGATGTGGTCGAGCAGGAGATTGGCGCTGCGCTTGAAGACGGTCGGTGAACGGGCCATGGGTATGCAGGTGCAAGGGACGGACGGGCGCCCATTTTACAATGGCTTCAGGCGCCGATGCGGTAAAAGCGCTGCGCATTCAGGGCAAATACCGCCTGCCGCTGCGCTTCGTCCAGGCCTGCCAGCAGCGCGTCGCTGGCGGCCACCCAGCCGCCATAGCTGGCGGCCAGCGTGAGCACCGGCCAGTCGCTGCCCCACAGCACGCGGCCCGGCCCGAACAGCCGCAGGATGGCGTCCGCGTAAGGCCGCAACTGTTCGACCGTCCAGCCGGGGCCGGCCTCGGTCACCATGCCGGACAGCTTGCAGTGGACCTGCGGCAGCGCCGCCAGCTGCGCCATGTCCTGCAGCCACCGGGCATCCGGCGCGCCCTGCATGGCCGGCTTGGCCAAGTGGTCGATCACGACCGGCAGCTGCGGGTGGCGGCGCGCGAACGCCAGCAGTGCCGGCAACTGGCGCGGCAGCACCAGGGCGTCGAAGGACAGGCCGTGCCGCTGCATGGCCGCTGCCGCCGGGTCCAGCGCCGGGTCGTCGATCCAGCGGTCGTCGTCCAGGTCCTGCAGCATGGGCCGCAGGCCGCGCAGCTTGGGGTGGGCCGCCAACGCGGCGATGCGCTGCGGCGCCTCGGCCGCCTTGAGGTCGGTCCAGCCGACCACCGCGCCGATGAAGCTGTAACGGTCCGACAGGTCGAGCATGAAATGGGTGTCCGCCTCGTTCGGCATCGATTGCACCAGGACCGTCGTGGCAACCCCGTTCTGGTGCAGCAGGCTGCCCAGGTCTTCCGGATAGAAGTCGCGGTAGATCGGCGCCAGGCTTGGCGGCGGCCAGGCGCCATCGCGGTCGGCCAGGCGCCAGAAATGCTGGTGGGCGTCGATCCGCATCATGCCGCCGCGCCGCCTGCCAGCACCGCGCGCAGGCGCGCTTGCGGCAAGTCCAGGCCCAGTTCGGCCGCCAGTTCCAGCGCCGGCAGCAGGCGGCGGCGCTTCTTTTGTTCGTGGTTCTGCGCGATATCGGCCAGCGTGTGCTCGAGGAAAGGATTGCTGAAGCGGTCCCGGACCGAGGCCAGGTAGGCGC